>JAFSIA010000008.1 GCA_017440045.1 Lachnospiraceae bacterium
ACACCGGAAGAGACAACAACACCGGTGGAGACAACAACACCGGAAGAGACAACAACACCAGAAGAGACAACAACACCAGTGGAGACAACAACACCAGTGGAAACAACAACACCGGAAGAGACAACAACACCAGAAGAGACAACAACACCAGTGGAGACAACAACACCGGAAGAGACAACAACACCAGTGGAGACAACAACACCGGAAGAGACAACAACACCACCAGAGTTTGTAGATGAAGAGACAACTGAGTTTGAGACAACAACTCCAGATGATCCAGAAGATCCTGAAGAGGAGGAGATAACAACACAGATTCCTTTTGCGGGAGAGCCAGAGACATCAACAGAGGAGCCAACACCAGAAGACCCAGAAGATCCAGAGGAAGAAGAGGAAGAACTTGATTTCATTATTCCTTATGCAGGAACACCAGGCACAGGCGACACAAGTAATGTGGCATGGAATTTAATTCTCTTATTTGGATCAGCAGCAATCCTTATAGGACGTAGATTTGGTGTTAAGAAGATTCAAGAAAACCAGTAACCCAATATATACCCAATTTAAATCACACGGAATAGGCAGAGAGTAATCGCTGCCTATTTCGTGCGAAATAAAATGGCATAATGGGAGGTTGTAGAAGTAAGTAAAATGTGGTAATATGAAGAATGTTTATACAAATTATAATAAATAATATACGAAAAGAAGAAAGTACTATGAAGAAAAGAATTTGTTTTTTAGGATTAGCAGCAACTATAATTATGGCATTGACAGGCTGTGGCGCTGGGGCAGGTAATGAGACAGAGACTACTACAGAGGTACCGGGCTTGGCAGAAGCAAATGAAGGCCGTGATTTGCTGTATGGACTTAATGGAAAAGAGATTGATTACGCAGCCGCTTTAGAAAAATTTACAGAGTCGGCAGAAAAAGAAAATGCAGATGCAAATTACTATCTTGGCTATATGTATGATTATGCTTTGGGTATTGAAGCTGACTATGTAAAGGCAATGGAACATTACAAGCTTGCAGATGAAGGGGGAAACCTATTGGCTAAGTTAGGAATGGGATATCTTTACTTGAATGGTCAGGGAGTTGAGAAAGATAGAGCTAAAGCGTTAGAATTCTTTGAGAATGCAGTAAAGGAAGGGTGTCTGGAAGCTAATAACGGTCTGGCAGCCTACTATTTGACAGAGGAAAATAGCGAAGAATACTATGATGAGGTTTTAGCATACTACGAGAAGAGTATTACAGGTGAAGAGCCTGAATTTGTAGGACAGGCATACTGTCAAATCGGAAATATATATTATGATGGAAGTGGTGTCGAGGTTGATTATACAAAGGCGATGCAAAACTTCCAGAAGGCTGTGGAATACAGAGATAGAACAGCGATGAATATGATTGGTATTTTATATCATTATGGATATGGCGTGGAGCAGAATTATGAGACAGCTATGGCTTGGTATATAAAGTCAGCTAATTTGGGATACGCTACAGCTATGAGTAATATAGCCAATGCATACAGATATGCATGGGGTGTTGAGACTGATATGACAACAGCTATTCAATGGTATGAAAAAGCTGCAGCAGTAGATAATTTATCAGCGATGAATTCATTGGCATACATATATAGATATGGCGAAAATGGTGTGGAGACAAATGGAGCAAAGGCCATAGAGTGGTATACTAAGGCTGCAAATATCGGAGACGATGAGGCTATGAACAGCTTGGCAGCAATGTATCAGAATGGCGAAGGCGTAGAGAGAGATTATGCAAAGGCAATGGAATGGTCGCTTAAGTCAGCAGAGGCAGGAAATGCAAATGCTATGAATAGAGTTGGATATATGTACAGAAAAGCTATAGGTGTAAGCAGAGATGATGCAAAGGCTATGGAATGGTATTTAAAGTCAGCGGAAGTCGGAAATGCCGTCGCTATGTATAATGTTGCATTTTTATTTTACAATGGATACGGTGTGGAGAAGAACTTAGAGCTGGCATTGCAATGGGCTACCAAGGCATCAGAATCCGGTAATGAAAACGCAGCAGAGCTTATTGAAATAATTAATAATGCAAGGTAATATATGAAGAAAAGTGAGACTTATGTTTCACTTTTCTTTAGCATATAGGAAATTTTACAAAAATACGTTTGAAATAAACCTTAAGAAAATCTTAAAAACCCTAAATAGACTTGACTATTTATAGGATTTTAAGTATCATTGCTTTGTTGTGTTTTATTGCACAAATACGGGGAGATAAGGAGTCAGACAAAAAATGTACAATGTACTTGAATGGCTTGAAAAAAGCGTTGATTTATATGCAGAAAAAACTGCAGTTATAGATGAAAATAGTAGCTTGACATATGCAGAGCTTATGGAAAACAGTAGACGCATTGGTAGTGCACTTTCTGATTATGCAAGGATGCGCACACCGATAGCTGTATTGGCTGATAAAGGCACAGATACACTGTCTACTTTTCTGGGAAGTGCATATGCAGGCTGTTTTTATGTGCTTTTGAATCCAGAACTGCCAATAGTGAGATTAACTCAGGTTCAGTCGGTTTTGGAAGCAGAATATATAGTGACAGATGAAAAATATGTGGATATAGCAAAGTCGCTTGTATCGGAGGAGAAAATCCTCTTTATTGAAGATTTGAAAAAGCATTCTATAAATGAAGAAGGTTTACGAGATATAAGAATGAAGGCTGTTGATACGGACCCACTGTATGCAAATTTTACATCAGGTTCAACTGGAGTTCCAAAAGGCGTTGTGGTGAGCCACAGAAGTGTCATAGATTTCATTAATGTGTTTACAGAATTATTTTCTATCGGTGAAGAGGACAGAATAGGAAATCAGGCGCCATTTGATTTCGATGTATCTGTAAAGGACATATATTCTTCATTAAAGACAGGAGCAACACTTGTTATTGTTCCAAGGCCATTGTTTTCAAAGCCTGTAGAGCTGCTTGATTATATATGTGATAATAAGGTTACCACAATGATATGGGCAGTTTCTGCACTTTGTCTTATAAGTACCTTTCATGGGCTTGATTATAAAGTACCAGAGACAGTTAATAAGATACTTTTTAGTGGAGAGGTAATGCCGTTAAAGCATTTGAATTCGTGGATGGAGCATTTGCCTAATGCAACATTTGTCAACCTGTATGGACCTACAGAGATTACATGTAACTGTACATATCATATAATAGATAGAAATCGAGATTATTCGGATGGCGTACCTATTGGCAATGCATTTCCAAATGAACACGTATTTTTATTGGATGATACAGATGCTGAGGTGACGGAGCAGGGCAAAGCAGGAGAAATATGTGTTAGAGGAACAGCTCTTGCCCTTGGATATTATAGGGCAAAAGAGCAGACTGATAAGCATTTTGTGCAAAATCCATTAAATGATAGATATATAGATATGATTTATCGCACAGGAGATTTAGGTAAATATAATGCCAAAGGAGAGATAAGCTTCTGTGGCAGAAAGGATTTCCAGATAAAACATATGGGTCACCGTATCGAATTGGAGGAAGTTGAGGCTGCTATGGCTCAAATCGAAGGCGTGGAGCGTGTATGCTGCATATTTGATGACATAAAGAGTAAGCTTTATGGATTTTACGTTGGAGATATTGACAAAAAAGAGCTTCACGGAAAAATGTCAGAGAAGCTTCCAATATTTATGATACCTAATGCATTACGCAAGGTTGATGAGATGCCTCTTACAAAGAATGGCAAAATAGATAGAAAAGCTCTTATGGCAAGATAGGGGGAGCGAGATGAATACAGAAACAGTTAAGGAATTATTAAATAGTTATCAAACACCTATGTATGTGTTTGATATAGGTATTCTGAGAAAAAGAGTTGCGTATTTAAAGGAAAGGCTGCCGGAAAATGTTTCGCTATGCTACGCAGTGAAAGCAAACACCTTTATTATGAAGGAATTAGACGATATAATAGACCGTTTCGAGGTTTGTTCTCCGGGAGAACTCAGTATATGCAGAGAGCTTAAAATGCCTATGGAAAAAATAATATTTTCAGGTGTATATAAGACGCCATCAGTTGTAAATGATTTGATGGACAAAGAAGTTCCTATAGGGATATATAGCGCGGAATCTATGGTTCAGTATAGGTTACTTGTGGATGCGTCAAAGAAGGCAGGTACGAAAATAAAAATTATGCCTCGACTTACAAGTGGAAATCAGTTTGGAATGACTGAAGACGAGATTAAGGATATTATCAAAGAAGTAAGAGAAAATGAGCTTCTTGATATTTGCGGCATACAGTTTTTCTCAGGAACTCAGAAGACGTCACTAAAAAAGCAAAAGCGTGAGCTGGAGCATGTTGATGAATTTTTACAAACGTTGAAGGAAGAATTGGATTTTACACCGGAGGAATTGGAGTTTGGTCCGGGATTTCCTGTTACGTATTTCCAGGGTGAAGATTTTGACGAGGATGAATATTTAAATGAGTTTTCAAATCTTATACGTGAGATGAACTTTAAGTCAAAAATTACTTTGGAGCTTGGAAGAAGTATTGCAGCCAGCTGTGGTTCTTATCTGACTAAAGTAGTTGATATGAAAACGAACAAGGGACAGAACTATGCCATAGTAGACGGTGGTATTAATCAGCTTGTTTTTTTTGGACAATCTATGGCTATGAAGCATCCCCTTTGTCATATGTACCCGGAAAGAGAAGATGGTGTCATAAATAATTGGAATTTGTGCGGCTCTCTTTGCACTGTTAATGATATATTAGTTAAGCAGCTGCCTATTATGGATTTGAAGCTTGATGATGTAATAGTATTCGATAATACAGGTGCTTACTGTATGACAGAAGGAATTGCGCTATTTTTGAGTCGTGATTTACCAGAAATTGTTTTTATAGATGAGTATAAAAAACATAAAAGTGTAAGGAAAACATCACCGACTCATCCTATAAATACACCGAACTATTAAGAATAATAAAAAATAATTTACAAAAGGAGTAAAAAGAAAATGGAAAGATTAATTGAGATTTTAGAGGACATTCAGCCAGCAGCAGATTATGAGACATGTGAGACTCTTATTGATGATCATATTTTAGACTCAATGGCTATTATTGCTCTTGTAGCAGAGCTTGAGGATGAGTTTGATATTACAATTCCTACTGTAGAGATTATCCCAGATAATTTCAATTCTGCTAAGGCTATGTATGATATGATAACAAGACTTCAAGAGGAAGACTAAAAATGAGCAGTTTTTTTTCAATACTATATGTAGTTGTATTTCTACCAAGCGTGGTTATTTTATATAACATTTTTCCAAAGAAATACAGACCATTTGTATTGCTTATAGGCAGTTATGTATTCTTTTTCAGCATAAGTGGAAAGCTATTGTTATATCTGTTATTTTCTACATTATCCGTACATCATATCGGATTATGGCTTACGGATTTGCAGGCAGAGAGAAATGCTAAGCTTAAGCTGGTTGAAAAAACAGAGAAAAAGGAACTAAAAAGCCTGTATCAGACAAAACAGAGACGAGTGGTTTTGTTTGGAGTATTATTACATATAGGAATATTACTTGTAGTTAAATATACGCCATTTTTTATGGAAAATATCAATTCTATATTTGCTGCGTTTGATGTACCAGTTACATTAAATATACCTAAGATACTTATGCCTATTGGAATATCTTTTTATACACTTCAGGCAGTATCATATATATTTGATGTATATAGAGAGATAATCAGTGCAGATAGGAATATGTCAAGAGTTGCCTTGTACATGGGATTCTTTCCGACAATTATGGAAGGACCGATTTGTAGATATGGGGAAACAGCCCATGCCTTATACGCCGGTGAAAGGACAAATTATAATGGATTGACAATGGGCATACAGCGAATTCTTTACGGTATGTTAAAGAAAATCGTTGTGGCTGATAGATTGAATATTCTTATAAAAAATGTATTTGATTCTGGCAATCAATATGATGGTGGAATAGTCGCTGTAGCAGCTATTTGTTATACAGTACAGTTATATATGGAATTCTCAGGAACTATGGATTTAGTAATAGGAACAGCCCAGATTTTTAATATCAGGCTTCCAGAGAATTTCAGACAGCCATTTTTCTCTAAATCAGTGTCAGATTTCTGGGCAAGATGGCATATTACATTGGGAACATTTTTCAAGGATTATATATTCTATCCATTATCAATGTCTAAGCCACTTAAGAAGCTTACATCAAAGGCCAGAAAACATATTGGTAACCACTTGGGACCACTTGTGGCTGGAGCTGTAGCGCTGTTTTGCGTTTGGCTTTGTAACGGTCTCTGGCATGGAGCCGGATGGAATTACATTTTCTTTGGAATGTACCATTTTGTATTGATTTTATCAGGAAATATTGTTGAGCCATATGCTAAAAAGCTTTTAGAAAAGCTACACATTAATAGGGAAGGTATAGCTTATCACACATTTTCTGTTGTTAGAACAGTTATATTGGTTGTTATTGGTGAGATGTTCTTCCGTGCTAACGGCCTCAGTGCAGGACTTAGTATGTTTAAGAGTTTAATTACTAACTTTAGCCTTGCATCCTTTAAGGATGAAACAATATTGAAGTTAGGTATGGACATAGAGGATTTCATTATCGTAGGCATAACCTTATTGATTGTTCTGGTTATTAGCATATTTAAAGAAAAAGATATTAACGTAAGAGAGGGAATTGCGAAGAGAAATGTAGTACTTCGCTGGGGAATATATTATGCACTTATTATATTTATAATTATATTTGGTGCATATGGCAGAGGATATGTTCCTGTAGACCCTATATATGCAAACTTCTAGGAGGTAAAGGGAAATGAAGGTTTTTAAACAGATACTTAGATGTGTAGCCTTTTTGGCTGGTCTTATGATTATTCTCACAGCCCTTCATCCTGTTTTGGCACCAAAGAATAATACCTACGAGGCAGGTATTGAGGATGAGAGTGCTAACGGTATTTTAAGTGAAAAAAAGAATACAATTGATGTATTGGTTTTAGGTGACAGTCTGTCTCACACAGCTATTTCGCCTATGCTGTTATACAAGGATTATGGAATAACATCATACCTTTGCGGTTCATATGGGCAGTTTATGTATGACACGCTTCGTTATTTGGAGCTGGCATTTGAAAATCAGTCGCCTAAGATAGTTTTATTAGAAACAGATACCTTATACAGAAAGTTTTCTGTAGGTGACGCTATTGCATCTGGTATACAGTGTGAATTTCCTGTTTTTAGATATCATGACCGCTGGAAGGATATAACTTTTGCAGATTTCAAAGGTGACATAAGATATACAAGTATAAACAATTACAAGGGATACCGTGGTAAAGACATAGTAAAGGGTATTCCAAATGAACCATATATGATAGAAACAACAGAGGTAGAGAGTGTTTCGATTATGAATCAGATATATATGGATGAAATCGCTGAGTTCTGTGAAGAAAAGGGTGTGCAGCTTATACTGGTAAGCACACCGAGTGTCTTAAACTGTAATTATGCCAGACATAATGGAATACAGGAAATTGCAGACAAGTATGGTTTAGAATATATAGATATGAACCTTATGACAGAGGAAGTCCCTATAGATTGGACAATGGATACACGTGATAAGGGCGATCATTTAAATCATGAAGGAGCTAGAAAGGTTACAAACTATCTGGGTAAATTTTTGGTTGGAAAAAATATTTTAAGTGATCATCGCAATGATGTGGCGTACTCTAATTGGAATAAGTCATTAGACATATATATGGAAAAAATAGAGATGGTTTTTGATGAAAAGATACCGGTTGCATTGAATCAGAATAAGTAAAATGTAGACAAAATATGTGCCCTGTGGATAATAGAAAATCCACAGGGTATTTCAGTATTTGAAAAAGTAATTTATATCTTCGGAAAATTTTGTAAAATAATGTGTAAGGGTTTGTGATAAAAGTTGTCTTATATTATAGAACGACATAATAAGGTGGTGTAAAATGACTGACCAAAAGATAATAGAGTTGTACTTCAGTCGTGACGAAAGTGCGATAAAGTATACAGAAGAAAAATATGGAAAATACTGCAAGAAAATTGCAGAAAATGTTTTGGGGGATAGCGAGGATTCCAAGGAATGTGTTAATGATACATGGTTTAAGGTATGGCAGGCTATTCCACCTCTAAGACCAGACAATTTCAAGGTGTTTTTAGCTAAGATAGCTAGGAATTTGGCGATTAATAAATATAAGTCAAAAACCTCCATCAAAAGAGGAGGAAGCAACATGGATGACATATACGAAGAAATTGCCTTGTGTATACCTGATGCCAGTAAGAATATAGAATCAGAGTATCTGGAAAAAGAGCTATCAAGTATAATTAGTGATTTTCTAAAAAAACAGCCGGTGCAAAGAAGTAATTTCTTTGTACGAAGATATTTCTTCAATGAAACTATGGAAGAGATAGCAAAAAGATACAAAGTGTCCACTGGCAATGTAATGACATCACTTAGCAGAACAAGGAAGGAACTAAAGAAGTATCTGGAAAGTGAGGGATATGTATGTTAGATGTAGAAAAGATATTAGAAAGTATAAATGATATAGATGATGAACTTATAGCGCGAAGCGAGCTTGAGATAGTGGAAGGGAAAAAGAGGAGCTTTCCTGTAAGATGTCTTGTTGAAACAGCAAAATTTTTGGCAGCTTGTGTGGTGTTGGTGTTGGTATCAGCATCTATATATGAGACAAATAAAGAAGTAATTCAAAGGAATGAAGAGGAATCGACAGAGCATAAAGCTAGCGTAATAGATGTGAGTGTGTTCGATGTCGGATTGACGGAGGATGGTAAGATAACAAACAAGTATTATGCCATAGCAACGGCTATAGGAAACATTAATTACGGAGGAAAGATGTATCAGATAGTGACAGGTGTAGATGTAGAGAAGACCGGACTTGGAGAGAAAATAGATACATATTATGTGGAGAACAGAAACAAGGACATTTTTGAAGATGAGACGATACAGGTGGCTGTATACAGGATGAATGATATGGTTGAAGATATGGCGGTAGCGTTTTCAGTAAATGGAGAGGATATATATTATATGGCAGTTAATCCAAATTATGTGAGAACGCCAGATATGCAGTAAGGAGGGGATAAATATGAAAAAGGGAATAAAATATTGTATTATTTTAGCAGCAATGATTTTGGCAATATGTATTATGGTTTTTGTTGTATTTCCTAAATTGGATAAAGAATGTAAGACAGTTGACGAGCCTAAGATATATTCTGCGTATGAACCAGTGTGTACCATACCTGTAGGTGAGGGATGTGACATATATTATGATTATCAGTTATATTCAGGCATTGACAGAGGTCCGGCAGAATTTAAATTGGGTATGAATGGAGAATTTGTTATTTTAGACCCTGTGTCGAGCCAGGTATTAGTATATGAAGAAAATACCCTTAAACTCAAATTTTCTATTAATAAAGAGAGAGAGCCTTGGGCGATACATTGCACTGAGGACGGATATATTATAAATTATGTAAGCGATGCAACATATCCACATGACATGTCTGAGGTATATACTCGACAGGGAAAGCTTGTAGAGACAGGGGATTGGTATTCACCGAATAAAATGGAAGTATCAAATGAACTAATATCTTTTTTGAAAGATGAGAGCGATTTCTTTGACAATACCTATATGAAACTTATTAAAAAGGATGATTATGGGAATTATTATTTATACGAGAAGAAGACAGCTATGTTGGAAGAAGTAGAACAGATTTATATTGAGAGATATATTAGCAAATATAATTCAGAGGGAGAGAGAATTAGCTATGCTGTATATGACTATACAGGAAGAGATGATTCGGAATTGGGTTTTGTATATAATGTATGTATGGATGATGATGACAACATTTATATTATGAGATGTCATCGAGATAATATCGTAATTTACCAAGTGACGCTGGGTAAAGATGACGAGGTTGAGAGAGATGGACGTATAGAAAAGTATATTCAAAAAGCAAATAGATATACTATTGAAAAAACAGAAGGAGAGGAAGCTACTATCCAATGGGTGGAAGTGTTGGAGGAATACGATTATTTAGAAGATAGAGAAGGGTTTGATAAGTTTATAGAGGGAAATAGGGGTTATATTATGGAAGTAGATGAAGGTGAGATAGCAATGGAGCTTATCAATGAAGTCAAAACATATCCATATGAAAATAACGATGCATATTTTGATTACACATATGAGAGGAAGGAATTTAAATTAGCTGAAGATGTAGAAGTATGGGCATTTTATGAATATGCTAATCGCTATGGAATAATTGATTATAAAGATATTTTAAACTACGAGCGGAACAGAGGATATAAGGTACATTGGATTCTATATCTTAACGAAGCTGGTGAAGTGAAATATATACATGAACCATACATGCCATAATATAATATGTGAAAAATCTATCACTTACTACTTGACAACCCAAGTGGTAAGTGATATTTTATGTATAGTCAATGTTAGCACTCTAACAAAATGAGTGCTAACAGACAAGAAAAGGTAGAATAATAAAGGAGGTTGTACGGTGGAGTTAGATGAGAGAAAACTGAAAATACTTCAAGGAATTATCCGCAATTATCTGGATACAGGTGAACCAGTAGGCTCTAGAACTATTTCAAAGTATACAGACTTGAATCTGAGTCCTGCGACTATCCGAAATGAGATGGCTGACCTAGAGGAGCTTGGATATATTATCCAGCCGCATACATCAGCTGGTCGAATACCTTCAGACAAAGGCTATCGTCTCTATGTGGACAATATGATGAAAGAAAAAGAGCAGGAGCTTAAGGAAAAGGAAAAAGAAGTTGACGATATGCGTGAATTTCTTAATGAAAAGGTGGATAAGGTTGAAACCTTACTTAAGAATATGGCAAAGATGCTGGCAAATAATACCAGCTATGCAGCGATGATTTCTGCACCATCTATTCACAAAAACAGACTTAAGTTTATACAGCTTTCACAGGTTGAAAATCACAAAATGCTCTGTGTAATGGTTCTTGAAGGAAACATTATAAAGAATAAGATTATTGATGTAAATGAAGAGATTGATAATGAGACATTGCTTAAGTTAAATATCCTTTTTAACAGCAATCTTAATGGGCTGACATTAGAGGAGATTAATCTTTCCATAATATCAAAAATGAATGGTCAGGCTGGAGCGCAGCTGGATTTAGCCAGAAGTGTTTTAGATGCGGTGGCAGAGGCTATAAGCAGTGAGGATAATCTTGAGATATACACGAGTGGTGCTACAAATATTTTCAGGTATCCGGAGCTAAGCGACAGTAGCAGAGCAAAGGAGCTTATAAGCACATTCGAAGAGAAGCAGATGCTATCAAGCCTTGTTGACAGAGATGATGACAATCGCGAGATAAAAGTGTATATCGGCGAGGAGACACCTGTTAAGACTATGAAGGATTGTAGTGTTATCACAGCAACTTACGAGTTGGAGGAAGGTGTACAGGGAACTATAGGAATTATAGGACCAAAGAGAATGGACTACGAAAAGGTCGTAGATACTTTAAAAGAGTTTAAAAATACCTTAGATTCAGTATACAAGAAAAAAGAGTAAGGAGGAGTAGGAAGTGGCTAAGAAAAAAGTAGAAGATGTCGCTGAGAATAAGCCTGATGTAGCGGAAGCTACAGTGGAGGAAGAAACAGTGGCAGCTGATGCGACAGATACAGCAGATAATGCTGGTGAAGAAGCTTCTGTAGAAGAGGAGACCGAGGCAGGCGCTGAGGAGGACGCGGCTAAAGAAGAGGAAAAGAAAGACAAGAAGGATATTCTTATAGAGGAACTCAATGACAAGTATATGAGAACATTTGCTGAGTTTGATAATTTCAGAAAGAGAACTGAAAAAGAGAAGGCAGCTATGTTTGAGGTTGGTGCAAAGAGTATAATCGAGAGAGTTTTACCGATTGTTGACAGCTTCGAGAGAGGTTTGGCGACCTTGAGTGAAGAGGAAAAGAGTCAGCCATTTGCAGAAGGAATGGATAAAGTTTACAAGCAGATGATGAAGGCTCTTGAAGAAGCAGGTGTTACACCTATAGAGGCAGTAGGGAAGGAATTTGATCCAAATCTTCACAATGCAGTAATGCATGGCGAGGATGAGAACTACGGAGAGAATATTATCTCTGAGGAATTCCAAAAAGGATATATGTATCGTGAGACAGTTGTCAGATACAGCATGGTCAAAGTAGAGAACTAAGTCACGAGGAAGCTGCGAAGCAGACCACTCGTGACAGTCCGAACGGAAGTGAGGACCCACATAGTTTAATTATTTGTTTAGGAGGAAAAGAAAATGAGTAAAATTATTGGTATTGATTTAGGAACAACAAATTCATGTGTAGCAGTTATGGAAGGTGGAAAGCCAACTGTTATCGCAAATACAGAAGGTATCAGAACAACACCTTCAGTAGTTGCATTCACAAAGACAGGTGAGAGACTTGTTGGTGATCCAGCTAAGCGTCAGGCAGTTACAAACGCAGACAAGACAATTTCATCTATCAAGAGACATATGGGCTCTGATTACAGAGTAACAATTGATGATAAGAAGTATTCTCCACAGGAGATTTCAGCAATGGT
>JAFSIA010000049.1 GCA_017440045.1 Lachnospiraceae bacterium
ATCTAGAGGGACTTGCTCCGCTTTGGCGCGAAACGCATGTCACGAAGTGACAATTTCCTTATGCGTTTCTGCGCATCCTCGCGGAGCGTTTTTTATCATATAGGAAGTTCTCCTCGAGAACTTTCCTATATGATAAAAAAGCTCGTCCTTCCATAGAAAGGACGAGCAAAAAACCCGTGTTACCACCTTAATTCACATTATGCTCACACATAATGCCTTAGCAGGTTCTGTGATACTAATCACTAAACCCTGACAATGTAACGGTTGCCCTCCGTCGCAGCCTACTAAACTAATTATAATCATTCGGTGCGAAGCTCATGGATGTATTCGCTTCTAAGTATCACCTGCGCCTCTCATCATCCGGCTACTTTCTGTAGGTATTCCCAAGAACTACTTGTTCCAATCATCGCCTTTGCTATTAAACTATATGGCTAGTATACCATTTCATTTTCTTATGTCAATATTTTTTTCTACTCTACTGCCTTCAATGATTCTGCCATATGAATCTTTCCAATCTGCCTTCTCATAATGACATTAACGATTAATGCAAATATGACAGTACCAATAACCGCATATATATAGCTTGTCGGGTCTATTATCATATTAAATGCCACCAAGTCTATCTTCACCATACTCATAACTATTGTGTGAAACACAATACCAAGAGGTAAACCTATAAAGCTCGCAAGCACTGATAAAACAACATTTTCCCTCAATACATAGCTTTCCGTTTCCTTTGTGTAGAAGCCGAGAACCTGTACTGTTGCTATCTCTCTGCTTCTCTCTGCTATATTGATATTTGTCAGATTAAAGATAACTATAAATGCTAATGCCGCCGAAAACAATACTACCATAAGTATTATATAATCCAAGCTGGATAGTGCGCCATCAACCATCTTTCTTGTGTTTGCAAGATGGGTAACACTTGAAACGGCATCTAACTCATTTATCTTTTCAGCTAATGCTTCTACATCACCTTCTGTTGATACCAGTATTGTGTTCTCCTGCCATTCCCCGAATGCCTCATCATATGTATCCGGTGAGATAACAATATAATTATATACGTGATTATCAAATATAGCGCTTATCGTCACTTCGCATATTTTCATATCCGGATCTCTAATCTCTATTTTATCTCCTACAGATAAGTCCAGCTTTTCTGCTGCCTTTGTGTTGATTATAGCTTCATTCTTATCTGGATAATCAATCTTTTCATCACCATTATGAAAATCCCAGAAATTTGAAATGTCTAAATCCTTATTGAATATCAACATGTTTACAGAGCCTAATATCTCATCTCCCAGCAAATCTACATACTGAGATGAACATGTAATATAATCCTCTACATCCTTCAGTTCATCAAGACTTTCACACAGCTCTTCCTTCTTATTCACATCAAACACGGCGTTTAAATCATATTTCTGTATATCATCATATTGAATATCAGCTATGTTTGTCATGGAGTCACCTACACCAAAGCCCGTCACCAAAAGACCTGTACAGCAGCTTATTCCCACAAGCATCATAATAAGTCTCTTCTTGTAACGGAACATATTTCTTAGTGTAATCTTTTGTAAGAACGACAATCTCTTCCAAAGTATAGATAATCTCTCCAAGAGTATTCTCTTACCCTTTTTTGCCGCGCGTGGTCTAATAAGCTTAGCCGGCATGCTCATAAGCTCTTTTCGGCATGAAATATATGTGCTTCCAAGAATTCCTAAAAGTGACACCATCAATGTCAATGACGCCATTAACGGACTAAACAAATATGCCATCGGAGCAAAATCATATATGGCATTGTATGCATACCAGAATATCTTAGGTAATCCCCATGTACATAGGAAAAATCCTATTGTCCATCCAATAATTGTTGCACTGCCTGCGTAGAGAAGATATTTTGCAATAACCTTCATGTTGCTAAAGCCCATAGCCTTTAATACACCAATCTGTGTACGCTCCTCATCAACCATCCTCGTCATAGTTGTCATGCACACAAGCATTGCTATCATAATGAAAAATACAGGGAATATATTGGCTATTCCGCTCACTATAGATGTATCGCTCTCAAAGCTTACATAGCCCGAGTTTTCACTTCTGGTTAACACGAATGTTTCCGGTTTTTCCATCCCCAGCTGCTCTGCCATCTCCGGTGTCAGCTGATTTTTCTCCAAAAGCGAATTATATCTGTCATTAGCCAGTTTCTCACATCTCTCTGTTATCCTGTCAATATGACTATCTATTATGTCATTATACTCATCACTATAAATGTATCCAGTCTCATTAAGGGTTATATCTACCTCAGTATATACCTCACTTGTAAAACCTTCTGTAGGAATATAAGCAAAACCGCTAAGGGCACCACTTCCGATATTTGTTGTTCCTCGCTCTATGCCCATATAAACCGGCGAATCTACAAGTCCAACAATAGTAAATTCCTTTTCAGTAAACTGCCCTGCCACCTCATCGCTATTCTCTTGGGATATCTTTATAACCTTACCTATATCGCCTTTAGTGTAGACCTCGTCATCTACAACACATTCATTGACATTCTCAGGCATTCTTCCCTCTGTGATAGATGGCATATTTATAAACTCAGGAACAGACATAAACTTAAATGCCTTATTGCCACTATCATGGTTTATTAAGGCATCCCCGCTAATCATACCCTCAACCTTTAAGACACCGTCTAGCTCCTTAAAGGATGAGATATCTTCTTCCGTAAATCCAAGGGTTGAATATAATCTAAAATCATAAAAGCTTTGCTCTGAAAGATATATATCACAAGTGTTCCACATGGCATCCTTAGTTATCTTAAGACCTGCAAAAAATCCTGCACTAAGTGCCACAATTAAAAGAATTGCCATATATCTTCCCAAAAAAGTGCGTATGCTACGCAGCGTCATCTTAATAATGGAACTCTTCATAATTATCACCACTCAATCTCATCAATCGGCGTTATATTGCTGTTCAATTCGTTTGACAAAATCTTGCCACTCTTTATTTTTATAATACGGTCTGCCATAGGCGCAATAGCCTGATTATGTGTAATGATAATAACTGTTGTACCCCTCTTTTTACTAAGGTCATAAAGAAGCTTAAGTACAGCCTTTCCTGTTACGTAATCTAATGCGCCTGTAGGTTCATCACATAGAAGAAGCCTAGGATTTTTTGCTAAGGCACGTGCTATGGCAACTCTCTGCTGCTCACCACCGGACAGCTGTGCAGGAAAATTATTTGCTCTTTCACTTAAACCAACCATATCCAACGCTTCAGCCGCCGGAATAGGATTCTTACACAGCTGTGCCGCTATTTCAACATTTTCAAGAGCCGTAAGATTTGGAATCAGATTATAAAACTGAAATACAAATCCAACATCATGACGACGGTATTCTATAAGCTCCTTCTTCCCAAAGGCAGATACCTCTCTGCCATCAAACTCTATATGTCCACTTGTAACAGTATCCATTCCTCCAAGCATATTTAACAGTGTAGTTTTTCCTGCACCTGATGAACCAAGCAATATACAAAACTCACCTTTTTCTATCTCAAAATCAACTCCAGCCAAGGCGTTAATCTGTGCATTTCCACTGCCATAACTCTTTTTTACATCCTGAAATTTTATGTAATTTGCTGACATAGTTTTCTCCTTAATGTATAATTATCACATATTATAACACCACATTATAAAAAATGGTTGTGTTTATTTTAGGTTTTTAATATTAATATTTTGTTAAGAATGCCTGTTTACTGTCAAAAATATTAATATAAAATTCAAGTCCTTGAAAACGTAACGTTTTCAAGGACTTGTCATTATCATATATTCTATTTCCCTTTAACCCTGTACTACCTTATTTAACTGTTCAGATATTCCCTTTATCTGCTCAACTATCTCTGCAAGGCTCTCAACACCGGCGCTGTTTTCCTGACTGGCAGCAGTCACATGTTCTACAGCATCACAGTTCATCTGCGTATTATTGCTGATTTGCTTCATATTATTTGACATTTCATCACTCTTTTCCTTAATGATATGAGCTACCTTGTCAACTGCATGTACCTGCTCTACCAACTGTTCATTTGATGTTGTAATAAGCATAGATGACTCATTTGCTTTTCTTATGTCTTCCATACCCTTCTGTGTATACTGTACATTCTGCTCCATTGCCTGCACAGCACTCTCTGTATTTTCAACTACCTGACGAACGATAGCACCAATGCTCTCAACTGCTGTTTTCGTCTGTTCAGAAAGCTTCTGTATTTCCTCTGCAACAACTGCAAAGCCCTTGCCCTGCTCACCGGCTCTTGCCGCCTCAATTGTAGCATTTAATGCCAGGATATTTGTTCTGTTTGAAATACCTGTAATTGTTTGAGTAATACCAATAATCTCCTTTGTCTGCTCGCCGAGATTACTGATAATTTCTTTACATTGGTCTGTACTATTACTTATCTGCTCCATTCCCAATGTAGCTTCATCCATACGACTCTGATTTTCAGATATATTCTCACCAATATAGTCTGTCAGCTGAGCCATCTTTTCATTCATACTGCTTAACTCCAAAAGCTGATTTGCTATATCAGCAATCTTCTCATCAGCATTCTCTACTGCATC
Source organism: Lachnospiraceae bacterium (assembly GCA_017440045.1). Classification (GTDB taxonomy): domain Bacteria; phylum Bacillota; class Clostridia; order Lachnospirales; family Lachnospiraceae; genus SVEL01. The sequence continues at coordinate 4,607 of JAFSIA010000049.1, forward strand.
TGTATTCTCAACAGAACCCTTAAGAAGATTCTCTGCCTCTTCAACAATCTTTTGATTTGCACTTAATGAGTTATTTGTAATGCCTGCTAATTCATTTACCATATTAAATAAGACATCAGAAGTCTCAGCTGCATTTTCCTGCATTCTGTTCATATGGTCAAGGACGCGTTTCTGCTCCTCTGCACCCATAAGGTTTGAAAGCATAGATGCTGTTCTAGAACAAAGCATTGTAAATATAGCTGCCACAGCAACAAGAACTAAAGCTCTTGGAACAACACCATAGATAAGTACATCATTCATAACATCAAAATTTTTATCTATTAATGTCTGCATATTAAATGCTAACACCTGACCTACTGAAACTCCTACTACAGTAAGTGCTGTAGCTATAATGTTTAACTTCTTTGAAAAGTAAAGGCTTGCAATTGCAATGGGATAAACGTATATTACAACAACGTGAAATGTAAGTGTTATACTAAGTAAAGTAACAAACACAACGCTGCAAATAACATTGACGAACTTTACATAAGGCTGGTCTTTCTTTAATATATTCACCAGTAATGTTGGAAGAAGTAAGAGTGCACTTCCTCCTATAAATGCTACTGTCATAATAAAGCTGTCTACTACGAATATTCCTATTACATTTAAAATGTAAATAAGAATAAACATTAAAAAGGTTACTCTCATAACCTTGGCAACTACAAGATTTGCCTGTTTTTCGTTTTCTCTTAAAACTCCGTTATTTTCCATAATCTCTCTAGCTCCTTTTCTCTTTGTATTTATTTTCTCCGTTATAGGCTTCCTCTACTTTGTCTCTAATGTCCAAGAATACTTCTACAAGCATTGGGTCAAAATCCTGTCCACTTCCTTCTTGTATAATTTCAAAGCACTTATCAAGGGGCATTGCATCCCTGTAGCATCTCTTCTCTGACAATGCGTCAAACACATCTGCTATGGCCATAATTCTGGCACAAAGCGGTATGTCTTTCCTATGTAATCCACAAGGATAACCTTTTCCATTCCACTTTTCATGATGATAATATGCCACCTCGTAAGCCATCTTTCTATACTGCTCATTTCCAAGATGTCCAAAGGTTTCATTTATAATCCTGCCACCACTGACTGTATGGGTTTTTATAATCTCAAACTCCTCCGGTGTAAGCCTTCCAGGCTTTTGCAATACCACATCCGGAACTGAAATCTTTCCTATATCATGCATAGGCGCTGCCTTAAACAAATTCTCCATATAGTCCTTCGTCAGGACATCCTTGTAATAACCTCTTTTTCTAAGCTCCTTCGCCAATAACTTTACGTACATAGTCGTTCTTTTTATGTGACCACCAGTACTTCCATCCTTATTCTCTACAAGTGTCGCAAATCCCATAACCATTTCACTGTGATAATGAGATAGCTCTTTTACTGAAGGATTTTCCTGATTTATATAGGCACCTAATACAATTATTGTGGCACCCACACTGGTAATTAATGCCTGTGGATATATCATCTGAACCACTGTAATTCCAAGTAAAATCAAAAGATATGTAAGTATATTAATTCGCTTGTGACCTTCTATATACTTCCATCTGCCGATAAATATTGCCAATGTAAACAATATATACACTCCAGCCATTACAAAACACGTATACGCTGATACGCCCATAGAGTAATTACTTATCTCTCCAGTTCGATATTCCAGCTTAGGTATATTAGCGATAACACTAATCACATTCAATATAAATGGCGTACATATTAACAATACTCTGCTTTTCCTTTTAGGAAATCCTTCTGTTATGGATAACATATACAAAAATAACATAAAAATATATGTATCTATGCTAAGTAAAAAAAACATATGTAGTACTGCATTAACAGCTCCACCTACAAGCTCAGGTTGATTTACGGTATACGCTGTGGCACCATCAAAGAATACGAATACTATGGCAAATATCAATAAAGAATCGAATAGTGAAAACTTATGCCTCTGATTAAATCTTTTACATTCTTTAATGTATACAAATAGAATAAACAATATAATAAGCATACATCCTATCTGCAGCTTACAATGCTCAATTATCATTATCAGACCTCCTTTGTATAATATATAAAATACTCGCCCTTTAATTTTCTGTTTTCTTACTGTCAACCTTAATGGTTTTATATGCTCCTGATTTAATTAGCATGAGCATACCTTGAAACTCCATACCAAGCATTTGTGTCAGTTCATCAGGTGTAAAGTGACAAACCTTACCAGCTGATAGTACACATATGCCAAATGTAGAAAGCCAGACCTGTCTAAAAAGCATCTTTGCTTCATCGTTTGTCAAATCATACTCTTTCTCTAGTACCTGAATACACACATCATATGTCTCACCAAGTTCTACCATTAAATCTTCATATTTCTGACTTTCACTATGTTCCATCATATACAAGAGCTGAAAAAGCTTTGGCTCCTCCATGGCAAACTGTATAATCTTTATTCCCACGTATTTAAACACAGGTGTATAGTTCATAGCATCACTTACATATGACTCAAACTTTTTCATTGCCATCTTTCTAACTTCTGATTGCAACTCTTCCATATTTTTAAATGCCGTAAATATAGGCGAAGAAGATGTACCAAGTCTCTTTCCCAACTCTCTTGCAGCAACTGCTTCAATTCCTTTTTCTCTTGTCATCTGAAAGGCTTCCTGCACAATCTCTTCCCTTGTATATTTCGCTTTCGGCGGCATAACCTTTCACCTCTTTTCAACATCGTAAAGACTTTCAAAACCAACGTTATGTAACACTAGTTATAGTATATTCCTTTTTATGGCTTATGTCAATAAATTAGGATAACAAAAAAGCTATCTGAACATAATGAACCGTCCCTCAATGGTTAGATTTTAGGTCTAACTTTCGGGGACGGTTCATTGTCAGATAGCCGTTTTTCTTTAATATAAAATTAGTTCATAAGATACTTTTCATTAATTTCAATGACCTTCTTCATTGCCTCCATACCAGGAGCTCCGATAGTCATTCTCTTTTCTACACATGTCTTAAGACTTATTGCTTTGTAAATATCTTCCTCAAATACCGGACTGATTGCCTTGTATTCATCAAGAGTCATATCATCAAGTGCGATATCCTTCTCAATACAGAAAAGTACAAGCTGACCTACAATACCATGGGCATCTCTAAATGGAACACCCTTACCAACAAGATAATCAGCTGCATCTGTAGCATTAGTAAATCCATTTTTAGCACTAGCTTCCATATTATCTTTGTTGAAGCTCATTGTGTCAATCATACCTGTAAAAAGTGATATACAGCCCTTAGTTGTATCGATTGCATCAAATGTAAACTCCTTATCCTCCTGCATATCCTTATTATACGCAAGTGGAAGTCCCTTCATTGTTGTGAGTAATGACATAAGCGCACCATATACCCTACCAGTCTTACCTCTTACAAGCTCTGCAATATCAGGGTTTTTCTTCTGTGGCATAATGCTGCTTCCGGTACTATAAGCATCATCAAGCTCAACAAATCTATACTCATTACTATTCCAGATGATTATTTCCTCTGAAAATCTGCTTAAATGCATCATAATTGTAGACATAGCACTTAAAAATTCAATAAGGTAATCTCTGTCTGAAACAGAATCCATACTGTTTAGAGTTGGTCCCTCAAATCCTAAGAGTGACGCTGTAAGATTTCTATCAAGTGGATATGTTGTTCCTGCCAAAGCACCTGAACCGATAGGACAGTAGTTCATTCTCTTATAAATATCCTTAAGACGGTCTCTGTCTCTCTTAAACATCTCAAAATATGCGCCAAAATGATGTGCAAGTGTAATAGGCTGTGCTTTCTGAAGGTGTGTGAAACCAGGCATATATGTATCTACATTTTCCTTCATTATTCTATGGATAACATTGAGAAGATTCTTAAGTAAGCCATCTACCTCTGTCACCTCATCTCTTGTGTAAAGCTTCATATCAAGAGCAACCTGATCATTTCTACTTCTGCCTGTGTGAAGCTTCTTTCCCGGCTCCCCTATTCTCTCAATAAGATTAGCCTCTACAAATGAATGGATATCCTCGCTCTCCTCTGTGATTTCAAGCTTTCCAGACTCTATATCAGCCCTAATTCCCTTAAGACCTTCTATAATCTTTTTCATATCCTCATCTGAGATAATACCTACAGCACCAAGCTGTGTAACATGAGCAATACTGCCCTCTATATCCTGCTTATAAAATTTCTGATCAAAAGAAATTGATGCGTTAAAATTATGTACTAACTGATTTTCTTCCTTAGTAAATCTTCCGCCCCAAAGCTTCATGATAATTCCTCCATATGTGTTTAATTGAATAACGTCCATATTCTATCACATTTTAAATAATTGTACAAGAGAGTTCATATATGATAAAAAGTGCATTGATATGCCTTCCCAAACATATCAATGCACTTTCTATCCCAGCCGATGAATTCGGCTCTTTCCTAAATATAGATATCTCACGTCAAGCATACCACGACCGCTTAACGTGAGATAATCTTAGCATTTTATTTTCTGTTTTCCACCCCTCTTTTAGTGGGTGATTAACAAATTATTTCGCAATGTGAACCTGTAACTGCTCAAATGGAATCTCAATACCATTGGCATCAAGTACTTTCTTACCATTCTCCATAATACGAGAGTATACAGCCCAATAATCGCCTGACTTACACCAAGCACGCACTGTGATTGTCACCTGACTTGCAGCAAGCTCTGTTGTCACTGCTACTGTCTCTGGGTTACTTAATACTGCCTCATCATTCTTAGCAATGTCTAAAAGAAGTGCCTTAGCCTTCTCAACATCTTCACCATAGCCAATACCAAATGCTACATCTACTCTTCTTGTATCAAATGCAGATACATTTGTAATTGCCGAGTTAGATAATGAACCATTAGGAATCGAAATAGCTCTATTGTCTGGAGTAATAAGCTTTGTATAGAATAAATCTACCTTTTCAACTGTACCTTCTCTACCTGTTCCATTGTCGACAATATAATCACCAACTCTGAATGGCTTAAGCATGATGATAAGTACACCACCGGCAAAATTTGAAAGGCTTCCCTGCAATGCAAGACCTACTGTCAAGCCTAATGTTCCAAGAACAGCAATAAATGATGCTGTATCAATTCCTACCTGACCACAGAGAATAATAATAAGTATTACATAAAGAGCTACCTTTATAAGCGACTCTAAAAATCTCTTAATACTGATTTCCACACCGGCCTTTGTAAAGAATTTATCACAGAACTTAAGTATCATCTTAATGATAATCTTTCCAACAACGAGAAGTACCAGTGCTATTACGATTTTAACTGCAAAATCAAACACCTTAGGAAGATAACCTTCAATTGTTGCTAATAACTTGTTTGCTTCCTCGACAGCTGACGAGGACAATAAAAATGAATTCATTTTTTTCTCCTTTTCTTATGTTTCTTTATTCTCTAAATATATAAGTTTAGAAGATACTATTTCTTCTTGGTTGTAGCTTTTTTAGCTGCCGCATCTTTCTTTTCAACTACTGCCTTTTTTGGTGTCGCTTCCTTTTTAGGCGCTTCCGCCTTCTTAGCTGTAGTTTCCTTCTTTGGAGTCTCTGCCTTCTTAGCTGTAGTTTCCTTTTTTGGTGCTTCCACCTTTTTTGCTGCAGCTTCCTTTTTTGGTGCTGCCGCCTTCTTAGCTGTAGTTTCCTTCTCAGCTACAGGCGAAAATTTAAACATTGCAACTGATAACGGTGCAAGCTTAATGGTTAATGAGTCAGGTCTTCCATCCGCCTTAACCTTCTTTGTAACTTTCGTTCTAGAATTGACAAAGCCACTACCACCGAACTTTATATCGTCACTATTTAAAATTTCTTTATACTTGCCCTGAGGAACTCCGATAACAAACTCTTCATGCTGAATCGTATCAAAATTACATACCACAAGAATCATATCATCCTTATTCTTTCCGCGTCTCATAAATGATACTGTACTTTGGTCCGGATTGTTACAATTCATCCACTCAAATCCATTTGGTACATCATCCTGCTCATACATTGATGGATTTGATGTATACAACTTATTTAAAGCCTTAACATAATCTGCTAGCTGCTTGTGCTTATCTGCATCCAAGCTCTTCCAGTCAAGCTCTCGCTCCTCGCTCCATTCTCTGTAGCAGCCAAATTCCTGCCCCATAAAGAGAAGCTTCTTACCAGGGTGTGCCATCATAAAGCCATATGCTGCTCTAAGATTTGCAAATCTTACGCTTTCCTTATCTCCTGGCATCTTACCAATCATAGAGCCCTTACCATGCACTACCTCATCATGTGAAAATACTAATATATAATCCTCACTGTACTGATAAAGCATGCTAAAAGTCAACTGATTATAGTTATTCTTTCTAAAATATGGATCACATCTCATATAGCTTGAGAAGTCATTCATCCAACCCATATTCCACTTAAAGTCAAATCCAAGTCCATCATGCTCCACATCACCGGTAACTGCTGCCCATGCTGTAGACTCCTCGGCTATAACGAGCGCTCCCGGACATCTCTTCTTCATCTGAGAATTCAAATGCTTAAGGAATTCCACTGCCTCAAGGTTTTCGTGACCACCGTAAATATTAGCAACCCACTCACCTGCATTTTTGCCATAATCAAGATAAAGCATAGACGCTACAGCATCCATTCTTATTCCGTCTGCATGATACTCATTTACCCAGAACATAGCATTTGCAATAAGGAAGTTTGAAACCTCAGGTCGACCATAGTTATATATAAGAGTTCCCCAATGTGGGTGTTCACCCTGTCTTGGGTCTAAATGCTCATAGAGACATGTACCATCAAATCTGGCCAAACCAAACTCATCCTTAGGGAAATGCGCTGGAACCCAATCTAAGATAACACCAATATTATTCTTATGCATATAATCAACAAAATACATAAAATCCTCAGGTGTTCCATATCTGGCTGTCGGCGCATAATAACCAGTCACCTGATATCCCCACGAACCGTCAAATGGATGCTCCATAACAGGCATAAGCTCAATATGTGTATATCCCATATCCTTAACGTAATCACATAGCATAGGTGCAAGTTCTCTATAATTGTAGAATAAGCTCTTGCTATCTGTCTCTACCTGCTCACCTTCACCTTCCTGCTCTGTAATCTCAGCCACCGGCTTCTTCCATGAGCCCAAATGAACCTCATATATAGACATCGGCATCTCTGATGGAATCTGCTTTTCACGTTTCTTAATCCACTGATTGTCACTCCATCTAAATCCTTCAATATCGCATACAACTGATGCGTTGTCCGGTCTCTTCTGACTGCAGAATCCATATGGGTCCGCCTTTAGCACGTTCATACCATCGTTTTTCTTAATCTCATACTTGTAAAGGTCCCCGTCCTTAACACCCGGAATGAATATAGCAAATACACCTGTATCTTCTATTCTTTCCATAATGTGACGTCTGCCATCCCATTGGTCAAAATCACCGACAACACTGACGCGCTTTGCCATAGGAGCCCAAACGGCAAATGTATAACCTTTGACTCCATCCCTGTTAGCTGGATGTGCACCTAAATACTTGTATACTTCATAATTTATTCCTGCATTAAACTTCTTAAGCTGCTGCAATGGAATATCTGGTGCAAACTGATACGGATCATAGTACTGATATGACTCGCCATTTGCATAATTAGCAATTATCTTATACACACCCTTTAGCTTCTGAGAGAGCAATACAGCAAAATATCCACCCTCCTCAACTTCTTCCATCTTATGCTTTGTAGTCTCACCCTCATACTGCACATAGGCTTCTACCGCATCCGGAACAAGTGCCTGAATGACACAACCACCTTTTACATTCTTTGGTCCTAATACCGACATAGGATTGTCAATATCTGCATACAAAACACCTTCAATGCTTCGCCAATCCATAAATTTATACAACTTATCTCTCATAGCAACATCCTTTCTACACATTCATTTATTAATTATAAATGTACCACAAAATCAACAAATTGTCCATTAAAGTCTGACAATATAATGTTATATTTTTTCTTGACAATATTTTCAATCCTTAGTAAACTGAAAAAGATGTTTGCATTTTGTCCGCAGTAGTCAATAGTCTACATGTAAACAATCTGGGCTTTCATTTGGTCGTTAACGAATGAGAGCAACATGATTTCTTACTCTCTCAAAGAAATCATAGAACAATAAACAGATTTACATTTTGTGGAGGTAATGAAAATGGCTAATATTAAGTCAGCAAAGAAAAGAGTAGAAGTTGCAAGAATCAGAACAGAAAGAAACAAGTCAATCAAGTCTAAGGTTAAGACAGCTGTAAAGAAGGTTGACGCTGCTGTAGCTAACAATGATAAGGCTGCTGCTGCTGAGGCTTTAAAGGCTGCAACAAAGGCTATCGATATGGCAACTTCAAAGGGCGTATTCCACAAGAATACAGCTTCAAGAAAGGTTTCTCGTTTAGCAACATCTGTTAACAAGATGGCTTAGTTCAGAACCAGGCAAAAATAAACAAAGAAGCAGGTTTTCGTGTTCGCACGAGGTAACCTGCTTTTTTGTTTGCTTTTATCTGGTGAGAACTCTCCGGTGAGAGGAATTTTGTATTAACAAAATTCGTCTTAACTATACTTGATAAGGATCATCTCTACTCCTGCTTTCTCATCCATTCTACCATTCTTTATATCATTTTCTATATTCACACAGTCATTTAACGCCTGCACAAGAAGCTTTCCATTAAATCCGCTCTTTAGCTGACGCATAATCTTTCCTACTATAAAAGGCTGCACTCCTGCTTCCTTAGCAATCGTACCATTATCCGCTCCGCGTTCTTGCAATTCACATACCTGAAGCATTATATTAAATTGTCTAGAAAGCATAAACAATATACGCATAGCAGGCTCTTTCATTGCAATGAGATCATAATAAAGTGCCAAAGCCTTTTTTCTATCCTTTCCTGCCATAGCATCAATCATATCGAAAATTCTGGATGAAATCTGCACTGTACACACATTCTCTATATCTTCATCTGCTATAACTTCCTTATCCATACAATAGCAAATTAACTTCTCAAGCTCCATCGATATATTTTCCATATCGCTTCCAACATATTTCAAAAACAGTTCAATACTATTTTTTGTTATCTTCTTTTGGTTTTGATTCAAGATACCAACTATCCATTTCTCTAATGCAGCCTGATTCTGCTCTCCCATCTCGCAGATATATCCCATATCTTTTATCTTTTTATAAAGCTTACTTCTCTTATCAATCTCGTTCTCCACAAAAACCATACATGTGGTCTCCGGTACATTGTCCATATACTCATTTATAGCATCTGACGCCGACTTAAAAAAGCCCGAATGCTCCATTATAACAAGGCGCTTATCTGCAAAAAAAGGCAATGTCTCTGCTATACCTATAATTTCCTTCACATCGCAATCCTTGCCCTCAAAATAAGAGTAATTCATAGTGTCATCACCACATATAGCTTCCTTTATTTTATTTTTATACTGTTTTTTCAGATATTCCTCAGTGCCACAAATGAGATACGCTTTCTCGTAGGTACCATTTTTTATATCTTCACTTATCTTTCTCATTGACTATCTGTTCCTCTCAGCCACATTGCCTATGTTCTCTACTGAGCTATTATACACCATTTGAAATATAATTCATAGTTTTAATTGATTCACGGTATACCTAATTTTCCTACATCCCACTTTCCCATGAATTCTTGACTTTAGTCGGGTGGTTTCCATATTTTCATTAAAAAATCACTATTTCCATCCTGCTTTATTGCTACCGCTCCATGTATATATGTCAAGTACAATTCACATTCAGTTTCTTCCAATCGTTTTACCGCTTCCTCATGGGGGTGTCCATACATATTCCCCTCGCCGCAAGATATAACTGCCACATCAGGAGAAACCGCCCCTAAAAAATCTTCTGATGATGACCCTTTTGAACCATGATGCCCTACCTTCAAGACTCTATAGCTAGTTCCATCTAACAAAACACCCATCTTACTTTTTATAGCTTTTTCCACCTCACAGCTTATATCTCCTGTGAATACCACACCTAATTCTCCATACTTCATAACAAGTACCATTGAAGCATCATTTATATCCCTATAGGAATCTTCTGTATTAGGACTTACACAATAAAACTTCAAAAGTTCTTCTTTCGCCTCATTTCCCTCTTCCCCATCTATGCACTCTTCAATCTCATCACCTTCTCCAACAAATACAACCTCTGCTTCAGCTCTTTTTGCCACATTCACCAGACCTATATAGTTCTCCTTTTCTTCTATATTCATTTCTTCCGGTACATCTGGCAGGACAATTTCTTCTATATCTATAAAACCTCTTTCTAATATCTCTTCTATGCCAGACATATGGTCACTATCTAAATGAGATATAAATACGCATTCAAGCTCATCCACGTCCATATACTCCAAAAAGCTTTCTATTCTATACTCGCCCACATTTTTTACATCAGTACTTCCACCGTCTATAAGATAGTCGTTACCCTCCTGACTTCTTATGTATATACAATCTCCTTGTCCGACATCTAAAAAGTACATAGCAAACCCGTTTTCCTTTTGCCCATATACAATAAAAACAAGTCCCAGCACACCCACCAATTTAATACGTGTAAATCTTCTTTTTGCTTTTTGGCTTTTTATGTAATTTTCTTCATATTTGTGCATTGGTTTTGTTTTCATTCCACATTTGTAGAGTTCTATTATTTCTTCCTCTTTTTTGTTCTCATACCACATTATCAAAAGCAGAATCGCGAGCACTATGTAATACACAATCGTCCACTCTGTCTCTATATTGCCAGTTACGACCGAATACCCTGGTAGATTTGAAAACAATTCACATATCCAGTTATAAAATCTTATGATATATACAGCTGATGCCACAAAAAATTGACCAGCTAACGGCCACACCGAACCTATGACAATGCCTAAAACCGATGCACCTAATGCCACTCCCATAATTGGCACCACAATCAAGTTTACAAGCGGTGAATATGGCGATTGTCTATAAAATAATCTGCTATTAATTGGCATCATAGTAAATGTTAGTGACATATTAAATATCAAAGCCTCTGCAAGCGTTTTGATAATTCTGCTTAAACTCTTCTTAAAGTAATTTAAAACCACCGGTGCCACGAAACATACTGACACCATTGCCATGAACGATAATTGAAATGAACTATTCAAGATAAAGAAAGGGTTATCAATGAGCAGTAATACAGCTGCAAGACTTACAGAATTTATCAAATCGTATCTTCTCCCAATAACATCTGCAATTATATGTACAATGAACATAATCACTGCTCTTTTTGCCGATACAGGACTGCCAGCCAGAAGCAAAAATGCATACATTAATAGTCCACTGACAATCGCTGACGCTCCATAACTGCATTTTTTTCTTAACAGCTTATATATGCTCATTCCAACTATAGATATATGTAGCCCAGATATACTTAAAATGTGACTTATTCCATTTAACGAATACAATTCCTTTTGCTCTTTGTCTATCTCCCCAGTAACGCCCAGTGCCATGGCCAGGATGATGCCTTGCTCACTATCAGTTGCAATATCTTCGACCACACTAGTAAATCTCATTCTAAGGTTATACATAGCTTCCTCCAGCCAATTATAATTATCTGGTTCCTCTATGTATAATCCTGTTGCTGTCAGCTTCAATATTATCCCCTTTGAATGTAAATATTCCCTCTCATCAAAATTACCAGGATTGGTCGCTACCGACATAGGTACAATATCCCCGACTACTTCTATATGCACTCCATGCTTGATTTCTCCTATATCTGAAAAATATGCCAATACATCTCCATAGCCTGCGTCTATAACCACATTGTATTGATACGACTTATATTTAATAGATTGAACCTCACCACTTACTTTTATACCTTCTGAATACCCTTCTCCCTCCTGTATATCCGCATACTGCAACCCATCATATTTTTCATATATTTCCTGCTTATTACCACACAATACAAACCCTATAAAAAATACGATTACGCATAAAAATAGAAGTGGAATCATCTTGACAAATTTAATCAAAATTCCACCTCTTCTATTTTTACCCACAAAAACAAGGCCTATGCAAATTGCAAAAGCCATCAATACTATCCCTATTAATATATATACGACGCTTCTTCCAATCCCTACTAACGCCGTAAATTCTCCGCAAATAAGGGCAACAACCATTAATAACAATGGTCTTTTAATATCTGTTACCTCTTTTCTATAATATCAAGATTAACCTTATATGTCTGGTCAATTGGAAATTCATTCCTAAACAATGTATCGACACTTCCCTCGATGAGTATTTGAACCTTTGTCACGCCATCAAGCTCAGTCAACGAATTAACTATTGAATAAAGAATCACTTCGTCATCTATAAAGGATACAGTAGAGCTATTTATATTGCTTCCAAAATTAACATAACATATACCATCATTAGTATAAATATTTCTAAGCTCTAAACCTTCTGGCAACGTCCTGTTTAATCCCTCAACCGAAGGACTTTTCGCCAAACATTCAAGTATAAACGCTTCTCTGCTCATACTTCCATCATATGCATAATCCTGCCTATATCCAACAAGCTTATCACCTGTATCATTGGCATAATATAATGTCAGCGAAATCTGATTATCGCTAAGCATAGATTCATCATACATAACAAAGCTATTTTTACTTAAATAGCCTAACATATTTCCTTCTGAATCAGCTAACGGCTGACCATTTACCTTAAAATAGACATATTCAATTTCATCTATCTGCGTCAATGTAAGCACTACGCCAGCCCTTAGAAACAATCTCTCTAAGCTACCAAGCTTATTGTAGTTCTTATCTATATTTACATACGCTACATCTCTATCTATAGAGACATCAATATGCCTAAGCTTTTCCGCAAAAGCCGATGTACATTTTGCATTTGCAGGTTCCTTACAAAATGCCTCTAAAAGTTCTACTGCCTTATCAGATACACTTAACTGGGATTTTGAAACATTATATCCCCAGGTAGTAAGCTCATTACCATCTTCACTTATACAGTAAATATTATAATCAAAGGATTTCTCTCCACTGTTGGCTGTGTTATTCTCATTATCTGATGCCCCATTAGAACATCCCAGCATTGCCATAACGCATATACATACGCACATTAAAGGCTGCATTATTCTTCTTAGCTTCATAATGTACCTCCTATGGCATGTAGTGCAAAGGTATTCTGACAGTAAATGTACTGCCCTCACCTTCCCTGCTGTATAACTTTATCTCACCATTATGCATATTTACAACAGTATTTGTAATAGCTAGTCCCAAACCAGTACCGCCAGTTTCCCTTGAACGAGCCTTATCCACTCTATAAAATCTGTCAAATACCTGCATTTGTGCATCTTCTGGAATACCGATACCCGAATCCGATACTTTTAAATAGAAATATGAAAGGTCCGCATTCAAGGATACCTTAACCCAACCGTCCTGCACATTGTATTTAACAGCATTTTCGATGAGATTTGTAATAACCATAGACATTTTAACCTGATCAACCTCCGCAGTTACAGGCTTGAAATTCTCAAAAGATATATCTATATTTCTTTTTGCTGCAATAGGAGTAACTCTCTTTATAACAATCTCTATCTGCTCTACAATATTTACTTCAGAAATCTGTAACTCCAATGAGCTTTTATTCATTCTCACGAGAGCCAACAAATCGTTAATAATACTTGTTTCTCTCTCTATCTCAGATGCTATGTCTTCCATAAATTCCTTATACATTTCCGCTGGTACATCACCCATAGCCAAAAGGGAATCTGCCAAAACCTTCATTGATGTAATAGGTGTCTTAAGCTCATGAGATACATTGGATACGAATTCCTCACGGGATTCGTCAACTTTTTTCAATCTGAGAATTATCGCCTCCACCGACTCATTGACCTTATCAAGTTCATCTATACCTGATTTCCAATTTTCTTCTCTCTTTCCGGCATCAAGCTGGCGAATATGCTCCTGCATTTTCTTATAAGGAACAGTTGCGTAAAACGATATTGCAAAACCAACTGCAATAACTATTATTACTACAACCAACAAAATGACTGATATATCTTCCTGCAAATCACTAATCATTGTATCTATATCGCTGATAGAAAAATCAAAATACAATACTCCACCAGAATCATTAGTTCCAATAAGCGCAATTGCAATCTCTATAGAACGGTCTTCCTCGTTTAAGCCTGCTGAGTTTGTACCCTTAAAGCACTGAGTTATATTTGTTCCCAGCGCAGTTTTACCTGTATCGACATCATAAGTATCATACTCTACCACGAAATCCTTATTAATAATCATAATACGTCCATTGTATGTTGACTCTAATAAGGCAATCTGTGAGTCTACAGCATCAGAGCTTGCCTGTTCCAAATAGGCCACTGCCAAAATATCATTCTTCATAAGAACTGATGCATTCTGGAGTTCCTCTAATCTATCTTCTATTAATGCTGCCTTATACTGAGATAATGCAAACATAGTTAATAAAGTGACAGGAAGTACTCCTGCCACTATAATTACAAATGTTATTCTAAATCGGAGACTTTTTATCACATTCATAAGTTTATGAAGCTTTTTCATGACTACATCTCCTTTTGTTTTTTATTCCGCTGCGCTAAAGTAATATCCTACTCCCCACTTTGTCTGAACAAATGTAGGCTCACCTGGATTTTCCTCAATCTTTTCTCTGAGTCTTCTAATGTGAACATCAACAGTTCTTACATCACCCGGATACTCATATCCCCATACTGTATTAAGAAGATTCTCTCTACTATATACTTTGTTTGGATTCATAGCTAAAAGCTCAAGTAAATCAAACTCCTTCACAGTGAGGTTAACTTCTGTACCCTTAATGAAGATTCTTCTTCCATCAAGGTCCATCTTTAAATCACCAGACTCTATAGTCTTTGACTCTGCAGCTTTATCTCTATTTTTGCTGTTTCTTCTGATAATAGCCTTTATTCTTGCCTTTACCTCAAGAATATTAAATGGCTTTGTCATATAATCATCTGCACCATATTCAAGTCCTAATATCTTATCCATATCATCACCTTTTGCAGTGATCATAATAATCGGAACATCTGAGAATGCTCTCACATGCTGACACACTTCGTATCCATTCATCTTTGGAAGCATAAGGTCTAAGAGAATAATATCATACTGATTTTCCTCAATGTACTTTACAGCCTCTTCTCCATCGTAAGCACAGTCTACTTCCATGCCATCCTGCTCTAAGCTGAACTTTAAACCCTTTACGATTAATTTTTCATCATCCACAACCAATACCTTGTGCGCCATTTCACTTCCTCCTAATCGGTGCATATATAATCTTTTAGCTTTTCAAAAGCGGCTTGTTTAATGCCTGATACGTTCATAATATCTTCAATCTTTAAGAATCTACCATTTTTCTCTCTATATGTAATGATACTCTCTGCACGACTTTCGCCAATACCTGGTAAAGTCATAAGACTTTCCTTGTCTGCCGTATTAATATTAACAAGCTTGCCCACATCAGAGCCCGTCATACCAGCTTCCCCCATAAAAGCCTCTGCCGTCTCCGCCTCTTCTTTAGATAGCACCACAATCTTTTGCCCATCTGTCAAGACTGCCGCCAGATTCAAGTATTCCTCGCTGGCATCTGGCAACAAACCGCCTGCCTGCCTTATAGCTTCAAACACTCGACTTCCTTCCGGTAGCATATATACACCTGGTGCATTGACATAGCCTGTTATATGAACGTATATATTATTCACACCATCTGTTGATATATTCTCAGGCATTTGTTGTATACCCTCGCTATCGCTTAAGCCGGTATCTATCTCTATAACTGCATCTGTATTTCGCTCACAGCTATATACAAGTCCTGCTAAAACAGCAAACAGTGTTATTATCACATATCGCACATATTTTTTAATAATTTTCCCTCCTCATAAATAAACAATTTACGAGAAGATTTACATCAAACAAATCACTCTTCTATTGTAACCAATTTTTAATGATTTTACAATGAAAACTTTGGAAGTTTTTAACTATTCTGTATAAAATTTCATATCTTCGTCATTAAGTATGGCTGTCCCAATCCCTTTATTTGTAAAAATTTCAAGTAAAAGGCAGTGAAGGATACGACCATCTAAAATATGTACTCTTGAAACTCCATTTACAATGGCATCTATACAGTTATTAAGCTTTGGAAGCATTCCTCCGCCGATATTTCCATTTCCGATAAGCTCTTTTGCCTCTCCAATGCGAAGCTCTGATATAAGAGTTGATGGGTCCTTTGGATCCTTGTAAACACCCTCAATATCTGTTAAGAATGCGAGTTTTTCAGCCTTAACAGCTCTAGCTATAGCACAAGCTGCGTCATCTGCATTAATATTGTATGACTGGAACTTCTCATCAAGACCTATTGGACTTACAATTGGAAGGTAATCCTTTTCGATAAGATCAAACAAAATCTTTGGATCAACAGTCTCAACCTCACCTACAAATCCGATATCCTCACCATTTGAAAGCTTCTTTGTACATGTGAGCATCTTACCATCCTTACCGCTGATAGAAATAGCCTTTACACCAAGCTCCTCAACTAAAGATACAAGCTGCTTTCCAACCTTTCCGAGAACCATCTCAGCAATTTCCATAGTAGCCGCATCAGTAACACGAAGACCATTTATGAACTTTGGCTCCATACCTGAACGCTCTACCCATTTGCTGATTTCCTTGCCACCACCATGTACGATAATAGGCTTAAAACCTACAAGCTTAAGGAGTGTCACATCCTTTATAACATTTCTCTTAAGCTCCTCGTCAACCATTGCGCTGCCGCCGTACTTAACTACGATAATCTTTCTGTTGAATCTCTGAATGTATGGCAATGCCTCTATGAGGACGTTTGCTTTTTCCTTTAATGAATCCATTTCCTTATCTGTCATTGTTCTTATCTCCTTTACGCTTGATAGTTTAACTTTTTTTGCACACTGCTTAACTACGATAATCAGCATTAATACTGATAT
This sequence comes from Lachnospiraceae bacterium, assembly GCA_017440045.1. Classification (GTDB taxonomy): domain Bacteria; phylum Bacillota; class Clostridia; order Lachnospirales; family Lachnospiraceae; genus SVEL01. The sequence continues at coordinate 21,726 of JAFSIA010000049.1, forward strand.
ATTCATGTGTCAAATCACAGCCCCATGCTGTAGCTTCTGCATTACCCATCTTTATATCAATAAGCGCTGTAATTTCCGGCTGCGATAAAATCTCTGTAGCCTTCTCTTCGCTATATCCTGTTGAAACGCTATCCTCAACAATCTTAAGCTCTCCGGCACTACTCTTGAAATACAAATCAACCTTCTCAGGGTCAAACTGTGCACCAGAATATCCCATTGCGCAAAGTATTCTTCCCCAGTTTGCATCATGACCTGCAATTGCTGTCTTAACAAGATTTGATGTAACAACCGATTTAGCAATTGTAACCGCCTGCTCCTTACTCTCAGCGCCAACAACTTTTACTTCAAAAAGAGCTGTTGCACCCTCTCCATCACCTGCCATCTGCTTAGCAAGATATGTATTTACAGCTAAAAGAGCATCTGAAAACTTCTTAAAGTTTTCGTCCTCCTCTGTTATTTCATTATTTCCAGCAAGGCCGTTTGCAAGAACCAGCATTGTATCATTTGTAGAAGTATCTCTATCGACTGAAACCATGTTGAATGTATCCTGAACATTAGCTTTAACCGCTTTTGTAAGCATTTCCTTGGAAATGTTAACATCAGTTGTTACAAAAGCAAGCATTGTACACATATTAGGATGAATCATACCTGAACCTTTACACATGCCACCGATTGTAACAGTTTTCCCATCAATTTCCACCTGAAATGCTATCTGCTTAGAGCGTGTATCAGTGGTCATAATAGCCTCTGCAGCCAGAGTTCCATCCTCTACTGTGCTTCCAAGCATTGGTGTCATAAGCTTAACACCTTCTGTGATTCTGTCTATAGGAAGCTGCGCTCCTATAACACCTGTTGAGCCAACTAAAACAGCACTCTCAGGAATATTTAAGCTCTCGCCGGCAGCCTTTGAGGTAAGGGCGCAGTACTCATACCCCTGCTTTCCTGTACATGCATTAGCAATACCGCTGTTAACTACAACCGCCTGAACAAATGGACTATTTTCTACAACATCCATATCATACTTTACACAAGCTGCCTTAACCACATTCTTAGTAAATGTTCCGGCAACCTTACATGGCTCACTACTATACACAAGAGCCATATCCTTCTTCTCACTTTTTTTCTTTATACCAACAGCAAGGCCAGTAGCACTAAAGCCCTTGGCAGCTGTTACGCCTCCTACTATCTGCTTCATAGCTTTTCCTCCTAAAACAAAATGTTATTTCAATAAAATGTTCTAATCTTATAAGCACAATCCCTTCATAGGCTCGCAACCAAGCACAAGATTCATACACTCAATAGCTGCACCGGAAGCTCCCTTTCCAAGGTTATCAAACTGTGACGAAATAACAATTCTATCTTCATTTCCAGTAACATAAATCTTAAGACCGTCCCATCCTGACAATCCATTTCCCGGAATAAATCCGCTGGCTGCAACCTCATCATCAGGCTCGCAAACTTTAATAAATGGCTGATTCTTGTAGTAATCTGCATAATATGCAAGCAGGCTTTCTACAGTTTCATTCTTTGCTAACATATCTGTATATAACTGAACACTAACAACCATTCCGCTATAGTAATCATCAACTATAGGTGAGAATAATGGAGCTCTGTCTAAGCCTGTTATCTTCTGCATTTCCTTTAAATGCTTGTGCTGCTGTGTAAGAGCATACACTCTGCCAGAATTGTAATCCTTTGGCTTGTCTTCCCCTTCATACACTGCTATAGCTTTCTTACCAGCTCCGCTATATCCAGAAAGTCCAAAACAGCTAACCGGATAATCCTTTGGTAAGATACCACCTGCAACGAGCGGATATACTAAAGATATAAATCCTGTTGCATAGCATCCAGGCACAGCAATTCTCTTTCCCTTAACAATCTTTTCCTTGTGCGCTTCAGAAAGCTCTGGAAATCCATATGCCCAACCCTCGTCAGTACGATGAGCAGTAGATGTGTCAATAATTACAACATTATCATTCTCTACCAATGAAACAGATTCCTTAGCAGCCACATCCGGTAAACATAAAAATGTAATATCAGATGAATTGATAAGTTTCTTTCTCTCTGCCGGATCCTTTCTTAATTCTGGGTCTATTTTTAACAACTCGATATCATCTCGTCCCTGAAAACGCTCATAGATACGAAGTCCTGTAGTTCCTTCACTTCCGTCAATAAAAATCTTTGTCTTCATACGTGAATCCTCCTAAATCAATGTTCTCTCGCCAAATACACAAGAAAGAATCTCGCTAGCGTACTTTTTTATGTGCTTGGCTCGTTACTTCTCATAATTATACATAGCATTTGCATATTGTGCAAGTATTTTTTTATTTTCTTTTTTATATAGAAGAAAGTAGTGATTTTCATTTCCCTGACAAGAATCAAACCCTTACATATATTTAAGTTATTTAAATAAAAAAAGACTTGCATAATAGTCAATTTAGGAGTATATTTATTCTAGTTTTCAAAAACTTTTAGTTTTATGCATAATAATGAATTTTTATTCATTCAAATGCATAAAAATTACATTTCATTAGGAGGAATTATCATGAAGGAAAAAGTTGTTTTAGCTTACTCTGGTGGTCTTGATACTACTGCCATTATTCCATGGTTAAAGGAAAATTTTGATTACGAAGTTATCTGCTGCTGTATAGACTGTGGTCAGGGAAACGAGTTAGATGGTCTTGACGAGAGAGCAAAGTTATCAGGAGCTTCAAAGTTATACATAGAGAATATTGTTGATGAGTTCTGCGATGAATACATTATGCCATGCGTACAGGCTGGTGCTGTATACGAGAACAAGTACTTACTTGGTACTTCTATGGCTCGTCCGGCTATCGCAAAGAGACTTGTTGAAATCGCTCGTAAGGAAGGTGCTGTTGCTATTTGTCACGGTGCTACAGGAAAAGGAAATGATCAGATTCGTTTCGAGCTTGGTATCAAGGCTTTAGCTCCAGACATTAAAATCATCGCTCCTTGGAGAATGAATGACCTTTGGAAGATGGATTCACGTGAAGCAGAAATCGAATACTGCAAGCAGCACGGTATTGACCTACCATTTGGCACAGATTCAAGCTACAGCCGTGACCGTAACTTATGGCACATCAGCCACGAGGGTATCGAGCTTGAGGATCCTGCAAACGAGCCAAACTACGATCACTTATTAGTTTTAGGCGTTTCACCTGAGAAGGCTCCAGATGAAGGCGAATATATTACAATGAAATTTGAGAAGGGTGTTCCTACTTCATTAAACGGAAAAGAGATGAAGGTTTCTGAAATAATTACTGAGTTAAACAAGCTTGGTGGCAAGCATGGTATCGGTATCATTGATATTGTTGAAAACCGTGTTGTTGGTATGAAATCACGTGGTGTATATGAGACACCAGGTGGAACAATCCTCATGGAGGCTCACAAGCAGCTCGAGGAGCTTGTACTTGACAGAGCTACAATGGAAACAAAGAAGGATATGGGAAATAAGTTCTCTCAGATAGTTTACGAAGGAAAGTGGTTCACACCATTACGTGAGGCTGTTCAAGCATTTGTTACATCAACACAGGAGTATGTAACAGGTGAAGTTAAAATGAAGCTTTACAAGGGTAACATCATAAAGGCTGGTACTACTTCTCCATACTCACTTTACAATGAGTCACTTGCAAGCTTCACAACTGGTGATTTATATGACCATAATGATGCATCAGGCTTCATCACATTGTTCGGACTTCCACTTAAGGTTCGTGCTATGAAATTACAGGAAGTTAATTCAAACAAGAAATAAATCAAAGTCGCATAGGGACTTCGATTAAATAATTAAACCTCATAGAAATTAGACAAATGAACCGACCCCCAAAAGTTAGACCTAAAATCTAACGATTGGGAGGTCGTTTTTTTAGTGGCAAAATATAGTTTTGAATTTAAAAAGATGGTAGTAAAAGAATACCTTGAAGGAAAAGGAAGTACC
>JAFSIA010000050.1 GCA_017440045.1 Lachnospiraceae bacterium
AAAGTTGGTAAGGTAGAAGAGTACAAACCCAACTAATTTGAAAAAATCACGAAAAAGTTGGTAAAGGAAGCGAGTACAAACCCAACTAAATCAGAAAAACTGCGAAAAAGTTGGTAAGGTAGAAGAGTACAAACCCAACTAATTTGAAAAAATCACGAAAAAGTTGGTAAAGGAAGCGAGTACAAACCCAACTAAATCAGAAAAACTGCGAAAAAGTTGGTAAATCAGAAGAAAAAGTCCCAGACTAAATAGGAAAAGAGGCGAGAAAGTTGAAAAAAGAGCAAAAAAGTTGGTAAAATAGATATTGGTTCAAGTATTGCCGTTCCATAGGGACATGTTGGTGAAAGCGTGTAGTATATGTAATATTACTTTGGACTTTGATTTTAGGGATACTTAGATTAAGTAACGTATTAAGTAAAGCAATAAGTAAAATAATAAGTAAAGTAATAAGTAATGTATTAAATAAAGTAATAAGTAATGTATTAAGTGTCATATTAGGAGAGAATTAACTATAGCAAATAAAGTCGAGATTATTTATCTAATATTTATTAGAATATCATCGTGAGGTGAGGAAAATGAACAAAATTGAAGCAGTACGAAATATGCAGACGTACATTGAAAATCATTTAGATGAAAAAATTTCATTAGCGGATTTATCGAAGGTCTCATGTTATTCGCCATGGTATTCATATCGAATATTTATTGAAATCTTAAATACGACTCCAAGCGATTATATAAGGCGCCTAAAATTATCGAAATCAGCCTTGGAGTTGAGAGATGATAATCTAAAGATCATTGATGTAGCGTTTAAGTATGGTTATGATTCAGTGGATGGTTATCAGCGAGCATTTCATAGAGAATTTGGAATGAATCCATATGAATATTCAAAGAATCCAACACCAATTTGTTTATTTGTTCCTTACAAGAAATATGATGATAAGGAGATAAAGAAGATGACAGAGGTAAGTAATATTTTTGTTTCAGTAGTACAGAAACCTAGAAGAAAGGTTATCATTAAGAGGGGTATTAAAGCAGAGCACTATTTTGATTATTGTAAAGAGGTTGGTTGCGATGTTTGGGGAATTCTTACAAGCATTAAATCAATAAGTGGTGAACCAGTATGTCTTTGGCTTCCTAAAAAGTATGTTAAAGATGGAACTTCGGTGTATGTTCAAGGGGTTGAGGTTGACATAAATTATGATGGTATAGTTCCAGATGGTTTTGAAATTATCGAATTGCCAGAGGCAACATACCTGATGTTTAACAGTGAGCCTTTTGAAGAAGAGAATTTTGAGCAGGCAATTGAGAATGTGTGGAAATCAATGGATAAATATAATCCGGAAGTAATGGGATACAAATGGGATGAAGAGAATCCGAGAATTCAATTAGAGCCTATCGGTACAAGGGGATATATAGAGTTGAAAGCTGTGGCGAGGATGTAAAATCCTCGCCCCTTTTTTTTAACTTACCCGGAGGCATTTATTTTTATGCTAATCTTTACATAAGCTGATATTTAAAGTATAATAACCACGTTAAAACATAGGTAAATAAGCTTAGTGTATTTAATAGAGGGCAGGGAGATAAAATGAAGAAATTAATTGCAATATGTACCTTGTGTCTGCTTCTATTTACATCATGTGGTGAAGCAGATGGAGAAACATTTGATACAAAAGATATTAATAAAATTACAATTGAAGTAATAAACTCTGATGAGAAGACAGTTGAAGAGATAAGTGTAGGCTCAGATGATGTGACGATAATAGCAGATTTATTGTCACAGGCGGAAGTTGTAGAAGAAAAGGGCTTTGTATTTGCAGAGGGTATGTACAGAGTGAAGATAGAATACAAAGATAAGACAGTTTATCTGTACCCATACTGTGGAAACCTATCAACTATTAGGGTTGGTCATAGTGGTTCACAGTATATTCAAATGGAAAACGTACAACTGGAAGTGTTTAGACAGGCAATAGAAAGGTATATCGAAATAACTGGCGGTATATGGGATTGGGAATAAATGAGTATAATTAAATCGGTAAATCTGGTTCATAAATTTTCTGTGACAGATGACAATGACAATATAATAGAAGAAAATAGTGCCCTTGACGGTGTAAATATTGATGTTGCTGAGGGGCAGTTTATTGCCATACTTGGACATAATGGTTCTGGTAAATCGACATTTGCAAGACATATAAATGCACTTTTGACACCTGACGAGGGTACATTGTATGTTGCAGGCATGGATACAAAGGATGAGTCTAAGCTTTGGGAAATCAGGCAAAATGCAGGTATGGTTTTTCAGAATCCTGATAATCAGATTATTGCAACAATGGTTGAAGAAGATGTTGGGTTTGGACCAGAGAATTTGGGAGTGCCTACCAAGGAGATTTGGGAGCGCGTTGATAAGGCGTTATCAGCAGTGGGAATGACTGAGTATAGACATCATTCACCTACTAAGCTTTCAGGAGGGCAGAAGCAGCGAGTGGCAATTGCCGGAGTTGTTGCAATGAGACCAAAATGTATTATCCTTGATGAGCCAACAGCTATGCTTGACCCTAACGGCAGAAAAGAGGTAATAAAGACCGTTCACGAGCTGAATAAACAGGAAAAAGTAACGGTTATCCTCATTACTCATTATATGAATGAGGTAATAGATGCTGACAAGGTATTCGTTATGGATAAGGGTAAGGTTGTTATGGAGGGAACTCCAAGCGAGGTCTTTGCCCATGTGGAGGAGCTAAAAAGTCTTGGACTTGATGTGCCTCAGGTGACGGAGATTGCATATAGATTAAATGAGAAGGGAATCTCTATGGGGCAGTGCGTTCTTGATATTGATGAGTTTAAGCGTAAATATAAGAATGCTACAGGACATGATATAAAAAATATAGGTGATGAACCTGATTTAAATGAAGATAAAACCAATAAAGCAGACCGTAAGCTGGTATTGGAAGCGAAAAATCTAAAGTATGTATATGAGGAAGGTACTGCTAATGAAAAAGGTGCCTTAGATGATGTGAGCTTAGACATTTACGAAGGTGAATTTCTTGGAATTATCGGGCACACTGGTTCAGGCAAATCAACGCTTATCCAGCATTTAAACGGACTTATGAAAGCCGATTCTGGTGAGATTTATTTTAATGGTGAAAATATATATGATAAAGAGTTCTCATTGCCATTTTTAAGAAAGCATGTGGGACTTGTGTTCCAGTATCCAGAGCATCAACTTTTTGAGTCAACGGTATTTGAGGATGTCTGCTTTGGACCTAAGAATTTGGGGCTTTCTAAGGAGGAAACAACAGAGGCGGCTAAGAAGGCACTTGCTCAGGTTGGCTTAAATGAAAAGTATTATGAGAAATCGCCATTTGAATTGTCTGGAGGAGAGAAGAGGCGAGTGGCTATTGCCGGTGTTCTTGCGATGAATCCGGAGGTGCTTATATTAGATGAGCCGACAGCCGGTCTTGACCCTAAAGGTAGAGATGATATTTTAAATCAGTTAAAAATCCTGCAGAAGGAGAGGAACATAGCTATAGTTTTAGTTTCTCATAGTATGGAGGATGTGGCCAGATTTGCAGACAGACTTGTGGTAATGAATGGCGGAAAGAAGCTTTATGATGGCGGCTGTAGGGAAGTGTTCAGCCATTATATGGAGCTTGAAAAGATTGGTCTTGCAGCACCGCAGGTAACTTATCTTATGGCTGACACGGGAAAAACTGTAATGACCGTAGAAGAAGCTGTAGAGCTTCTATAATATTTGGATTAGAGAAAATTTTTCTAATCCGACAGGAGTTTGAAACGAGGAAAGTAAATGATACGAGATATAACAATAGGACAATATTATCAAGCTGATTCTGTTGTACATAGGCTTGACCCAAGAGTTAAGCTCATGGCAACACTCGTTTATATAATCAGTCTTTTTGTGGCAGATTCTATATTAGGATACGCTATTGCTACAGTATTTTTGATAGTATCGGTTAAGCTGTCCAAGGTGCCAGTGAGCTATGTGCTTAGGGGATTGAAGTCACTTATCTTTATATTGGTTTTTAGTGCATCTTTTATTGTGCTCTTTTCAAAGGGCGACAATATGCTGGCTAAATTTTGGATATTCACAATATCCGTAGAGGGAATATTTAATGCCATAGAGATGGTTTTCCGTCTTATGCTGCTTTTGGTGGGCTCATCGATTATGACATTCACAACGACGCCAACAGATATTGCAGATGGACTTGAAAAGGCATTTGGACCTCTTAAGAAAATAAAGGTGCCAGTTCATGAGATGTCAATGATGATATCTATCGCATTTAGATTTATTCCAATATTAATTGAGGAAACCGATAAGATAATGAAGGCTCAGATTGCAAGAGGTGCAGATTTTGAGACTGGTGGAATAATAAAGAAGGCAAAGGGGCTTATACCACTTCTTGTTCCACTTATTATCTCTTCTATAAAGAGAGCCCTTGATTTGGCTACAGCTATGGAGGCAAGATGCTACAGAGGTGGCGAGGGTCGTACTAAGATGAAGCCATTAACTTATAAGGAAATTGACCACAATGCATATATGATTCTGATATTTTATGTTGTGATTATAATTGGCTCAAATATGCTTATGAATGATGTGCTTGGATTTAGTGTTATGAAATTTTTTGTATAGATGCATAGATATGTAGCTTTTGTCGCCAAAGTGTAGCAGAGCTCTTTAAATAAGAAAATTTACGGAATCGATTAGGATTTGTCCGCTATGTTCTTATAAAAATACGGAGAAACTTATATGGGAAAGAGAGTATTGCTTAAAATTGCATATGATGGAACTAATTACTGCGGCTGGCAGATTCAGATAAATGGAATCACAGTGGAAGAGATCATAAACAGGGAGTTATCGAGGCTTCTTGGAGAAGACATTGCAGTGATAGGGGCAAGCCGTACTGATTCAGGAGTACATGCGCTGGCAAATGTGGCTGTATTTGATACAGAATCAAAAATTCCGGCAGAGAAAATGTGCTTTGCCCTTAATCAAAGATTGCCGGATGATATAAGAATTCAGGAGTCTTTTCAGGTGCCGGATGATTTTCATCCAAGGTATACAAACAGCAGAAAGACATATGAATATAAGATTCTAAATAGAAGGCTTCCGATACCTACGGAGAGGTTGTATTCGTATTTCGTCTATATGCCTCTTGATGTGGAGAAGATGAAGCAGGCAGCAGAGTATATTGTCGGCGAGCACGATTTTAAGAGCTTTTGTTCTAATCGCAGTCAGGTTGAAAATACAGTGAGAACTATTTATGAACTTGATATATATAAGGAAAATGATATGATTCATTTTGTTATCACAGGAAACGGTTTTCTCTACAATATGGTTCGCATAATCATTGGTACTCTGGTTAAAGTAGGACTTTCAGTTTATCCACCTGAACATGTGAAGGAGATAATTGAAGCGAAAAACAGAGATGTGGCAGGACCAAAGGCGCCAGCTGAGGGACTTACCCTTGTGAAAATTGATTACGAAGAATTGGGAGATTATGATAAGTAAAAACTTTTATAATCTTTGAAGAAAATATTTGACAATACAATATTATTGGAATATAATGTTTAATTGTGACAGCCTGTGTATTGACTGATTATCGTATACGGGATATCACAAATCGCTAGTTTGTCGGCCTTGCTTACACGGTACGGCAAATATGTTGGAGGAATCATCTGAAGGGTGATTCGGGTTTTCTTCATTCTGTACATTAACCCAGTCAGAATTTAGGAGATCAAAAATAGTCTTTTAAATCAAACTTATAGGAGGAATAACCAATGAAGACTTATGTGGCTAGTCCAGAGAAAATTGAAAGAAAATGGTATGTAGTTGACGCAGAAGGTTGTACATTAGGTCGTCTTTCATCTGAAATCGCTAAGGTTTTAAGAGGAAAGAATAAGCCAGAGTATACACCACACATCGACACAGGTGATTATGTAATCGTAATCAATGCTGAGAAGGTTGCTGTATCAGGTAAGAAGCTTGATCAGAAGATGTATTACAGCCACTCAGATTACATCGGTGGTCTTAAGGAGACTACATTAAGAGAAATGTTAGCTAAGCATCCTGAAAGAGTTGTTGAGCATGCAGTTAAGGGTATGCTTCCAAAGGGACCTTTAGGAAGACAGATGTACACAAAGCTTCACGTATATGCTGGAGCAGAGCATCCACATGCAGCTCAGAAGCCTGAGACATTAACATTTTAATTAGATCTGGAAGGAGGAAATAACATTGGCTAAA
>JAFSIA010000051.1 GCA_017440045.1 Lachnospiraceae bacterium
TACCACGCCATATCCGAAGCTCTCACAATAATCTGCAATCGCATTAGATATATCATGTAAATGATTTCCATCTTTTGCCATCTTTATTCCTTCAAAGAAGCTCTGCTTGGTAACCTCTATAAGCTTTGCTGCCTCCGGACTTATCTGACCTACGCCATAAGTTCTGGCTGCATCTGCATGATATCCCTTGTATATAACTCCTGCATCAAGACTTACGATGTCACCCTCTTCAAGTATTCTATCTTTACTTGGAATTCCATGTACGACCTCATCATTAACTGACACACAAATCGATGCTGGATATCCATTGTAATTTAAGAATGAAGGAATACATCCATATCCACGGATTAATTTTTCTCCAAGCTTATCTATATCTAATGTAGACATTCCCGGACGAATCGCTGCTCTAAGCTCCTCATGTACATTTGCAAGTATTCTTCCCGCTTCACGCATGAGTGCTATTTCATTTTGAGATTTTATAGAAACCATAATTGACCTCCAAAAAACGCCTTTAGCCTAAGATCTTTACGATAGCATTAAATACATCATCCATGTTCATAGTACCGTCAACCTCTACTAAAGCACCCTGCTTTGTGTAGTAGTCGATAAGTGGCTGTGTCTGCTCATGGTAAACATTTAAACGCTTTGTAACTGTCTCTGGCTTATCGTCATCTCTTAAAATTAATTCCTTTTCACATCTATCACAAACGCCTTCAACCTTTGTTGGGTTGTATACGATATGATATGTAGCACCACAAGCTACGCAAGCTCTTCTACCAGACATTCTTCTAACGATATTCTCATCTGGAACCTCAACGTTTACTGCGTAATCAATCTTTGCACCAAGCTTTGCAAGTGCAGCATCAAGTGCCTCTGCCTGTGGAATAGTTCTTGGGAATCCATCAAGGATATAACCCTCCTTGCAATCCTCCTGCTGAACTCTGTCAACAACAAGGTCGCATACAAGCTCATCTGGAACTAAAAGTCCCTGATCCATATAAGTCTTAGCCTTCTGACCAAGCTCTGTACCATTCTTAATATTTGCTCTAAAAATATCTCCTGTAGAAATGTGTGGAATCATGTACTTATCAGCAAGCATCTTTGCCTGTGTACCCTTACCAGCACCTGGAGCACCTAACATAATAATCTTCATAATGAATACCTTTCCTTTCTTCGGTACAAACAGTGTTTATTCAAACACACTAACCCGCGGTATTATGCCGCGGGTTATTTTGTTTAATTGCAACGGATAATCATTGCTGATTAATCCAAAAATCCTTTATAGTTACGTACAACCATCATAGAACCCATCTTTGAAAGTATATCAATAACAACACCTACAACGATGATTAATGATGTACCAGCAAATGATACACTAGCCTTAAATATACCTGAGAAGATAATTGGCACTCCGGCAACTATTAAAAGACCAGTTGCACCAATCAAGATGATGTAATTTAAAATCTTTGTTAAGTATTCTTCTGTAGGCTTTCCAGGTCTAATTCCAGGAATAAATCCGCCTGACTTCTTCATATTATTAGCAACCTCAATTGGATTGAAAGTTATTGATGTGTAGAAGTAAGCAAACGCAATTACAAGTATTGCATAAATTACAAAACCACCTGTAAATGCAAAGTCCTTAAGACTTGTTGTATTAAACCATGAACCGGAATTTAACACCTTAAGTATTGTGCCCCATACTGTACCATCACCTGCAGACTTACCAAGCACCGATGAAATGATGATTGGGAACTGTAAAAGTGATGATGCAAAAATAACTGGGATAACACCTGCTGTATTTACCTTAAGAGGGATATGGCTAGAGTTTCCGCCAACCATATTTCTTCCCTGTACCTTCTTAGCATACTGAACGGCAATCTTTCTATAACCGCCCTGTAATAATACTACGAATGCAATCATTGCAACTATAACAGCGATAATGATAACTGCTGCTAATACAGCTGCACCGATTGAACGATTATTTGTAGCTGTAATCTTAACCTTTGTCTCATACAGTGTTACAAGATCACTAGGGATTCTTGCAATAATATTAATCATAAGAATGATTGATGTACCGTTACCTAAGCCCTTCTCTGTGATTCTCTCACCGATCCACATAAGTACGGCTGAACCAGCTGTCATTGTCACAACTACTGTAAACATTGTTGCGAAATACTGGAATCCTGTCATACTGCTAACATCACCGAAGATACCCTTATTACCAAATCCAATTGCCATAGCAACTGACTCAATAACAGCAAGCGCTACAGTAACGTATCTTGTAATCTTCTGAATCTTCTTCTTACCAGTTTCTCCATCCTTCTGCATCTCCTCAAGCTTTGGAATAGCTATTGTTAAGAGCTGCATAATGATAGATGATGTGATATATGGAGTGATACTAAGTGCAAACACTGACATCTTCTCTAATGAACCGCCTGTGAATGCGCTAAAAAAGCTGTATGCATCACTCTTTGAAAGGTCTGCCATAACGCTTGCTATGGCAGCCTCACTTGTTCCAGGTATTGGAAGCTGACATCCTATACGGATGAATATCATCATTACAAATGTGTATAAAAGTCTTTGTCTTATTTCTTTTACCTTAAGTGCATTCTTAAATGTCTTAAACATTAGATCACCTCGCAGGTTCCACCAACAGCTTCGATTTTCTCCTTAGCGCCTGCTGAGAATGCATTTGCCTTAACTGTAAGCTTTTTTGTAAGTTCACCGTAACCAAGAATCTTAACGCCATCTCTTGGGTTCTTAACGATTCCAGCTTCGATTAATGTCTCAACTGTTACCTCAGAGCCTGCCTCAAAAGCTTCAAGGGCGCTTACATTGATACCAATAATCTCAAGAGTATTTCTGTTTGTGAATCCTCTCTTAGGTATTCTTCTATATAAAGGCATCTGACCACCTTCAAAACCTGGTCTTGTAGCTCCTGAACGTGCCTTCTGACCCTTGTGTCCCTTACCGGCTGTCTTACCGTTTCCTGAACCGTGGCCACGACCTCTTCTGAAGTTATCATTATGCTTTGAGCCTTCTGCTGGCTGTAAATTTGATAAATTCATCACTGCACCTCCTTATTTATTCATTAGATTTCTTCAACTTTAACTAAATGTCTTACCTGCTGAATCATTCCTCTTGTTGCTGCGTTATCAGGCATTTCAACTGTCTTGTTAAGCTTCTTTAAGCCTAAAGCTTCAACTGTCTTAA
>JAFSIA010000052.1 GCA_017440045.1 Lachnospiraceae bacterium
CCATTCTTGTATCAGCGTTTGCACCACAGAATGCATCTACTACGAATAATCTCTTGTTTGAGAGCTCCTTCACAGCGATATCCTTAAGTGTGTTCCAAACCTCTACTGACATTGGATGGTTGTCGTTCTTATACTCATCTGTTGTCCACCATACTGTATCCTTTGAATTCTCATCCATAACGATGTACTTATCTTTTGGTGAACGACCTGTATAAATACCTGTCATAACATTAACAGCGCCAAGCTCTGTATTCTGGCCTACCTCATAACCTTCTAAGCCAGCCTTTGTCTCTTCCTCGAATAAAACTTCGAATGAAGGGTTGTAAACGATCTCAGTGCTACCTGTGATACCATACTTTTCCAAATTGATCTTTGACATATGTTCTTAACCTCTTTCTTTATATATTTTAATTTATTTGTTAATAAATTACAAAGTCACCTATGACATTATACAAGATACCAGTTCATTCCGTCAATATTTTAACAAAAAATTATAAGATTTTAATGTCATATTTTGTCCTAATACTTGCCCGAAAGCTCTACTCTATGATATACTTGAGAATAAGTTTAATATTTTAATGATACATTTTCTCAAATCAAAGATTACATCTTTTATTTTTATAGGATAATGTTATCGGAAAGGCAGGTAAAATTATGAATTCAGATTACAGACAGCCACTTGTATTACAGAGAGCTGATCCATACGTTTACAAGCACACAGATGGATATTATTACTTTACAGCTTCTGTACCTTCATATGACTGTATAGAGCTTAGACGTGCTAAGCACTTAAATGACTTACAGGATGCTGAAACCTTCGTTGTATGGAGAAAGCATGATGACGGCGAGATGAGCCAGCATATTTGGGCTCCAGAGCTCCACTACCTTGATGGAAAGTGGTTTATCTACTTCGCTGGTTCAAAGGTTGACGATATTTGGAGACTTCGTCCATATGTACTTGAATGTACAGGCCAGGACCCACTTCACGATCAGTGGATTGAGCACGGTATGATGCAGTGTGCTGATGATGACCCAAAGACATTTATCGATTTCTCACTTGATGCTACTATCTTTGAGAACAAAGGCAAGAGATATTACTGCTGGGCTGAGAAGACAGGCGGACAGTTCGCCGCTTCAAATCTCTATCTTGCAGAGATGGAATCTCCTACAAAGTTAAAGACTCCACAGTTTATGCTCACTACTCCTGACTACGATTGGGAAAGAGTTGATTTCTGGGTAAATGAAGGACCAGCTGTTATAAAGAATAATGGAAAGATTTACATTACATTCTCAGCAAGTGCCACCGGCGCATGCTACTGTATGGGTATGATGGAGGCTGATGAAGATTCAGACTTACTCGACAGAAACTCATGGAAAAAATCAAGATATCCGGTACTTCAGACAGATTACGAAAAGAAAATTTATGGACCAGGTCACAACAGCTTCACTGTAGATGAAAATGGTAATCCACTTTGCATCTACCACGCAAGACCTTATGAGGAAATCGTTGGTGATCCACTTTACGACCCTAACCGTCACGCAATGGTTATGGAAGTTAAGTTTGATGCAGACGGCAGACCAGTGTTCAGCTTTGATTAATGATTATACTAAATATTACAAAGACCTGTGGGGTTGTATCCCACAGGTCTTCTTTCATTTACTTCTAATTCTCTAAGCTAAATAAATCTTTTGCCACACTGACCCTACCTTTAATATTCCGGTCTCATCAGACTTCCCTCTTTGAAGGTATACTCCGGTGTCACAAACGGATATTTTATTTCATCTATATAATACCATGGGTCATCCTCATGATTTGGATTCTTTAGTATATGGAATTCCTGGGCAGGCATAAATCCCTGTGCCAACAGGAATGCCTTGTTTCCATCTGCATCCTCACAGACATCGACAATCATAGCCACATGTCCCGGGCTTCCTCCATATATAAACACGTCACCAATCTGAATCTCTGAAGGTTCAATGGCCTCACACTCTGATTTCATAGAATAGCTGCCAGCATAGGCAAATACTATTCTCATATATTCCTGAAAAATCTCGTAAGAATCATTGTAATCCTTCTTCTTCGACCAATAGCTTCCGCTGTCGCTAAATACAATTCTATTTCCTTCACGCCACTTTGCATAATCAGCATAAAAACCATCTGTCAGATGGAATCCTATCTTTTCGTATTGATTTGTACTAAGATAATATTCTGCATACATTCTCATAACAGAATCTGCACAATGCTGTAAATCTCTAGCCTCCAACGGAAGAGCAAACACAGCCACATGGGCATCCTGATTTTCCTTCTCTGTTCCATCATATATGAGAACCTTAGCGCCATCTTCCTTCACCTGATAATTTCTTACAAACTCTCCAAGACTTCCATCTGTGACTTCAGTTCTCATATAACCTGATGGTGTATTGATACGTGTCATAAGCGTCATTCCATCAGGATTAATTATAGCCTCATTTTTCTTATGGTCAGAATTGTCATCTTTATTATTACCAGACTGATTATCTCCAGCATCAGTTCCATTTTCACCGCCATTAGATGAACCCGTCTGTCCGTTTTCTACCATATTATAGGATTCATTAGATGTACCGCTTTCACTTTCAATACCGTTATCTATTCCGGTAAATACATCAACAAGAGTTATGGCAATCAATATAGCCGCCACAACACTTATTCCTCCCATTATCATCTTTTCTCTCATCTATACATGCCCCTCCGTTCACTACGGTACTTATAATGAAAATCCGTGTGGGAACAATTCGCTTAAATTTGTAACCACCATATTTCCAGCTTCATCTTCGTAAATAACTTCCAATTCCTTGTTAAATTCGGACATAAATTGTCTGCATATACCACAAGGCACCAAATTTCTTATAGAGCCTGCCACAGCTATCTTTTTAAACTGTCGCTCACCCTCTGAAATCGCTTTTACAAATGCCGTTCTCTCAGCACATATTGTACCACCATATGAAGAATTTTCAACATTTACACCTGTATATATTTTTTCGTTTCCCACTAAAAGCACAGCCCCCACCTGCACCTTTGAGTAAGGACTGTATGCCTTTTTTGAAACCTCTTTTGCTAATTTCAACATCTCTTCATTTGTCATACGCCCTCTCCTTATATCCCTTACATAACTTTTATTCTTCTACGCTTATTCTTATAATAAGTTTAGATACTTTTCCACTGATGCCACACAGTTTGCACCGTCAGCTACAGCTGTTATAACCTGTCTTAAATTCTTAGTTCTGGCATCTCCAGCCACAAATATTCCGGCCCTGCTTGTAATGCCATCCTCCAGTGCCTTTATATATCCTTTCTCATCCATATCCACAAAACCATTTACAAACTCTGTATTCGGTTTCATACCCACAGCTATAAACACACCGTCCACCTTTATTTTACAGGCTTCTTTACTCTTAACATTCAATACATCTATGTCTGTAACTTTTATCTCACCATTAATTGCTTCAACTACCGTGTCTTTGACAAATTCAATATTATCTGCAGCAAACACCTTATCCTGCAACGACTTTGCACCTCTAAGCTCATCTCTTCGATGTACAAGATACACCTTTGAAGCTATTTTTGATAGGTAGAGTGCATCTTCTAATGCCACGTCTCCACCACCAATCACTGCGACCTCCTTGCCCCTATAAAAGGCTCCGTCACATGTGGCGCAGTATGAAACGCCTTTTCCTGTATACTTATCCTCGCCTGTTACGTTAAGCTTGCTATGATTTGCTCCTGTTGCAAGGATAACTGTTTTAGTTAAAATATCATCTCCGCCAGATGTACTTAATCTATAACCTCCTGTTTCCTCAGCTATATTTGTGACCTCTACATCCTTAAACAAAACATCAAGCTTATCAGCATGTTCTCTGAAGCTCATAGCCATATCATAACCTGATATTCCGGAAAGTCCCAGATAATTGTCTACATCATCAGTATTTATTATTTGTCCTCCACTATATCCAGCCTTCTCAATGACTACTGCATCAAGCATAGCCCTTTTAGCATATATCGCGGCACCTAATCCAGCAGGTCCACTTCCTACAATAACCACATCAAACACTGATTATCCCTCCAAAGCATTACAAATATAATAAATATTATGCCTGCTTGTTAAAGCTTTTATGACATCTTCTGCTTATTATTTTCAGCTATCAAAAACTGTACAAATTCTTCCTGTGGCAATGGTTTTGAAAAATAGTATCCCTGAATGTAATCAATACCAAGGTCTTTCATTGTTTCATACTGCTCAGGTGTCTCTATACCCTCTGATACTATTTCAAGCTTCATACCCTTTATCATACTCATTGCTGCATCCATAACATACTGAGCCTTATCATTTTCAAAATAAGACTTTGTCATATCTCTGTCAAACTTAACTATATCTACCGGCATCTCAGCTATATAGTTAAGATTTGACTGACCCGTTCCAAAATCATCAAGTGAGAACTCCACGCCGTAATCAATAAGGTCCTGCATATTTTTAATAAGCAAATTCTTACCTTCTATTGATGCAGACTCTGTAATTTCCAGATTGATTTTACTTGGGTCGACATTATACTTCTTCATTATTCTCTTATAGTCTGATGCCAGATGTCTATAACAGCACTGCACAACGGACAAATTAATCTCAACATAGTCCAGTCCTAATTCTTCAAAGGAATCACTGCTTATAAACTCACATACCTTCTCAAAAATAAGCTCACCCAACTTTATAATCATACCATTCTCTTCAGCAACACCTATAAACTTTGCAGGTGGCACAATAGTTCCCTCCTCGTCTCGGATACGAACAAGTGCTTCAGCTGATGTGAATCTTTTCTTATCGGTTGAATAAATCGGCTGATAATATATCTCTATTCTGCCGTTTGATATAGCGTCCACAATAAGCGCTTCCACAACACTTTCGCTCACCATATCATCAAATATCTTTCTATCGATTGTAACAATTCGTCTTCTTAAATCATCATTATTATTCTGTCTTGCATATCTTAATAGCTTCATAAATGAATATACATCATTTGTGAAGCTTCCATCTGGCACATAGAAGTACTCAGCCTTGGCATATATACTATATTCCTTGCCCCACTGCTCGTGTATCTCTGCATCTAGACGTTCTCTACCAGCTTTACCATGCTCATTATCATCAAATACAAGCATAATCTGATCATCCGAATCACAAAATCTCATAGTTCCGGGCAGTTTGTTTAAAAATGCCACAAACTCTTCCTGTCTTTTTTTGTCAGCTTCAGACAAGTTACCTTCCTTCAGATCAGACAAATCTTCAACCACGATAAGATAAACAGAAAATTTCTTATTCTCTGCATACATTGTTTTGATATATTCCTCAAATCCCTTTTGATTAAAGAATCCCGTTCGTTTATCAATATATGAATCCGGATTTTCCAGCATCAAATATATTACAAATACACCTATGGCGCCTGCATAGCTTACAAGAAGAAGCCACTTAACAAAGAACTGTACCGCTGCTGCGACCACCCACAGCATAACCCACATAGTCACTGCATTTCTTCGTCTTGTATTCATATTATTCCAATTTTTAAATACAAGGTGAATTATTTTCCACATACAATACAAGCATATTGCATATGTAACATAGTTTGCCGGTCCCTCAGAATATACATATCTTCCTTCATGTACCCACTCAATAGGAACAATCATTATGATGACTTCAGCAATCATAAAAATACTTCCCTGACGTAGAGCCTTCTTTCTTCTTAATGCAGTTCTTGCATATATATCACAATAGATATAATCCAATGTTGAATACGCTGTTGACACCAATGCTACCAAATATAACTTACAAATTATATCTACAAAGGTTTTCGAAAATAGATGACTGTTCGTAATAACAAAAACAGATAATATGTCAAGCACAATACATACTATCGCAAAAGCAATCATTATAAAAAAAGCCTTACTCGTCTTTAGCTTCAAAGGCTTAGTCGTCAATGAGAAATATAAAATTACGAACAGAATCAGCAATCCACAGCATTGCGCAATTATGTTCATATTATCACCACCTATCCACAGTTACTAAAAAGCACGAATCTTTTCATAGTAAACATTTTACCTTATATTGGCTTTTTTTTCAACAAAAAAGAGCATATTCTAAATAAAAATCGCAATTATTTTACTATTATACCAAAAGAAAAGAGGCTTACGCCCCTTTCCTTAAAATTTAAAGTTAGTTAGCTTTCTTGCTCTTCTTTTTCTTTAATACAACAAATGCACCTGCTGCTACAACTACTACTGCTACAACAATAATAACTATCGTCATTGTGTTACCACCTGGCTCTTCGCCCTTAACAAGAGAAAATGTGTATGTCTTTTCTGTCTCGTGATCCTCTGCAACTACCTTTACAGTAACCTTTGTCTCTGCATCTGAAAGTGTGATTACCTGCTCCTTTGTATCATCTACAAGCTTGCCATCAATATAAAGAAGACCATAATCGTCAGTCAAGTCAAACTTTACGCTTACCTCTTTAAGAGTTTCATCTACATATGCTGTAATCTTATCACCATCAATTTTATCCTTAATACTGTCTCCAGCAACTACAATATCATCAAATGATGTATTGCTATTATATGCCTTAACCATCTTTAAAATGTCAAAGATACCACCAGCATAACCTACCTTATCAGCAGCAAACTTAACTACAACACTTTCCTTACCCTTTGTAAGTTCTTCAGGAATCTCATATCTAGCCTCATAGAAATCAGCCGGATCTGTACCTTCGATTGTTACATCAGCTAAAAGTGTATCATCTACATAGATGCTGAATGTTCTTCCGGCATCACCACTGTAGTATTTAGCGATAAGGACATTCTTTCCATCTCCATCAACCTTCATTGTGTACTGGAAGTAGCCACCCTGTGCTGCATCTCTGTACATAAGACCGCCAAATGAGCCTGTTGCAGAGCTCTGTGACTGAAGACTGTGTGAGTTCTCATACTGGTCATTAGATACAGGAATCTCATCAATAATAGAAGCTTCAACTCTATTCTTATCCTTTGAGGAAATAAGTGCGCTGTCAGCAGCTTCACCATCAGCTGTCACAAGATAGAAATATATACCATATCTGTCTGTGTACTGCTCATAATGAGGTGTAAATACAAGCTCGCTGTCTGTTCCCTCTAATGTAAACTCCATCTTTCCTTCTGCTTTTACAACATTAGAAGCCACATTAGCAACCCAATCTTCCACTGTACCATCTACTACTGCAATATCTTCGTCAATAGTAATAAGCTTTGTAGGAACTGTTACGCTTACACCTGTTGTAGAGTTTACCATATCTTCTGTTCCAAGTGATGCACTGAGAACAACCGGACCATACTTAAATGCGATTACGTTATCGCTATCTGGTAATGTGTAAGAAACCACTTCAATATCAAATGTTACAACAATTTTATCTCCATCATTCCATGGACCGGCAAGTGAAATAAGACCACCTGCTACTACCACCTCTGTAGCCTTACCATTCACAGTAACTGTAGGAGTGCCTACTGCCCACTCTGGAACTCTAATCTTAATACCTGCATCAGATGTGCCGCCATCAAGTGTTTTAACTGTAAGAGTTGTTGTGTTTACATTTGGAATATCTGTATCCTGTGTAAGCTGTATGTTCTTCTCATCCCATGTTACCGATGAGCTAAAGAACTGCATTACATAAATATCTTTATCATTGTGATAATATAAGCTGTCTCCAAGCTTTGAGAAGCTCTCCATACCTGAACCTGTACAGCACCAGAAGTTTGTCTCCGGAGTACTGTATACCTTGTAGAAACCAGTTGCCATTGGCTGGAAGTATGTTGTCATACCTGTCTCTGGGTTCTGTGAAGAAAGAATAGCATTGATAAATGTTGTCTCATAGAAATCAGCATACTTTGCCTCACCTGTTATCTTATAAAGTTCTCTAGAAAGCTTGAGCATGTTGTATGTATTACATGTCTCACAGTTGCAGTTTGTTCTCTCACCGTCAAGTATCTGTGACTTTCCAAAGTGCTCCCACTCACTGTTACCACCTGTAACATATGTGTGGTTATTTATAACTATCTGCCAGAAATTCTCAGCTACCTGAAGGTAGTAATCTCTGTCCTCAGAATCTGTCAATGTAATATATCTGTTTAACGCACCAACAATCTTTGGAATTGTTGTATTTGCGTGTAAACCATCAAGAATATCATCACCATTATAAAGTGACTGGAAAAGCTTCATCTCGTCAAATGAATGAGCTGCCTTAGCATGATTCTCATCACCTGTAATGCTATATAACTCATAGAGACAATCGTTCATTCCGCCGTACTCTACTGCCAATACTGTTAACTGTGTAGCCTCAGACCATGTGCTTGTTCTGCTGTATACCCAGTCACCAAGTCTCTTTGCCACTGTAAATGCATCTTCGTTTCCTGTTACCTTATATACATCAATAATACCTGCAAGTATCTTATGCATTGTATACCAAGGAACCCATGTACCGGCTGTATTTCCTGCCTCGATTCTATCATAATGTGCCTCTGGAATGGCAGCTAAGTATCCGCTTTCAGCCTGATACTCTAAAAGCTTTTCAGACATATAGTTAAGAATATCTAAAAGCTCGCTGTCACCTGTAGCCTCATAAGCCTGTGCAACAGCTGTAAGATAGTGGCCAAGTGTGTGACCCTTAATATCTGATGATTCCCAGCCTGCATAAAGCTCAGCATCTAAATCTGCATCTGCAATATCTGCAAAGCCTCTTAAAAGTCTGTCAGCCTCTAATGATTTCAAGTACTCAATCTCAAGCTTTGTAGCATTTACGAGATAGTCATCTATAAGCTCTATATCTGCCTTTGAGAAATCCTCTAATGTAGTGAAATCTGTAATAGCTGGAACAGTAAGCTCAAATGTTTTTGTCTTTTCTTCACCACCAAACTTTAATGTTGCTGTAAGTGTAACTTTTGCATCAGCCTCTCCTAAAGCCGGTCTTGTAACAACACCTTCGTTAGAAAGAGCTGCTTCGTTTGTAGACGACCATGTAATCTCACTACCTGCTCCACCAACTGTAGGAAGTGCTAAATCATATTTTACAACAGATACCGGAAGTGTAAGATTTGCATAATCAGCATCAATTACTGATGAAGCATCAAACTCTTTACCATACTCTGTATATAAATCAATGACATCAGAAGCACTAGCAACCTGACTATAGATTCTAAAATCATCTAAGTATACCTTTGCAAAACCACCGTTATAGCCTGGTGAGTTGAATCCAATATACTTATTACTTTCGCCATCCTGAGAAATGTATGAAGCAACATTTAAGTAAAGAACCTCCTGTGCCACACCATTTCTAAAAATCTGAACTGTCTGTGTCTCCTTATCGAATGTAACCGCAATATGTACCCATTCTCCATCAGGGAAAAATTCACTTCTAGAACCTGATACATATGCTTCCATTGGCTGTCCTGTAGACTCACCAATAGAAATCTTTAATGGTGTACTATCATCAAGGCTTGATAAATACCAGCCTTTTCCCTGATATCTTCCACTTGGCTTAAACCATGTAAGCATGTTCTCGCCTGCCATTTTGCCGTCAGCCTTAACCCACATAGAAACTGTAAGGTTTTCTGGCTGCAAGTCAGTGGACTTACCTAAATCAATGTAAGATGAGCCATCAAGATAAACTGCCTGACCACTTACACCTTCAACGTATGTCAAATCCTTATTTCCAGTTCCCGAATAACCATTACCGGAAGCATCATCCAAGTTATTATCAAACTTCAAATCCACAACTAACGAATCGTCGATTTCTGCTGCATGAACATTTGCTGCCGGATTAACCACAACCATACCACTTGTAGCAAGAGCTACTGCAGTAAACAATGCTGCAATCTTCTTAAGTCTCATAAATCCCTCCAAAAAAGTGTTAATTTTAACGTACCAATTGGTTAATAGTATACTTATGAGCATATTGTAACAATTTCTTAATATGTGGTAAATATTCAAAACAACACACAAGGTGTGAAAAAGTACGATAAAAAAGGAAAGAGGCAAAACCTCTTTCCTTTTTGCATTATATATACTAGTTAATTTTAAACACTTTTATACTCTCTTCAAGGTTATCTGCAATTTTACGTAAGTGAGCCGCATTTTCGCCCATCTCCTGAATAGTTGCATTAACCTCTGTAGCTGAAGCTGATGTCTGCTCTGTAGAAGCTGCATTCTCCTCTGCTATAGCTGAGAGATTCTGAACAAGGTCTATAACCACAGCTCTTGATTCATCAAGCTTCTGCGCTATCTCAGCGATTGTCTTAATCTCATCTCTTGAAACGGAAATTCCATGGATAACATCCTTAACAGCCTGACCGGTCTTACCAACCATATCACTCTGTTGACCCATAATTTCCTTAACCTCCTCCATGATTTCAACTTCCTTCTGAGAATCATTAATAAGAGCGGTTACAATAGCCTCAATCTGTCTTGCAGAATTATTTGACTGCTCAGCCAGCTTCTGAATCTGGTCTGCAACAACTGCAAAACCTCTACCCTGCTCACCGGCCCTAGCCGCCTCAATACTAGCATTAAGCGAAAGAAGATTTGTCTCTTCTGCAATTGAACTGATAATATTAACAGCCTCACTAATCTGCTTAACCGATTCATTTGTTATATTTGTCTGGTTGTAAATAACTTCAATAGACTCTTTACACTTATCATTAACATTTTGAAGCTCATTTAAGATTTCTGTAGCTACACCACCCTGAGCCTCCATACTGTCAGCATTATCATTAAGTCTCGCCACATTATCTGTTGTCTCCTCTATCAAATCGCCCATCATAAGAACATTTTCTGTAGCCTTCTGAGTATCATTTGCCTGTGCACCTGCACCGTCAGCCATCTCGTTAACAGCTCTCTCAACCTGTTCTACAGCAATAGTTGTTTCTGCAGTAGCATCACCTAACATATTTGAACACTCATTAACTTCTGAGCTCTTCTCAAAAATGTTTCCTACAACTGTAGTAAGCTTGTCCTTAAGGTTTATAATTGCCCTTATGATATCGCCTGTTTCATCTTTTGACTTAGACACCTTTTCATCAATCTGTACTGTAAGGTCTCCATCTGCCACACTTCCAAGTGTATTAACTGCATATTTAATACGCTTTGTTATCTTTGATGCTACGAATAATATTACACCAAAAGCAGCAAAGCAACATACAATCGCTATAATAAACATACCAGATACGATAGATGTAACTGAAGAATCTACATCCTCACGTTCCATAGCTGAACAAACCATTCCAACCGGTTCTTGTACTCCCATATTGTAAATTGGAACAAAATATGCAAAATACTCTACATCATTAATCACTACACTTTCAGAGAAATATTCTTCACCAGCCAATACTGTCTCTGCAATAGCAGCATCCATCTGCTCCTTTAACAATCTGTTTCCATCGGCATCTTTCATAGTTGTCATATAACATGTGTCACCGTAGTAAACCGAATTATGTATATCACTTGCTTCTAAAATCTTGTCAACATTCTCAACTGTTTCAGTAATATTTATGGCTGCTCTGTTCCACATAATTCCGTCTTCGTTTACCGAATAATAATCTCCCTGAGACAGCATAATACTCGCCTTTTCACTAATAGCCATCGCCTGCAAATCAGCCCTAATTAAGCTTCTCATAGAATCCCCAAAAGAAATCGCTGATGTAATACAAATTAAAATTGCTGTAAAAAACAATGGAAAAAGTGATAAGTGAACCATTTTTGTACGTATTTTCATAAGTTCCTCCTTAGTCTGTCTTAAATTTCGTCATAAATTTTGAAGTCATAAGCCAACTATAATTTGATAAAATTATGGCTGTCCTACAACTTCAAGTGCACTAAATAATCATATTGTGATTATACCTTATTTTACGTTAAAAATCAACTTAAACCCTACTGAACTTCAATCAATTCATCCGGTATAAGATTATACAAAACCTCTTCTATTTTTCTTCCGTCAACAGGCTTAGTTATGTAATCATTAAAGCCTGCTGCCATATACATTTCTCTTGAACCAGCTACTGCATTGGCTGTGAGAACAATCACCGGTGTATCCTTGTTTAGATTATCTTCCATCGCCTTCATAGCCTTCAATGTCTCTATACCATCCATCTCCGGCATAAGGTGATCCATAAATATGACATCATACTTATTGTCTCTTACATGGCGCAAACATTTCTTTCCACTGTCAGCCATATCCACCTGCACCTTCGTCCTCTTAAGAAGACCTTTCACAACTGCCAGGTTTACAGCATTATCGTCAACCACCAGCACTTTTGCCTCTGGTGCCACAAATGTTGTATCAAGCTTTATGTATTTTTCTTTCCTTTGCTCACTGTCCGAAAGCTCACCGATTGGCTCACTATCTATTATCTGCTGCTCTACTGTAAAGAAAAATCTCGTACCTTTTCCATATGTACTTTCAACCTGTATGTCGCTTCCCATAAGCACAAGAAGATTTCTTGTAATATTTAATCCCAGACCTGTTCCTTCAATATGACGATTCTTTTTCTCGTCAATTCTTTCAAACGTCTCAAACAATCTTGCAATGTTTTCTTCCTTTATACCAATACCCGTATCTTCCACAGAAATATTCAACCTATAAGTATTATCCGCCTTCTCGCCGGTCACTTTAAGTGTTACGCTTCCTTCTCGTGTGTATTTGCAGGCATTACTTAAAAGATTCATTACAATCTGCTTAAGACGAACCTCATCTCCCTTTAGAACTGATGGAATATCTTTATCAGCTTCAACGATAAATGATAATCCTTTTTCATTCATCCTTATGGAGAAAACCGTTGATAAATCCCTTATAAGCTCTGCAGTATTGTAACTTTCATTTATAAGAGTCATTTTTCCTGACTCAATTTTTGAAAAATCAAGTATGTCACTTACTAGAGATAACAGCGTCTCACCTGCACGTTTTATATTAACTGCATACTCTCTTATATCTTCATTTTCAGCCTCTCTAAGAATCATTTCATCCATACCAAGCACTGCATTAATTGGTGTTCTAATCTCATGAGACATATTGGCAAGGAAGCTGCTTTTTGCCTTATTAGCATTGTCAGCAGCAAGCTTTAGTTTCTCCATTTTCTTGCTGTTTTCTTGAATCTCTGTTACATCGAAGAAGGTAATCATCTGTCCTACCTCTTCTTTTTCATCAATAAGTGTTCTAACCTTTATCTGATAATAGCTTCCACCAAACATAACTGTATCAGTTTCTCTATTGTTCAAAATAGTATCAATCGTATCTCTTACTATCTCAGCCTCCGCTGTAACAAGCGCCGGTATAAGCTCAGATGCCTTCGGATTAGCATAGGTCACTTTACCCTCTACATCTCTTACTATCACACCTTCCTCGATACTTGTTATAAGGTTTTCCTTTGCAATCATCACCGCAGAAAACAGTCCATACTTTTTAATCAATATTGCTATAACTACTGTGTATATAGTTATAATAAGCGGAACCATATCATATGGTCGTGATATGCCAAATATAGAAGACGAAACTCCAAGTACTGTTAACACAGAAGCTACAGCCAACTTTCTCAGTATCTTTCGCTGTCTACCTACTGATTTTTTCCAGTGCTTGTAACATAAACATGCAAAAGTAATAACAGTTCCCATCATATATATCATAAACAGCACATATAGTGGTGACTTATCTACTTTAAAGAAAAAGTTCCCGTCTACTTCTATAACATTCATGCTTGTATAATATAGATTATGGTGGTCAATGCCCAAAATCACCACAAACATTGCCATATCTATAAACCAGAATATCTTCATAAGAGTTTTTGGAAAATCCCATTTATAATATCTTACAAAGGTAAACAGCATAAATGTTCCAACAAAGCCTTTGCCTAGATACTGCATCTTTGCTGCTACTATCATTCCTGACAAATCATTTGCCATAAGCTCACATATATAACCGACCAAAGATATAATGTTACAAACAATAGTAACAACCATATAATTGGAGTCCTGTTTACTTTCACTTTTTCCCATAGAATATATTGTCGCAAAGCAGAACAACAATCCTATAAAATGAATCAATATTACTATTTCGTGTAACATACCTTCTCCTTTCGTATTATATAATGCGCTTTATCTTACCACTACTCACTAAGAGGTCTTAAATCTATAAACAGTTCGTCAAGCTGCTTTTCATCAACCACATTAGGCGCATCCGTCATCATACATGATGCATCCTTTATCTTAGGGAATGCTATAACTTCTCTGATACTATCTTCCTTTGCCATAAGCATAATCAGACGGTCAAGTCCATAGGCGAGACCGGCATGTGGTGGAACTCCGTACTTAAATGCATTTAAGAGGAAACCAAATCTCTCATAAGCCTCTTCCTTTGTAAATCCTAAGACTTCAAACATCTTTTCCTGAACATCACTCTGGTAAATTCTAACAGAACCACCACCGATTTCTGTTCCATTTAAAACTATGTCATATGCCTTTGCCCTAACTCTGCCCGGATCGCTGTCAAGATACTGTAAATCCTCGTCCATAGGCATTGTAAAAGGATGATGCATAGCAACAAATCTATTTTGTTCCTCATTCCACTCGAGAAGTGGGAACTCTGTAATCCACAAGAAGTTAAACTGATTCTTATCTAAAAGTCCTAATTCCTCAGCAATATGAAGGCGAAGAGCTCCAAGAACCGCCCATACTACACTATTCTTATCTGCCGCAAAGAGAAGTAAATCTCCCGGTTTTCCTCCCATCGCATTAACAAGAGATGCTAACTCATCCTCTGTCATAAACTTAGAGAATGATGACTTATATGTTCCATCCTCATTTATGGCAAGGTAAGCAAGACCCTTTGCCCCATATGTCTTTGCCACCTCTACCAACGCATCTATCTTCTTTCTAGGCATTGCACCCTGACCTTCTGCGTTGATACCACGAACAGAACCACCATTTTCAATAGCTCCGGTGAATACTCCAAAGCCACATCCCTTAACTACATCTGTTACATCCTTAAGCTCCATACCAAATCTTGTATCTGGCTTGTCCGAACCAAATCTGTCCATAGCCTCCTGCCATGTCATTCTCTCAATTGGAAGCTTTATATCTACATTAAGAATCTCCTTGAACATCTTGGCAAGAAGTCGCTCATTTACATCAATGACATCATCTACATCCACAAATGACAATTCCATATCTATCTGAGTGAATTCCGGCTGTCTGTCTGCTCTTAAATCTTCGTCTCTAAAGCACTTTACTATCTGGAAATATCTGTCATATCCGGAACACATAAGCAGCTGCTTAAACAGCTGTGGAGACTGTGGTAATGCATAGAAATTGCCCGGATGTACACGGCTAGGTACAAGATAATCCCTCGCTCCCTCCGGTGTGCTCTTTGTAAGCATTGGTGTCTCTATTTCCAAAAATCCCTCACTGTCAAGAAATGTTCTGACTAATGTAGCTGTCTTGCTTCTCATAATGAGATTTTTCTGTAGTTCAGGACGACGAAGGTCTAAATATCTATACTTAAGTCTCAAATCGTCTTTTGTTGTTATGCCATCCTCAATTGGAAATGGTGGTGTCAATGCCTCTGACAATATACGAAGCTCTGTAGCACGTATTTCTATGTCACCTGTCTTAAGGTTCTCATTTATGGCTCCACCGCGCTTTG
Source organism: Lachnospiraceae bacterium (assembly GCA_017440045.1). GTDB lineage: Bacteria > Bacillota > Clostridia > Lachnospirales > Lachnospiraceae > SVEL01. The sequence continues at coordinate 15,730 of JAFSIA010000052.1, forward strand.
TCACCTGTCCCTTTACTGCTATAACAAACTCTGAACGGAGTGTCTCGGCCTTTTCAAAGCCCTCCTTTAACACATCATTCTCATCGAATACTATCTGAAGCAAACCTGAACGGTCTCTCAAATCTATAAATATAAGACTTCCTAAGTTTCTTCTTTTCTGTACCCATCCCATAACAGTGACTGTCTCACCTATATTTTTATTGGATACCTCTGTACATCTGTGGCTTCTCTTAAGCCCTCTCATTGATTCTGCCATTAGTTTGCGCTTCCTTTCAATGCTTCCTTATAAAACTCTTCGAATTCCTCGTATCCCTCAGCTGTCAGCTGCTCCTTCTGGAATTTCTTATTCTTATTCATACGTGCAACTAAAACCTGTGTACCATCTGCTCTTGTTGCCTGAGCCTTTGCGATGATTTCACAAAGCTTCTCTCCTGATACACCCTTCTCAATGAGATAAGCAACCTTCTTACTCTCATTTGGAATCTTAAATCCATTCTCCATCATAAGTAGAATGATTCTTTCAAATCCAATTGAAAAACCGCAGGCTGGAACTTCCTGACCTGTAAACTTTCCTACCATCTTGTCATATCTTCCGCCACCACCGCAGCTTGCACCAAGCTCCGGCATAACAATCTCAAAAATTGTACCTGTATAATATGACATACCTCTTACAAGTGTAGGGTCAAATATTATCTCAAAATCTGCATTCTTTGTTGCTTTTACACTGTCAATTATCTCGCTTAAGCCAGCCTCTACCTCAGGCTCCATAAAGTCCTTTATCTGGTCTGCTAAGAACTTAAGTGCATTATCAGCACTTTCCATTCCCTTAAAAAGACTCATATACTTATCTACAAAAGAGCCTTCAAAACCGCTTTCCTTAAGCTCTCTCTCCACACCTTCCATGCCAATCTTGTCCATCTTGTCAAGGATGATGAATACTGTATCAAAATCCTCCTCATTAAATCCGCTATATGCAGCCATAGCCTTGAGAATTCTTCTGTCATTAATATTAATGCGGAAATTTTTAAATCCAAGCTTTCCGATAGTAGTTGTCGTGGCTAAGATAAGCTCTATTTCAGCCAAATTGCTTGGCTCACCTAAGATATCAATATCGCACTGCATAAACTGACGATATCTGCCTCGCTGTGGTCTGTCCGCTCTCCATACATTACCCATCTGCAATGACTTAAAAGGATTTGGTAAGTTTGCAGAGTTATTTGAATAAAATCTAACAAGTGGAACTGTCAAGTCGTAACGCATACCAAAATCAACAAGGTCCGCCTCACTGCCTGCAGTCTCAAGATTCAACTTCTCGCCTCTCTTTAACACCTTAAAGATGAGCTTCTCATTTTCTCCACCCTGCTTACTGCTGAGATTCTCAATGTGCTCCATACATGGTGTTTCAATTGATGAGAAACCAAATTTTGCATATGTCTCCTTTATAACACTTATAGCGTAATCTCTTATTTTCATCTCTGCCGGCATAATCTCTTTCATGCCATTTACAGGCTTCTTTGTTAACTTCATATCTTCCTCCTACTTGTCTGAACCTACAGACACTTTCTTTATATCTTTATCTAAATCAATCTCGTGGACAACCTTTAAGAATGCTAAAAATACCTTCATATCGAAGTTTTTAACCTCATCAATCATCAGCGTCACTGCCGAATCCTTGTCAAAGGCTTTTCTATATGGTCTGTCTGAGGTAAGCGCTATAAACACGTCACACACACGAAGTATTCTGGCTCCAAGCGGTATGCTCTCTCCAGCCAGATTGTCAGGATATCCTGAACCATCATAGTTTTCATGATGGTAAAGTATACTCTCTATAACGAAATCAGAATAATCCTTTTTCTTTAAAATATCTGCGCTAAGCTTAGAGTGCATACGCACATATCTTAACTGCTCCACAACGAAGCTCTCTTCATCCCTGCCATACATATAATTTGACAAACGAAGCTTACCGATATCATGTAATACTCCTGCTACCGAAAGCTCATATATCATCTTTTCCGGCAATCCAAGCTCTCTGCCAATAAGCCCGGCTAGATTACTTACATATATTCCATGTTCAATGGCATCCGGCACATCTTTTTTAAGCGCCTGTCTCACAATATATGAGTCACTTCTCAATCTCTTTCCCTGAGCCTTGCTAAAAACCTTGTCAAAAAAGTCAGCCTTTCTCTCTATCATCTCATCGATTCTTTCAATGTATTGGTCAACATTTTTAACACTGTCTACTCTCTCTATCTGTTCACCATCCGGATAAACAAACTTTGTAACTGAGCCTGCACCCAGAGCAACTATAGTCTGCTTTTCCTCCATAATGAGAATGTTGTAAATACCTGCCTTGCCATCTCTGGCATATCCAACATTTTCCATATTCCCTGCAATATTCTTCTGTCTGTACAGATAATATGGTGTCATTCCCATCTTAGCTGCATATTCTGCTGTAAGCTTCATTATCTCCTGATTGTTCTCAATTGATAATTCCTTATACTCATCCTTAAACATATTAAGTCTCGCTGCTCTCTTTATGGCTAACGAGTGGACTGTTATGCTGTCCGGATTAAGCTTTAGCGTCTCCTCCATAGTGTATCTCACATCATCGATACCCTCATTTGGGAGACCTACAATAAAGTCCATATTTATATTGTCAAAGCCCTCTTCCCTAGCCATAGCAAAGGCTTCCTTAATCTGCTCTACTGAATGTTTTCTACCTATAATATCCAAGGTCTCCTGCTTCATAGTCTGAGGGTTTATGGAAATCCTTGTTACACCATTCTTTTTCAATGTTTTAAGCTTATCTCTTGTGATACTGTCAGGTCTGCCTGCTTCTACAGTAAACTCCTGAACGTATGTAAAATCAAATGAAGCTTTCACCTTTGTGATAAGTCTGTCAAGCTGTTCTGCACTAAGTGTTGTCGGTGTGCCTCCTCCAAAATACACAGTGTTAAGCTTTTTATCTTCAAATCTTTTAGATACATACTCTATCTCTTTGATAACGCTGTCTATGTACATATCAACTTTATTTTTATATGCATCAATATTGTATGATGTAAATGAACAATAAAGACATGTGCTAGGACAAAACGGTATGCCTATATACAAGCTGTATCCGTCCTTATAATCAATATCCTTTAATATCTTAATCTCTCTTTTAGCTATGTCTGTACTGAGACTAATCTTTTCGTCAGAAACGTAATATGTGTCTCTCATATATTTATGTACTGCATCATCAGAAAGAGGTTTTTTCTTCTCTAAAAGGGCCATTGGTATTTTTGTAGGTCTAATACCCGTAAGAGTTCCCCATGGCAGTTCTCTGCCTGTCATCTCCTTCATAACCTTATACACCAGACGCTTTGCCGCATTCTTTGTAGATTTCCTGTCTAAAAAATCTGCCTCTCCATGATGACTTACAAGCTTTTTCATCTTAGCCTGACAGTCCTCCATGTCCACACATTTGCTGTCATCACCAGCTAAAAGGCCATAAAGATCCACACAAATCTTCGATGAAACCTCGTCAAAAACCACACTAAGCATGTTCTTAATGCTGTCATTTTCTGCAAGCTTCTCTGTAGAATTTGTGTAAACCTCTGTCCCCGGGCAAAACTCCCTGACCAAAGTCCATATATCATATTCAAAATCAGTTCTCTTTAAATCAATTAATATTGCCACAATACTATCCTCGATACCATTTCTTTTCATCATCTATAGTTGTCATCATGCCATGTCCAGCAAAAACCTCTATATCCCCATCAAGAACAAGCAGCTTATCTATGATAGAATCAAAGATTTTCCGCTCACTTCCTGTAGGCAAATCCGTCCTTCCATGGCTCTGATAAAACAATGTATCTCCACTAAAAAGTCTATCCTTTTCCTCGTCACTGACAAGATAGCAACAACTTCCTTCTGTGTGTCCCGGTGTGTGTATCACCTTTATTTTAAAACCACACAAATCAAAGGTCTGACCATCCTTAAGTGCTATATCTACTGACACACTGTCTGCAAATCCAAATATGGCTGATGCATTTAACATACCATCCTTAGCTAAACCGACCTCTGCCTCATGGGAATATACATTAACACCATAAAGTTCCTTTAGCTCTGTAGCTGCTCCTATATGGTCAAAATGTCCATGTGTCAAAAGAATTGCCTTAATAGTAATCCCCAATTCCTTAACAGCTGCATCTATAGCTTTAGGATTATCTGCCGGGTCTATAATAAATCCTTCTTTTGTAAGCTTATTATAAAGAATGTAGCAATTTGTACCACATATGCTAAGTATAAGCGTCTTCATAGACATAATCGCCATAATACACCAAACCTTTCAATCAGTTTAACTAGTTTGTAGAACGTACAATATCAATAATAGAATCAACCATACGCAACTTATCAATAAGCTTTGTAAGCTCCTCTTTACCTGCAACCATAAATGACATTGATATAGTTGCAACCCCCTGCTTACTTGTACGGCTGTTGATACTCTGTACATCTATATTTCTCTCAGTGAAAATCTTTGAAATATCTGCAAGCAGTCCGGTTCTGTTTTTACTGAATATCTGAATCTCTGCCAGATATTTCTCGCCATCTTTTCTGTCAATCTGCCAATCAGCCTCCATAAGACGGACTCTCTCGCTCTCCGGAAGATACATAATATTGACACAATCTGTACGATGTATTGATATTCCTCTACCTCTGGTGATAAAGCCTACTATCTCATCTCCAGGCACAGGATTACAGCACTTTGAATATCTTACAGACACATCATGAACACCCTTTACGATAATGCCACCCTTAGATTTTTGAACATCTTTCTTAACCTTTGAATTTTCAGCAATCTCTTCAAGAATCTGCTCATTTGTAAGTGTCTTTTTATTCTTCTTCTCATATTCATCAATAAGGCGGTTTACCACCTGACCTTCCTTGATGCTTCCATGACCAATAGCAGCCAGAATAGCATTCCACTCTTTTAAATTAAATTTATTTAATACCTTAACAACATATTCATGCTTTGTAAGCTCACTTATATTTACACCCTTTGCCTTGCAATAACGCTCAATAAGTTCCTTACCCTTTATGATATTGTCTTCCTTATACTCAGACTTAAACCACTGATTAATCTTGTTTTTAGCCTGAGAACTCTTAACAATATTAAGCCAGTCCCTGCTTGGTCCCTTTGAGTTTTGAGAGGTAATAATCTCTATTCGGTCACCGTTTTGAATTTTATAATCAATGTTCACTATCTTTCCATTAATTCGTGCCCCTACCATCTTGTTACCTACAGCACTGTGAATGCTGTAAGCAAAATCGATTGGAGTTGAACCACTTGGAAGATTCTTCACATCACCTGATGGTGTGAAGCAATATACATCATCTGTAAACAGGTTGAAATCACTCTTAATAACACTGAGGAATTCCTTATTATCTGACAGGTTACTCTGCCACTCAAGAATTTCTCTAAGCCAGCTAATCTTCTCTTCCTCTTTATCCGGAGTATACTTTCCATTTGGGTCTTCCTTGTACTTCCAGTGAGCTGCGATACCGTTTTCTGCAGTTTTATGCATCTCCTCTGTACGTATCTGAATCTCAAACGGCTGACCATTTGGTCCGATTAGCGTTGTATGCAATGACTGGTACATGTTTGATTTAGGCATTGCAATATAATCTTTAAATCTGCCCTGAATAGGCTTGTAATTCTCATGGATAATACCTAATGCAGCATAGCAATCCTTAACAGAATCCACGATAATTCTTACTGCAAACAAGTCTAAAATCTGGTCAAATTCCTTGCTTTGGTTAATCATCTTTTTGTATATGCTAAAGATATGCTTCATTCTTCCATATACTCTAGACTTAATTTTCGCCTCTTTCATGAGACCATCAACCTCTGCCACCAGGTCCTTTATCATCTTCTCACCAGAGCTTAACTTAACATTTCTCTGATATGAAATCTCATTAAACTTTTCCGGTTCTAAGTACTTTAAGGATAAATCATCAAGTTCAACCTTAATCTTAGATATACCTAATCTGTCTGCTATAGGCGCATATATATCCATAGTCTCTCTTGATTTTTCAATCTGCTTAGCCGGACTCTGGTATTCCATAGTTCTCATATTATGAAGTCTGTCGGCAAGCTTAATGAGGATAACTCTGATATCTTTACCCATGGCAAGAAACATCTTTCTTAAGTTTTCTGCCTGAATCTCTATTTTATCTGCCTGATAAGACACCTGGGTCAACTTTGTAACACCATCAACCAGCAATGCCACCTCAGCTCCAAACATAGCTGTAAGCTCTTCTAGTGTAAGCACTGTATCTTCCACTACATCATGCAAAATACCTGCCACAATAGTCTCTTTATCCATCTCAAACTCAGCCAGGATAATTGCTACAGAAAGAGGATGTATAATATAAGGCTCTCCTGAGCGACGTTTCTGCTCCTTATGAGCCTCAGCCGCAATTTTATAAGCCTTCTCGATTGTCGAAATATCATCTGATGGATGGTACTTCTTTATAATCGAAATAAGCCTCTCATACAATTCGGTAGGATTATCATATTCCTCCGGCGATTTAATTTTCGGAACTAATATTTCAATTTTCTCATCTGCCATATGTATCGCCTCGTTTCGCAAAAATTAGTGTATATAACTATTTGCCAGGATATATAATCACTGACTGAATATTCTCGCCCTTAAGTTTATCTCTACCCTTTAATCCTGCAAGCTCCATAAGGAACACGCTGCCGACAACCTGTCCACCCAACTGTTTCACAAGCTTTATGATTGCTTCTATTGTTCCACCTGTAGCCATTAAATCATCAACAATCAAAATCTTCTGCCCAGACTTAATAGCATCCTTATGAATCTCAATAGTCGCTGTGCCATACTCTAATTCATACTCCATAGCTACTGTTTCGCAAGGAAGCTTTCCTTTCTTTCTGACAGGCACAAATGGTTTATGAAGATTATATGCGATAGGTACACCAAAGATAAATCCTCTAGACTCCGGACCAACAACCACATCAAAATCTAAATCCTTTATCTTTTCCTGCATCAAATCAATAGCTAAATGTAAACCGTCCGCATCCTGCAAAACGCTTGTTACATCTCTAAATATAATGCCTTCCTCTGGAAAATCCGGTATACTTCTAACATATTCTTCAATCTTTTTCATAGTCCGCCTCCTACTGTAGCTACTCTTTTTTAAATCAAGATACACTTACCCTAATTTTAAATATAAATAATTATATATTTTATCATTATTCTTACGATTTAACAATAGTTGTTGACAATTATTTGCGTTGTTCTTCTGCCATTATACTCATTAATATCGGGATAATATACGATGGATAAATTAATATCGTTAGTCACTCCCATTTTTGCTTTTCTAAGCTGTTCTTCACCGAATTTTTCTATGACAAATTGCATGAAACCCGGATAAACAGATGCAAATACCAACGCATCTACTGTTTTACCAGAATCATCTACCACCTGAAGCTTGCACATATTCTGATTTGCGCCCATTATTTTTAACAGCTTTATTTTTACATTCTTTGTAGCAAATACGGGCTTCTCATTCCCTTTACCGAAAGGTTCAAGAAGGTTTAACTGCTCTACCAGCTCCTCTGTGGCATACGCCAACGGCATCGGCACATCTATCCATACCTTTCTTATAAAGTCATCATCAGTCAGTCTGCATTTTTCGTTCAAGTCACTTATAAAATGATTTAATCTGCTTTTCTCCAATGATAGTCCTGCAGCCATCTCATGACCACCGTACTTTAGCAAATGTTCATCACACTCAACAAGGGCTTCAAACATATTGTATCCCGGTATAGAGCGACCGGAGCCTTTAATAATCACCTTTTCTTCCTGTTCCTCGCTATCAGTTAATACAATTACCGGCTTATTAAAATATTCTCTCACTCTGCCTGCTATAATACCTGCGATACTTTCATGCACATCAGGAAGGTATATTACTAATACCTTTTTATCCGATAATTCCTCCCCCTGCGCTATTCCAAGCTTCACGCCTTCCTCTGTCATAGCCTTTCGCTGATTATTTAACTCTGCTAATTCTACTGCCAATTTTTCAGCCACGGTAAAATCATCGCACAACAAAAGCTCTAAGCCCTTTTTTGCAGTTTCAAGTCTACCTGCCGCATTTAAGCACGGTCCAATCACAAATCCTATATGGTAAGATGACAGCTTATCTCTGTTCACACCACATACGTCAATCAATTTATCCAAGCCTACATTTGATGTATATTTAAGCCTCTTTAAACCTTCAGCTGCAATTATACGATTCTCACCTACAAGGTCCACCACATCTCCTATAGTAGCTATGGCTGCGTACTCCAAAAATGCTTCTGTTTTTTCCTTATAGTCCTGTAGCTTTATTTTTTTATAAATGTATTCTATGAGTTTATAAGCTATGGCACCACCACATAGCAGCTTAAACGGATAAGCACAATCCGGTTGCTTTGGATTTACGACTGCATCACCTGAAACTCTTTTGTATACAACCTGCCCTGTTACCTCATCTCTGCCAAAAGGCACCTCATGATGGTCAGTTATTACAACAGTCATACCAAGACTTTTTGCATAATCAATCTGGTCTATTGCCGCTATACCATTGTCACATGTGACTATGGTATCAACACCGTCATCATAAGCTCTTTTTATAATATTCTCGTTAATTCCATAGCCATCCTTTATTCTATCAGGTATATCATAACTTACATTTGCTTCAATATTTTTTAATCCCTGATACAGAATGTATGTAGAACAGACTCCATCAATATCGTAGTCTCCTACTATCCTTATAGCTTTCTTCTCCTCTATTTTGGACACAATAATGGAAGCAGCCTTATCCATATCCTTCATAAGACCGGGCTCATAAAGGTCATCCAAGCCACCATAAAGAAACGCTCTCTGATCATCTATCGTCTCTAAATCCTTATTTCGCATTATTCTGGCCACAATAGGACTAACGCCCAGCTCTTTTCCAAATCGGTCGAAATCGGCTTTCTTACTGTGTATCATCCATTTTTCTTCAACCATAGTTACCACCTTAATAAAAAAATTCAAAAGTAGCTTAGGAAATCTCCTAAGCTACTTTTATTTAATAAATCTTTCTACGACTTATTCATTACCTAAATACATTACACCCCACATAGAGTTGTTCTGATTTGATAACGCTGTAAATACCATTACATTATTTCCAGCTTCATCAACCATCTTACAGAATACGCCCTTGTACTCTACATCATTAAGTGTATATGTCATATATGGTGTGCCTTCTTCTACAGACCACTCACCTAAAATTGTATCAAGGTCAGACTCTAAAGCGATCATTCCGTTGCTATCAAATACATATGCCTCTGATTTCTTTGCTGTAGTGTTAATGTCAATACCATGATCCAAAACATGATAAATACCATCAAGAGTATCCTTATCATATCCTGTCTCAGATATTTCTTCACCCTGATACTGGAATGGCAATGCACATAACCAGCCATCCTTGTTTGCAAACATCTGATGAATTCTCATCTGATGACGCTCGCCTAAATCTTCAAATCTTGTATGATAGAAGAGATAGTACTTTCCATCCTCTACCAAGAATGAATTGTGTCCTGTAGATAAGTATCCTTTGTATAATGATGGAAGATGGTATCCACCCATCACCTTAACACCAATACCTTCGTTATCTTTTCCCTTCATAGATGTTGCCATCTGTCCTGCTGCATCATAATATGGTCCATCTGGATTCTCAGATCTAAACATTCTCATACTATATCCACCATCAGCACCAAGCCAACCTACTGAAGCGAACAACCAATAGTAACCTGTATTTTCATCATATCTGATATATGGACCCTCACCTGATACGCCCAAACCATATACAAGTCTCTTGCCAAAATACTTATCTGTATAGTTATTTACATCTGTTGACTGCTCTTCGTCATGAATTGTCATACCAGTTGCCGGATCAAGCTCTATAATCCAAAGACCACCTGACCATGAACCATATGTCATCCACATTCTTCCGTCTTTATCGAAGAAAACACTTGGGTCAATCGCATTAGGAAACTGATTTGTATTGTAATCTGCTCCCTGGAAATACTTCTGATTAATATCAGCAATATCAGTTGTGCCCCATACTTCTAATACGTTTGTATTTGTAACAAGTTTATTAACTTCTGATTTTCTATCAAAAGCTTCAAATTTTGTAAAGCCCGAATAAATAAGTGTATCAACATGCTTATAACCACTCTCTACATTCTTCGATACTGCAAATCCAATAACCGAACGGCAATATGTAGAAGATGTGCTGTAATACATCATATAGGCACCCTTTGTACCATCTTCCCACACATAATTCTCATTGTATACAATGTCCGGAGCCCATATTGCGTATCCGCCGTAGCAATCACTATCATTGTATCCCGCCCACTTAAATGGCTCCTCGAGGCCTTCTGTTAACACTCCGTAAATACTGCTGTTACCATAGCCCTGCACTCCGAGAGGCTTCCATGTTAAAAGGTCTGATGATGAACCCTGCGCCATATGAGAACCAAACACATAGTACTTTCCACTCTTTGGATCCTTGAAAATCGAAGGGTCGTGACACTCATACTTCATTGTAGTATTTGTATACAATGCTGGCAATTCATAACTGTTTTCCTCGTATGACAAAGCACTTGTTGGCTTGTCTTCGCCGCCGTCTTCACCGCCTTCACCACAGCCGGCTAACATAAGGCTGCTGGCCATAACGCTGATAAGACCGAGACTTAAGGTTCTCTTAAAAAAATCTTTTCTCATATTTATCTCTCCTTTATAATCAAGTTCAATAACAATGAAAAAATTATATCATAAAAAAGTGAATAAAACAACCTCATTAACCTATTATTAATGTTTTGTTAATCTTTTTTTAATCATCATCCTCGTCATTTGGCTTCATTCTTCCTTCTGCGTATTTCTTTTTAGAAATAACATACCAAAGTGAACCTGCAATACATACTGAAGAGTAAGCTCCCGCCATAATTCCAACTATAAGTGGAAGAGCAAATTCCTTCATGGCCGTAACGCCCAGCACATAGAGAGCTGCTACTGTTACAAAGGTAGTAAGTGATGTGTAAATAGAACGTGTCAAGGTGTCTGTTATAGCACTATTTACATGCACTTTCAAATCGCCTTCATAGTTCGCCTCTCTGATTTTTTCTCTAATTCTGTCAAATACTACAATTGTTGCATTTATAGAATATCCTAAAATCGTAAGTATACATGCAATAAATGTATTTCCTACTGTTGTCCATGATGCTGCATAGAAAATTATTACAACCATAATATCGTGAACAAGTGCCATAATTGAGCTGGTTGCAAAGCCAATATCCCTAAATCTTATAAAGATATAAAGAAGCATACATACTATTGCCACGGCAGCTGCAATAATGGAATTCTTCCACATTTCATCGCTTACTGTAGCACTAACCTTAGATTCATCAAACTTACCTTCAATGGCACCGAACTTTTCCACCAGCATATTTTTTATGTCTTCCTGAACCTGCGTACTAAGCTCTCTTGTTCTTATAACATACTCATTTGTGCCATCTACTGCATTAGCCAACACATCTCCACCGCCTACAATCTTCTCGATTTCAGGAAGTATCTCCTTGTTGAACTCTGCGATTGGATAATTCTTTTCAAATTCTACACTTGTAGAAACACCACCCTGGAACTCTACACTGTAGTTAAATGTGTTTTCTCTATCACCAATAACACCATTTGTGTTAAGCAACATAATCACTGCACCAGCTACAACTATAATTGATGAAATAGCAAAGAAAATCTTTTTCTTACTAAGGAAATCAATGATTTTTCTATCCTTTTGGACACCATACATACTTGGCTTATCAAGTCCCATAGCATAGAGAAGATATAAGAGTCCTCTTGTAACAAACATAGCTGTAAACATCGAAATAACAATACCAAATGCAAGTGTCTTAGCAAATCCCTGAATCGGACCTGTACCCATAATCCAAAGTACTGCCGCTGCTATAAGAGTTGTAATATTTCCGTCTAAGATAGCCGATGTAGCCTTGCTAAAGCCCGTCTTTATAGCACTCTTAACATCCATACCCGAACCAAGTTCCTCCTTGATACGTGCAAAGATAATAACATTGGCATCGACAGCCATACCGATAGATAAGATAACACCTGCTATACCCGGTAATGTCAGGGTTATGTCAAATCCGTTTAATGCCAATAAGTCCATGGCTGTATATGCTATAAGAGCAAGTCCTGCTGCGAGACCCGGTACTCTGTAAATTACAAGCATAAACACAAATACAAATGCCACGCCAATTACACCTGCTAATAAGCTTGTATTAATAGCGTCATCACCAAGCTTTGCACCTACAACCTTAGAAGATATCTCTTTGAGCTCAAGTTTTAACGAGCCGATACGAATCATAGCAGCAAGCTCCTCAGCTTCCTCAATAGAATCCATACCACTGATAGTAGCCTTTCCGCCTGTAATCTGCTCATCTACCCTTGGGCTTGATTTCACATCGCCATCATAAACAATATAAATTATTTTATATATATACTCTTTTGTTGCTTCTGCAAATATTTTTCCGCCTTCCTCAGTAAAATCAAGGGAAACAACATATTCTATAGCACCACTATTCTGGTCCTGTAGTGCCTGAGCCTGGGCATCATCCACATCATCGCCCTCAAGCCACACCTTTTCTTTTTCTGTGTCAAGCTCTGTAATAAACTGTAATGTACCAGGTTTTCCCAACTTATCAAGTACTGCCTGGGCATCATCCTGACCCGGTATTTCTACAGTAATTCTATTGTCTCCTTCAGTATAGATGGATGCCTCATCACTAAGCTCGTATGCTCTCTTTTCCATCTTTAAAACAGTATCGTTAAAGTCTTCTGATGAGAACTCCTCCTCAACAACCTCAAATGTGATACTGACACCACCCTTTAGGTCGAGACCCTGAGTAATGTTTTTTGCACTTCCCATACCTGTTTCATCTAATCCAAACATTGTGGCATATACAAGACCAGCAATGAAAACTATGCTTAAAACGAAACAGATAATACTCTTCTTCTTGTTCATTTCCTTTTACCTTTCCTTATTTAGCATCTTTCTTTTTATCTACACTATTCAGCGCACTCAGTTTCACTGAGTGCGGCCTTTATCATTATAGCGCATTCGATTCGTTTACGCTGCATCTCACAGCCTATATCATACGCATCCTTAATATCTCCGTGGAAATTGTATGCGTTTGCTGCACAGCCACCACTACAGTAATATCTTGCAAAGCATTCCCTACATTTTGGCTTTGCATATACATTACACATCTTAAACTCGTCCTGAATATCCGTTCTTGTAATACCGTCATATACGTTACCCATAAGGAAATCTTCGTTTCCTACGAACTGGTGACATGGATAAAAATCACCCCATGGTGTCACTGCCAAATATTCTGTTCCGGAGCCACAGCCTGATAATCTCTTTGCTACACATGGACCCTGCTCTAAGTCGATATTAAAGTGGAAGAAGTTAAAGCCTTTACCCTCCTTCGCTCTCTTTATATATTCAACAGCAAGCTTGTCATACTCTTCTAAGATTTTTGGCAAGTCTTCCTCTCTTAAGGCATATGGCTCCTCAGGCAGTGCTACTACCGGCTCAATAGACATATGCTTAAAGCCTAAATCTGCAAAATGCTTTACATCCTCAGAGAAATCGAGATGTTCTCTTGTAAAGGTACCTCTTACATAATAGCTCTTGTCAGCTCTCTTTTCTGCAACCTTTTGGAATTTTGGAACTATAACCTCATAGCTTCCCTTCCCGTTTCTAAAAGGTCTGTTAAAATCATTAACCTCAGGTCTTCCATCTAAGCTTAAGACCACATTTGCCATCTCTTTATCAGCAAATTCCATAATCTCATCATTTAACAAAACACCATTTGTCGTAAGTGTAAAACGGAAGTTTTTGTTGCATTCCTTTTCACGTGAGCGACCGTACTTAACAAGCTCCTTTACAACATCCCAATTCATCAGTGGCTCTCCACCAAAGAAATCCACCTCAAGGTTAACTCTGTTTCCAGAATTTTCAATAAGAAAATCCAGTGCCTTCTTACCTACTTCTAAACTCATAAGTGCTCTGCGTCCGTGATATTCTCCCTCTTCTGCAAAACAATATCTGCAAGCCAAATTGCAGTCATGAGCTATATGCAGGCACATAGCCTTGACAACAGTCTTTCTCTTCTTGAAATCCATCATATACTTTTCGTATATGTCCTCTGTAAAAAGCTGTCCGTCTTCCTTTAAAGCCTTTACCTCCTCAATAGCTTCTGCTATCTCTGTATCAGCATACTTTGACTCCAACGCTTCAATAATCTGTTCTTCTGTTTTATCTTCAAACATAGCTATTACATCATATGTAACCTCATCAACAACATGAACTGCACCGCTGTTCACATCCATAACTATGTTGTATCCGTTATTTTTATACTGGTGTATCAAAACGATTCTCCTTCCCATTTGCACCCTTTGCCAAGGCGCATCCTTGACCAAGTAACTATGAAGGCAGCGATACAAATCGCTGCCTCCCTATCCAATCAAAGCACTATGTAACTCTGATTTAATTTTTAGTATAACCGTGACTTCTCATCAACCACGATTTATCAACTAATTACTTCTGGCTCTCACAGCTCTGATTTCCAACTGTGCATGATGTCTTACATGCTGACTGGCATGATGTCTGGCACTCGCCACATCCACCACTAACCATAGTATTCTTTAAAGTCTTCTTTGTTAATGTCTTAATATGTTTCATCGTATTCCTCCTAAATTGCATTAGCATTACAATATATACTAGTCTACCATATGATAAAAAATTTGGCAAATACTATTTATACTGCTTGTAAAAATCTTCTTTTAATTTTTCAAGTGCCTTTTTTTCTATTCGGCTGACATAACTTCTCGATATGTTAAGCTTACTAGCCAGCTCACGCTGTGTTATCTCATTTCCACCAGCCAAACCATACCTTAGTGTAATAATTTCCTGTTCCCGCTTATCCAGTATCTGTTTAAATTTCTCTCCCAGCCACTTTAGTTTTAAAAACTTGTCATAATCGGCCACAACATCAAACTCTTCACATTCGATTATCTCAAGAAGATGAATTGCATTTCCTTCTTTATCCGTTCCTATAGGCTCGTAGAGACTGACTTCTCTCGCTCTCTTTTTCTCACTTCGAAGATGCATAAGTATCTCATTATCTATACATTTACTGGCATATGTGCCAAGTCGTATACCTTTTGAGTCATCAAAGCTATTAACAGCTTTAATCAGTCCTATAGTTCCTATAGACAACAAATCCTCCGGCACGCCGTCTCCTTTGCCGTATTTTTTCACAATATGTGCTACCAGACGGAGATTTCGCTCTACTAACACATCTTTTGCATGCTGGTCTCCATCTCTAAACCTTTCAAGCCACATAGCTTCTTCTTCCTTGGTAAGAGGTTCTCTAAACGCCTCCATAAAGACCACCTGCTTATGTTTATTACATTTTATGCAGATGGCGGGTCCAAGGTGCCTACTGTTTTTCTTCTCTTCTTAGGATATCAAATTCCGAAAGCTCTATGCCCAAATCCACATAAAGAACCTGCTTTGGATGTGGAGCGTTCTCCTGAGCTTTTCCCTCTTCGTCATATATAGCTTTCACAGTAACTGTTATATTTTCACCGCTAGGCTTCATCACTTCTATAGTCTCACCTACAGTAAATTTGTTTCTCTGCTCAATCCTATATCCCAAATGATTTTTTTCACCTATTATTCCAAGATAAGTGTACTCTTTTACGTAGGTATTGCTATCATATATCTGAGTGTTCTCATCCGGCTTGCCAAAGAAAAATCCTGTTGTGTACTGTCTGTATGTACACTTGGCAATCTCAGCCTTGTAGAATGGTATTCTCGATTCATAGTACTCTTTAGACTTTCTATAATCATCAATAGCCATTCTGTATGTTCTGGCAACAGTGGCCACATACAGTGCAGTTTTCATTCTTCCCTCAATCTTGAAGCTGTCAATACCCGATTCCATCATCTCAGGAATATGCTCTATCATACATAAATCCTTTGAGTTAAATATATATGTGCCTCTCTCATTCTCATATACAGGCATATACTCTCCTGGTCTTGACTCCTCCATAACAGCATACTTCCATCTGCATGGATGTGTGCAAGCCCCCTTATTTGCATCTCTTCCTGCCATAAAACTGCTCAAAAGACATCTTCCAGAATAGGAAATGCACATAGCTCCATGTATAAAGCTCTCAATTTCCAAGTCTTTTGGAATGTTTTCCCTGATTTCTTTTATCTCTTTTAACGACAGCTCTCTAGCTGTGACAACTCTCTTCGCTCCAAGACTATGCCAAAAATTAAATGTTCCATAGTTTGTATTATTTGCCTGAGTGCTTATGTGTATCTCTATGTCAGGACAAACCTCTTTAGCTATGGTAAATATAGCAGGGTCCGCGATAATAAGTGCGTCCGGCTTTATATCTCTAAGCTCCTCCATATATTCTCTGACACCTGTCAAATCGTCATTATGAGCTAAAATATTAACTGTAACAAATACCTTTACATCATGCTTATGAGCGAAGGCAATACCTTCTATCATCTCTTCTTTTGTAAAATTCTTAGCCTTAGCTCTGAGACCAAAGGCTTCACCGCCAATGTATACCGCATCTGCACCATACATTACAGCAACCTTTAAAACCTCCAAGCTACTAGCCGGTATTAACAATTCTGGTCTGCTATACATTTTATCACTCCTCTAAACTATCTCTTTACACTTATAGTTATACCATCTCCGATTGGGACTATGGTCGTTTCAAGCTCATCCATATGCTTTACCTGATACATATACTCCCTCATACGACTGTGTATAGTGCGATTTCGCCTTATAACTCCGTATCTTGACTCTATTATATCTCCATCCTGAAGTACATTGTCAGCTATGAGCACTGCTCCCGGCTTCATCAGTCTTAATACCTCAGGCAAAAAGTTTATATACTGCGCTTTCGCCGCATCCATAAATACAAAATCATAGGAACCAGACTCTAAATCCTTCATCACTTCCATAGCATCACCCTCCAAAAGAGTAATCTTGTCAGTTGCATTTGCCTTAGCAATATTCTCCTTCGCCTGCACTATTCTCTTGTCATAGTTTTCAATTGTTGTAATATGTCCGCCTTCCGGCATATATTCACTCATAAGAATTGCCGAGTATCCGATAGCACATCCGAGCTCCAATATGTTTTTAGGCTGCTTAATAGTAAGCATAACCCTCAAAAAGCTCTCCATCTCTTTTCGGATAATCGGCACATTATCTTTTATTGCACACTGTTCTATTTCTTGTAAACACTGGCTATTAGAAGTCTCTAACGAATGAATATATGACACTATTCTGTCATTTACTATCATCAGAATTCTCCATTCTACTATTCTTTATCTTCACTGTCAGACTGAGTTTCTTTAGGCTTTGTTGTCTTCTTCTCGTCTTCATCCTCATCTTCTTTTGGAGCATTTGCATTAATAATCTCTACGATATCTTCCACATTATGTTCCGTGTTAAATTCATAAGTACCCGGTGTGATAATAAGCTCGTATAACAACGCTTGCACTTCAAAGATTCCTGCATCTTCAATGAGTCCGTTCTCTTTAAGAATATTACCCAACTCTGATACAGTTGTATCCTTCGGTATAGTTACAACCACATCTACGCCCTCTCCAAAGTCAGCCATAGCCTCCTCTGAGAAAATTCTTGAACCATATTCAAATGTCTTTGAACAAACCACATAAAACACTGCAACAATAGCTGCTATAATAACCATCTTAATAGTTATTCGAAATATCATAGTGGAAGTTTTACGTAAACTCATCTGATTAACCTGCCTATCCTACAAATATATCTTTAACCAAATAGCATTATAAACAAAAGCCTATAAAAAGTCTAGTTCTAATTCTAAATCAGCCACAAGCATTACATTTATCTGCTGCATCATCTTACAAAGAATTAACTCAGCATTTAAGAACTCTCTGACCACGCTGTTGGTAAGCAAGTCTGAATACTGCTCTGCAAGCTCCTGCATAGCATACCTGTTCTCGCCATTATTATTTATCTGCATATTTACATTGGCAGCTCTGAATTCATTTACTTTTGCTTTAAGTTCCGGCGTCTGGCTAAGCAGCCTTCTGTACATATCATAATTTCTGTACTCATCACTATCTAATATAACCTGCTTGAATTCCTCAGCCTTTGCTTTAACTGCTTCAGTCACTTTACTCAACCTCCATGATGATTGGAAGAATCATCGGATTTCTCTTAATCTTTCTCCAGAGGTAATCACTAAGTGTTTCCTTTACAACCATCTTAATCTTACCCCAGTCTGTTATATTTTTGTCTATACAATCAATAACAGCGTCATTTACAGTAGCTCTCGCTTCCTCTAAGAGATTCTCTGCCTCTCTTACATATACAAATCCTCTCGATACAATATCAGGACCTGCAAGAAGCTGATTGCTATACTTCTCAAATGTCATAACCACAATAATAATACCGTTCTGTGCAAGGTTCTGTCTGTCTCTTAATACAATATTTCCGACATCACCTACACCAAGACCATCAACTAATACAGTACCGGCCTGCACTCTTGACTCCTCAACATATGCTTCTGCATTGCTAAGCTGCAATACATCTCCTGCTGAGAGAATAAAGATATTATCCTTATCTATGCCCATAGATTCAGCAATCTCTGCCTGCCCTCTTAAATGGCGATATTCACCATGAAGCGGAATAGAATACTTTGGCTTAACAAGATTATATATAAGCTTAATCTCTTCCTGACATGCGTGACCTGAAACGTGAGCATCCTGGAATATAACATTTGCACCAAGCATAGAAAGCTCGTTGATAACCTTTGTAACAGCCTTCTCATTACCAGGAATAGGGCTTGAACTAAAGATAATCGTATCTCCAGGCTTAATTGTTACTTTCTTGTGAATAGATGCTGCCATTCTCGATAAAGCAGCCATTGACTCACCCTGACTACCGGTTGTTATAAGTACAATCTGCTCGTCAGTATAGCTCTTCATCTCCTCAATATCAATCAGGGTTCCCTCAGGAACATTTAAATATCCAAGTTCAGATGCAGTATTGATAATATTAACCATACTGCGTCCCTCGACAATAACCTTTCTGCCATACTTAGCAGCTGTTAAAATAATCTGTCTAACTCTGTCTACATTAGATGCGAACGTAGCAATAATAATTCTGTGCTTTGTATTCTCAGCAAATATATGATCGATTGTCTTACCAACATTTCTCTCTGATGGTGTAAATCCCGGACGAAGTGCGTTTGTACTATCTGCCATAAGGGCAAGGACGCCTTTCTTTCCAAGCTCACCAAATCTTGTCAAATCTGTTGTATCGCCAAACATAGGAGTGTAATCAATCTTAAAGTCACCTGTATGGACAATAACACCTGCCGGTGTTGTGATAGCTAAACCTGCTGCATCCGCAATACTGTGATTCACTTTTATAAACTCAACCTTAAATGAACCGATGGTAACTGTCTGACCATGCTTTACAGTTTTCTTCTTAGCAACCTTTTCCAATCCATGCTCTTTGAGCTTTCCATCAATAACACCAAGTGTAAGCTTAGTTCCATATATTGGAGCATTTATCTCCTTTAAAACATATGGAAGCGCACCGATATGATCCTCGTGACCATGAGTGATAATAAATGCTTTAACCTTGTCCGCGTTCTCCCTAAGATATGTTATATCAGGTATAACAAGGTCGATACCAAGCATATCATCATCAGGGAATGACAAACCGCAATCAACTACAATTATCTCGTCCTCGTACTCAAACACTGTTATATTCATACCAATAGCTTCCAAACCGCCAAGTGGTATAATCTTTATCTTTGTTCTCTCGTCAACTGAAACCTTAGCTGTTCTCAAAATATGCACCTCTCTTATATATAATTAATTTATTTTTCGATATCTATATCATCCAAAATTTCTGAAAAAATCTTAGAAACAGATTCAAGCTCTGTATCATCTTCCACGATTTCATAGACAGCCTCTGCATCCTCAGGATTTGATGTATCCTTTAGAATATAAGCGTCTGCCTCCTCATCAGTCTCACTCTCAGTTACTAAAATATAATTTGTACCATTAATCTTTGTCTCTTCTACGACAAAAAACTCTACCTCTTCACCGGTATCTTCAATCACAAAACTAATCTTCTCTGCCATCTTACCTCTTTCCTTCCATTGCTAATTTGTCTAAGTACCCCTGCAAAATGAAAGTTGCTGCTATACTGTCCACATATTTCTTTCTGTCCTCGCGTCTCACACCAGACTCCATCATCAGTCTGTCCGCGGCTACTGTAGTCAATCTCTCATCCCACAATATAACTTCAAGCCCTGTTCTTCTCTCCAACATGGCCTTAAATTCCATAGTTTTTTCAGCTCTCTCCCCAAGAGAACCATCCATATTTTTAGGCAAACCAAGTACAAGCTTATCAACCTCATATTGGCTAATAAGTTCCTCTATCCTAGCCAATGTTCTTCTAAGCTTGTTTTCCTGCTCTCTTCTAACTATTTCAATTCCTTGCGCAGTAATTAAAAGTGCATCAGACACTGCTACACCAACTGTCTTCGAACCGAAATCAAGTCCCATTATTCTCATATAAAACCGTTCCTTATATTTTAATAAGTTAAAATCTACTTTAACTTATTTTTAATGTAGTAATGAAGAGCCTCTTCTATAAGTTCATCTCTCTCTACCTTCATAATCATAACTCTGGCATTGTTGTGTGATGTAATATATGTTGGGTCTCCAGACATTATATATCCTACAATCTGGTTAACCGGATTATAACCCTTCTCAGATAATGCTTTATAAACATGCTCAAGAACTTGTCCAACCTCAAGCTTTGGCTCCTGTACTGTCTTAAAATATTGTGTGTTATTATTTACTTCGCTCATCTTTTTACCCTTCCTCACGCACTTATAGATAATGTAATACTAATACATTTCTTTCATCTTCGCAAGTAAAATTTCATTTTTTATTGTTTCAATTGTGTGAACATCAACAATCTCATTAATAAGTTTCTCATCACCCTTAAACACAACCTTTGTATATTCCTTTGTGTGACCTACAAGGTATATCTCTCCATCTATCTGTGTTTCTTCTTCAACTAAAACCTTCACATCTTCATTTACAAAGCTTTTTACATATTTTTCTCTCAAGCTTTCTCCCAATGATATAAGCTTGTCGCTCCTTACTATCTTAATCTCCTCTTTTATCTGATTTTCCATAGCAGCAGCTTTTGTACCCTGTCTCTTTGAATACTTAAAAATGTGCATCTCTGCAAACGCCACCTCTGTTAAGAACTCCTCTGTTTTTGAAAATTCTTCCTCCGTCTCACCTGGAAATCCAACAATAACATCAGTAGTTATAGCAGCCTTTGCAAATACCTTGCGTATCTTTTCACATCTGTCTAAATACTCTTTTGTAGTGTAATGTCTATTCATCCTCTTTAAAGTATCATCACATCCACTTTGCAAAGATAAATGAAAATGCGGACAAAACTTCTTCATATCCTTTAACTGCAAAAGAAACTCATCAGTAATAATTCCAGGCTCCAGCGACCCAAGTCTGATACACTCTATGCCTTTCACCTCATCAGCCACATTGATAGCATCCATAAGTGTGATTTTATTTTCTTCCGTTGACAAATCCTTGCCATAAGAGCTTAAATGAATACCTGTAAGTACTACTTCCTTGTAACCACACTGAGCAAGTTTTTCTAATTCTCCCTTTAAATCAGACAAACTTCTGCTTCTTATCCTTCCTCTTGCGTAAGGAATGATGCAGTATGTACAAAACTGATTGCATCCATCCTGAATTTTTACAAATGCTCTTGTATGCTCACCTATTGTAGTCATCTTCATCTCATCATAATCACACCCTTTGCTAATATCTTCAAGGTAAGTATGATTACTCTCAGACTTATAATATTCCTCTAAAATAGTCACTATATCTGACTTGTTATTATTTCCAACTATTATGTCTATGGCTTCATCCTTCTTTAGTTCCTCACCTGCTGCCTGAACATAACAACCCACAGCCACAACTATAGCTTCCGGATTCATCTTCTTTGCTCGGTGAAGCATCTGTCTTGATTTCCTGTCTGCAATATTTGTAACTGTACATGTATTTATAATATATATGTCGGCTTTTTCATTAAATGACACAATTTCATAGCCAAATTCTTCCAAAGATTGTCTCATCGCCTCAGTTTCATAAGCATTAACCTTACATCCCAAATTGTGAAGCGCTACTTTACGCATAATTATCTCCCTTTTCATAATATTTTATAACATTTATTTTTTACATATTATTCATTGACTTTTTTACCAAATAAAGTTAAGATAGTTGCAGATTAGATGATTTTCATCTATCTGAGGTTTTTCATAATGGAGTTTACCTCAAACATACAATTAATTCAAATACTATTTTTACTAGGAGGGTATTTTTATGAAGACAGTTCAGATTTGCTTAAATTCAATCGACAAGGTTAAGGCTTTCGTAAACGATATCACAAAGTTTGACACAGATTTTGATTTAGTATCAGGCAGATACGTTATTGATGCAAAGTCTATCATGGGTATTTTCAGCTTAGACTTATCTAAGCCAATCGATCTTTGCATTCATGCAGATGAGAGCAACATCGATGCTATCCTTGAAGCTTTAAACCCATACATTTGTCAGTAATAAATGAATAGAATCAAAGGCGACACATTATCGTGTCGCCTTTTTTCGTTATAATCTTATTCAACCTCAATGACTTCTACTGTATTTACAGCTTCCTCTATCATATCATCAATTTTATCGGCAATCTTAAGCTCCGAATGCTTTATCACATTGATATTTGGCTTTGTCACAGGGTGCTTCGCAACAAATGTTGTACAACAGTCCTCATATGGCTGCGTTGATATATCATATGTGTCAATCTTTATAGAGATATCAACTATATCCTGCTTATCAAAAGCGATAACCGGACGATATACAGGTATAGTAGCGTTTTCATCTATAACTGCCAAAGACTGCATAGTCTGGCTTGAAACCTGTCCAATACTCTCTCCTGTCACCAGTCCAAGTGCGCCATTCTTTCTTGCAAGCTTCTCTGCAATCTTATACATTACTCGCTTCATTATAATCGTTAGTTCCTCATGAGGACACTTCTCGAAAATATACATCTGTATATCTGTAAAATTCACCACATTAAGCTTAATTGTACCGGAAAATGCCGCCACCTTCTTAGCCAGGTCCACAACTTTTTGCTTTGCTCTCTCGGATGTATATGGTGGTGTATGGAAGTATACTGCTTCTAACTCTACGCCACGCTTAGCAATCATATATCCTGCTACCGGGCTGTCTATTCCACCGGATAATAAAAGCATAGCCTTTCCAGCTGTTCCAACCGGCATACCACCCGGTCCCGGAATAATCTCCGAATAAATATTAATATGCTTTCTGATTTCAATATTTAACATAACCTTAGGATTATGCACATCAACCTTTATCTCTGGGAAAGCATCGAGAAGTGCCTCTCCCATAGCGCAGTTAATCCCCATAGAATCAAGAGGATAATTCTTTCTGGCACGTCTGGCATTTACTTTAAAGGTTATATTTTTATCGGGATACATCTCATCCATATATGCTATAACCTTTGCCTTTAAGTCCTCAAAGCCCTCATCTTCAATCTGCACCATTGGACATATTCCAACGACACCAAATACATGTGACAATGCCTTAACCACTTCATCATAGTCGTATTCACTTAATGCATCCACATATATACGTCCATCCTCCTTGTGAACATTAAACTGTCCCTCAGCTGATTTTTTAAGAGACTTGGCAATATTTGACACAAGGGCATCTTCAAACAAATATCTGTTTTTACCTTTTACACCAATCTCTGCATACTTTATCAAAAATGACTTAAATTCCATATTTCCTCCATCTACCGCTAACTATCTGCGCTTTGTAAACTTTCTTAAAAGTTCAATCATACCAGCAACTGTATCTACAGCATAATCAAGCTCTTCTTTAGTCGTGTCATAGCATAAGCTAAATCTGACAGTTGAATCAATTTCATCGTTTGACAGCCCTATGCCCTTTAATGTAGCACTTACCGATGGCTTATTTGATGAACATGCTGAGCCTGATGATACATAAATCTGCTTATCCTCAAGAGAATGAAGCATCACCTCACTTCTTACACCATTAAAGCTGACACTTATAATATGTGGTGCACTTTCCATTCCCTTTTTACTGTTGACTGTAACATTTTCTATGGCAGTGACTCTGTCAATAAAGTAATCCTTAAGCTCTACCATCTTTGTCATCTTATCTTCAAAATTCTCATAAGCTTCCTTAGCTGCCAGACCAATACCTGCTATAGCCGGTACATTCTCTGTACCTGAGCGCATTCCTTTCATCTGACCGCCCCCAAAAATAACAGGCTTAATTTTTACTTTATCAGACACATATAAAAAGCCTGAACCCTTTGGTCCATGTATCTTGTGTCCGCTTACAGACATCATATCCACACCCATCTTCTTTGGATGAAGTACAAGCTTTCCAAATGATTGTATGGCATCTACATGAAATACCACATTAGGATTAATGGACTTTATAACTTTTGAAATCTCTTCAACAGGCTCTATGGCACCTATTTCATTGTTAACATGCATAATAGAGACAAGTATGGTTTCAGGTGTCATTGCCTCCTTTAAAGCCTCCATAGACACGTGTCCCGACTCATCCACCGGCAGGTACGTTACCTGAAAGCCCAAATCTTCAAGATATTTCATAGTAGCAAGAACTGACGCATGTTCAATAGATGATGTGATAATATGATTACCTGCTCTCTTATTTGCCATTGCACCACCGATTAAAGCCAAGTTATTTGACTCAGTTCCGCCCGATGTATAAATTATCTCCTTTGGCTCTATTTTCAAGAGCTTAGCTATAATCTCTCTTGATTCCTTTATATATTTTTCAGCCTCAACACCCTTCATATGAAGAGAGGAAGGATTGCCGTAATCCTCAGTCATCACCTTTACAACCAGGTTTTTGACACTGTCAGAAACCTTTGTTGTCGCCGAATTATCTAAATATGCTTCCATTACATTTCCTCTATTCTAAACATAATAACTGACAAAATTGCCAGTCCAGCCGTCTCTGTTCTAAGTATTCTCTTTCCAAGAGATATTGGTTTTACTCCGTTTTCCATAGCATATGAAATCTCACTATCATCAAAGCCGCCCTCCGGACCAATAAAGATGCCTATCTTCATCCCCTTGTCCAGCTTAGACAGAATATTTCTGGTCTCTTCCATATCTTTAAAATTCTCATACGGAATAATGCCCAAATCAAACGTCTTTGCGAGATTTATTGCCTCTTTAAAGCTCATAACCGGCATTACCTCCGGGATAATCACTCTTCTGGACTGCTTTGCCGCACTCTCAGATATGGCCTGCCATCTCTTAAGCTTTGATGCTTCCTTCTTATCATCAAGCTTTACCACACATCTCTTAGTAGCCACAGGAACGATAGCTTTTGCGCCCAATTCTACTGCCTTTTGTATGATTAGCTCCATCTTATCCGACTTAGGCAATCCCTGAAAAAGATATATTTCGCAAGGAAGCTCTGTCCCTGCAAACTCTTCGTTAAGTACTACTGCCACAATCTCATCATCACTTATTGACTCGATTTTGCAATAATAGTCCATATCTATTCCATTGCTTATAAGAAGCTCCTCGCCAACCTTCATTCGAAGTACATTCTTTATATGATTTACGTCATTGCCCTTTATAGTCACCTTTTCATCTAAAACCTGACTAGGGTCCACAAAAAAATGATGCATCCCTTACTTCTTTCTGGCAGTGATAGACGACCAATCCTTCTGCCTTGTTATCTCTATTATCTCAAACTCATCCATCGCCTCGATAGCCGCCTTTACTTCCTCTTCCTTTGTATCAATAATACCGGAAGTAATGTACAAGCCACCCTTCTTTAAATGGGCTGGCACAAGCGGTGTAAGTGGCAATAAAACATCTGCCAAAATATTTGCTGCAACTATATCGTAGCACTCATAACCGATTTCATCCTCGATAGCTTTATCCTCCAGGATATTTCCTGTGATAACCTTGCACTTATCCAAAGGAATATTATTAGTTTCAAGATTCTCTCTTGTAGCCACTGTGGCATTTTCATCAATATCAATACCTACAGCATCTGCTGCCCCCATCTTCAATGCAATAATAGAAAGAATACCGCTACCACATCCAACATCAAGAATCTTTGTATCTTCCTTTACGTATTTTTTAAGCTGCTTCATACAAAGCTGTGTTGTCTCATGTAAACCTGTACCAAACGCAATACCTGGATCTATCTCAATAAGCATCTTTCCCTCGTACTCAGGCTTTGTCTCCTCCCATGTAGGCTTAATGACAATGCCATCCACCTCAAATGATTTAAAGAACTCCTTCCAGTTATTTATCCAGTCCTTATCCTCAGTTTCTGACTTAACTATAGAGCCTTCTCCTACATTAGTAAAAAGTCTGAGTTCCTCTAAGCCTTCCTTTATACTAGGCATAAACTCATCCTCCTTAGAGTCATCCTCCACATAAAAGCTTACATAAGATACACCCTCGTCAATTGGCAATATTGGAAGAAAATCTATAAACATTCTTTTCTTATCTTCCTCTGTGATACCCACATTATCTTCAATCTCAACTCCATCTATGCCATTCTCTACAAGCATAGCAATAACAAGCTCTGCTGCCTCTGTAGTTGTCTTAATTCTATACTTTGTCCACTTCATAATTTCATCTTCCTTCAATACATATTTTATTATGAAAATCTATAGTTTTATTTCAAGAAATATATAACATATTATAGAAAAAAGAGCAAGCAGACAATAAATCTGCTTGCACTTTACATGTGTAAAATGTAGAATAGTAATGCAGAAAATAGGGATATAAATAATTTAAAATTAAATACAAAAGTTTAAGGAGGACAATTATGTTTTGTTCAAAATGTGGTAACCAGTTACCTGATGGTATAGCCTTCTGTCCATCATGTGGTAACCAAATCAACTCACAGCCAGTAGCTCCTACTCCTGTAGAGCCTGCCGCTCCTTTTATAGAGCCTGTCGTTCCTACCATAGAGCCTGTCGTTCCTACCATAGAGCCTACTGCTCCTATCGTAGAGCCTACTGCTCCTATCGTAGAGCCTACTGCTCCTGTGATGCAGCAACCTATGATGCAGCAACCTATGATGCAACAGCCTGTAATGCCTACAATGCCTCAGGGCACTCAGCCTAAGAAGAGCAAGGCTCCTTTAATCATCGGAATTGTTGCTGCTACATTAGTAATCGCTATTATAGCTATTATAATTATTCTGTTAGCAGGTGGCGATGACGAAAAACCGGCATCAGGTAAAGAACAGGAGACTACTACTGCAAATAATGAAGCAACAACTGAGGTACCTACAGAAGAGCCTACTGAGGAGCCAACTACAAATAAACCTGTTGTAGTTAAGCCTGACGTAGATGATGCATTAGATGTTGTTGAAGACTTTTTATCATACTCAGATTCCGGAAAATATTCAAAAATACTTAAGCTCTTTTACCCTGCTGCTGTTGAATATTTAGTAAACGAGTACAATGTAAGTGATGAAGATGTTGCAGAGGAATACGCATCTTACTTTATGAATTCAGATAATGCTGTATTCTCATACGAATTGGACGACGTCGAGGAAGAAGATGGTGCTATATTTGAAGATAGCTATGAAGACGATTATGTTGGCTTAGACTCATATATAGAGCCGGAGGCTTTTGCTTTAGTTTCTGTACTCTTTGATGTGTACGACACTGATGCTTACGGATATTTCTATCTGGCATTTGCTGATGGTCAGTGGTTAGTATGCGATGTTGATACTTCTGAAATTAACGATGCAATAGAATCAGCTAATAATACTTCTGGCGGTGACGGTACTGTTACACATTTCACATTAGATGCAGTTAATTCAGCACTTGCTATGAACTCAGTAGAATTATTAGGCGGATGCTTTGGAGATACAGTTGACTTGGGAGAAGTTTCTATTATTGCACCTGACAGCTGGGCAGTCAATGATGCAGTAGATGATGAAGGGGTATTATTTGAAATCTACAGTCCTGAAGATGTAGTCTATTTTGACATTATGGATTACACTAATGACTATGCGTCATTTAATTCCATAGAGGAATACCTTTTAGATTGGGCAAATTACGCTTTAGACGAAGGCATGACAGAGGTAGCTCTCGGACGTATTGATGGATTATATGAAGACGGATATGCTATGACATACGCAACATCCGATGGTTCTTCATATGTTATGACATTCTTTGAATCTAACGGAACATTATATACCTTAACAGTAGGTGGCGATTATGATTCAGATTACTTTGAAGAGGGTCTTAACGCTGTTGGTACATTCGATATTAAGTAAATCAAATCGAAGTTGCTTCGCAACTTCGATTATACCAAAAAGAGTTTCGCATTTTGCGAAACTCTTTCTTTTTATCTTATCTTTATCTTATCATATAAGATTATTCAAATAAAATTGATGCGCCTGCGTAGAGAAGATCATCTGGATCTCCTGTTGTTGTGCTCTCTGCTGCCATAGTTATAACATATAACTTGCCATCATTTGCAAATATAAACTGAACAGCCTCTGCTGATGCTGTATCTGCCTCTAATGCATATTTTGTATAATATCCATTAAGTGAATTAGCAACTAAAGTACCACACTCTACATCTTCCATACCCATTGCAAGAAGACTATTAAGAACTGCATTAAGGTATGTTACCATCTTCTCATCATCTGCTTCTGCCTCAACGATTTTTACCTGATACTGAAGAGTTTTATCTGCTGTTGCTGCAGATAATTCTCCTGTAGAATCATCATAATTCCATCCTTCTGGAACTACAATTGAGTAACCATCGCACTGAACTCTAGTACCATCACAATCACCATCTACTGACTGACTGTTCTGCTGTAACATAGTTCTTATATCATCTTCTGTATATTCTGTTACATCATCTGTTGGGTCATCTGTTGGATCTGTTGAATCATCATCTGCTGCTGCCTCAAGAGCTGCATCTACATCTTCCATGTTATTGTCACATACATACCATGTGCCGTCGATACCTAATACATAAAGATAACCGCTTACATCTTCACCATATACATCAAACTCTACTTCTACCATAGCAAATGCATCTGGATACTTGTATGATGGATAGTTTTTAACGACGTCGTCATATTCATCATCATATAATGATCCATCTTCTTCTTCTGAACCTACAACCTCAAACTCAAGATATTCAAAATCGTTATCTACAAATCCTAAAGAGAGAAGGCTCATAATTTCTTCCATTTCCATATCGTCGAAGCTTTCTTCATATGCCTCTAATAATGTAGGGATCATATAATCTGCTGCATCTTCAAATTCCTCTTCTGTCAATGCAGTAAGGAATTTATCTACTACATCCTCAGCATCATCAAGATCATATTCATCTGATGATGGCTTGTTTGTAGCCTGCTCCTCTGTTGGCTCTTCTGTTGGTTCCTCTGTTGTAACTTCCTGACCTGCTGTTGTTTTCTCCTGCTCTTTACCTGATGCTGGCTTTTCATCATCGCCACCAAGTACAAGAACCAAGATAATTGCTACAATTGCTACTACAAGAACTGCTGCTACAATACCAATAATTAATGGTGCCTTACTCTTCTTTGGCTTGTTAGCCTCTGGCTGAGCTGGCATTACTGGAGCTGCTGCAAATGGAGCTACAGGCTCTGCTGGCTGTGCTGGCTGTGCTGGCATTACTGGCTCTACTGGAGCTACTGGCTCTACTGCTGGAGCTGCTGGCTCTACCACTGGAGCTGCTGGCTCTACCACTGGAGCTGCTGGCTCTACCACTGGAGCTGCTGCTTCTACCACTGGAGCTGCTGGCTCTACTGGTGCTACTGGAGTTACATTTAACTGGTTACCGCATGATGGACAAAAAGCTGAGCCATCTGCGATCTGATTTCCACATTTTGAACAGAACATAATTAAACCTCCTTAGTAAATATATATTCTTATGTAATTCAAAAACAAACCTATTTTATATCTAATAGTTAAAAAACGCAACTAAAATTTATATACATACTACAGCTGTACTTCCACCTGCCTGTGCCTTTGTAACACATATTTGTTTGTCTATTCGCTCTCTAAGACTGCCTACATGGGAAATTATTCCTACTAACTTGTTTCCCTCTGATAATCTGGCCAGAACCTTCATAGCCTGTTCCAGGGCTGCCTCATCAAGAGAGCCAAATCCCTCATCTATAAACATTGTGTCAATGGCAATTCCACTGGCCGATTCCTCTATAATGTCAGCCATCCCCAGAGCAAGAGATAACGACGCCATAAAGCTCTCACCACCAGACAGTGTTCTTACACTTCTTATTGTTCCATTATAGTGGTCATATACATTAAGCTCCAATCCTGAGCGACTACGCTTGTCTTCCCCACTTTGCTCACGCTTAAACTCATACTGACCTTCCGTCATCTCAAACAGCTTAATATTGGCTCGTCTTATAACCTGCTCGAAATAGGAAATCTGCACAAAGGTTTCAAGGTTAACTCTCTCCTTTCCCTCCAATGCACCATTTAGTGTATCTGACAGGCTTTTTATCTCCCTAAGCTTTTCCCCTTCTTTTACCAGCGAGACCTCTTTACTTGCAATATTAGCTGCAATAGCTTTATTGGCTGATAATCTGGCAAATATTTGATTATTTAAGTCAATAAGCCCTTCATTTTCCTTAGAAAAATTATTAATTTTCTCATTCTGTGCAGTAATGTATTCTGATAATTCTTCACACTGCTCTGTTAGCTTTTCCTCATTATCCGCAGATAAAAACAACTGAATCTCACTTGTATCAAATGATTTTATCTGCTTTATAAGCTGACTTATAACAGCTTCTGTCTCTGTTTTTTTCTTTGAATGTGTCTGCCATGCTTCACTTACTTTTGTAAATTCATCTACCAATTTAGCATATATAGCTTCCTTTTCTCTTAAAAGCATTGCCGCCTCGTTGATATTAGTAGATGACAATTCATTTTTAAGCTGCTCCACTTGACCTTCCAAGGATTTGATATTTAGCTGACACTGATGCCAATCAGCTTCCACAAGCTTTATATTGGAAGCCACTTCCTCCAGCTGCTTCTCCAAGGATGCAAACCTTGTAAGCTGATTACTTCTGACAGCAATAGCTTTATTTATTTCCTCCCTTTCAGCCATAAGTTTTTCTTTTTTGTCACTATATTCATTATGACCTTTTCTTGCCAATTGAAGCGCGTCCTCTATCTGACAGCTCATGCCGGCCTCTGCTATAGTCTCTCCTAGCAGCTGTTCCTCACGCTCCTTCTCCTTAGCTGCCGCTCCTGCTCTCTCACTTGCACTTACAGCATCAGCTGTTGCCTCTTCCCATAGTCTTTTTGCATTATTTACATCCGATTCCGAGACCACTTTTGTCATAGACTCTGCCAGTTTGACATGCTCTGTAGAGCCACATACCGGGCAAGGCATAGTAGGATTATCCCTCAGTCTTTCTGCCATAATACCTGCCTGAGCATCTAAAAATCCCCTTAGAGCAATATCATATATTTCTTTCTTCTCTTCTGCAACAGCTCTCTTTTTCAAATATATTTCAGCCATCTTATTATGATTTTCTATTGCGTTTTTATATCTGCCACATAATTCTATAATCTTTTCATATTCTTTAAGCTGTAGCTCCAATTCTTTGATGACTGCTGCCACCTCTGATAATCTAAGCTCTAGCCCCTCAGAGTTTTTCAGGCTTTCTTTTAATAATCCAAACTCTTTAGAAAGCTCCTTTTCTGTACTCTGTAGATTTTGAAGCTTCTTCTCAAGGGTCTTTTCCTTTATTTTACATTCATCTGCTTCCTTACACTTATCACTATATACCTGATACTTCTTTACATTTTCCTTCTCTTTTTCAATCTGAACTAGAAGCTTTTCTCTTTTCGGCTGTTTTGCCAGCTCCTCATTGTAAGAAGTCTCTATTGCACCTGTTCTCGCCATAATGTCTCTTTTTTCTTCGTAGGCATCTAAAAGCTGTCTTATCAGTGACAGCATAGCTTCCATGCTCGCCTTAATCCTGGCTGCATCTGTAAGTTTCCTCTGAACCTGTTCTATTTTAAGACTATTATCTTGTACTACGGCTTCATCTAAATCATTAAGCTTTGATATTATCTCCTTCACTTCATCTATATCCGTAATAACTTCATAGGCTGCGATTTCCTTTAATCTGTCCGCCAGCTCAAAATCATCCCCATAAGAAATCCCCTGCACATACTGCTTTATTGAGTCGTTTATCTTTCCGTAAGCCTTATAGCTATCTAAAAATTGTGTTTTAACCTTTCGCTGAAGCACATCATAAGAGCTGGTTTTAAATATATCTCTAAAAATTTTTGAACGGCTGGCTGTGTCCGCCACTAAAAGCTCACGGAATTTTCCCTGAGCTATCATAACTATCTTTGAAAACTGTTCTGTATTTAAACCTAAAATATCCGTAATCTTTTGTGTGACAGCAGCATATCCAGCTATTACTTTTCCGTCCGGCAATATAAGCTCTCCGTCCGCCTTTGCTTCTGTATATCCCTCACCTCTAGTTTTAGGTCTCATATATTTAGGATTTCTCTTTATATAGTACTCCTGACCTCTAAGAGTAAATATAAGTTCCACGTATGTAGAAATGGAACTTTCAGCATATTTACTTCTAAGCTCAGAAGAATCATCTCCATACAAGGCAAACCTTATCGCCTCGAATATCGTGCTCTTGCCTGCACCAGTATTTCCAGAAATAAGATATAATCCTTTGTCACCTAAAAGGTCAAAATCTATATTAACTAAACCTGCATATGGCCCAAAAGCCGATATCACTAGTTTTTTTGGTCTCACCTAAATCTCCTCCAGCATATCTTCAATAATTTTTCTTTGTCTATCTGACATTCCATCATTATTTTGAAGTATATATAACTCATTAATATATTCCATAGGACTCTTTCTTTCTACAGCCGCCATAGTAGCTACCGACATATTCTGTCTAGTCCTTTTATTGTCATAATCGAGCTTTAGAATATTAGGATAAATAACTCTAAGCTTTCTTAAGGCATCTGGTACATCCTCTTCATCAGTTAATACTATGTGCATATAGTCATCTACCCTTGTATTCTTATAATTTTCCCTATTAGTCAGTTCCATATATGTTCCACTTATTTTTCTCATATCATGTATTGGTCTAAAAGGAATTGTCTCTATGTTTACATTACCCTTATCCCTTATTTCCACCAATGTTATGGACTTAGTCTGATTAACCTCATCAAGGGCATACTTTATAGGTGCTCCGCAGTATCTTACCGTCTGTCTTCCCATAGGCTGAGGCTTGTGAATATGTCCCAATGCCACATAATCAAACTTATTAAACACATCATATTCCACATTGTCCAATCCGCCTAAAAATGATTCCTCAGACTGACTTCTCTCCGCGCCTGTTATAAACTGATGAACTAATACAACATTTCTCTCTTCTTTGTTTATATCCATATGGTTAACTACAGTTTTTAAAGCCGAATTGTAATCCTGTACATCTACATCTTCAATATATCTCCTAACGTATGCCGGTTTAATAAATGGAATCAAATGCACCTTTAATACTCCATATTCATCTTCCATCTTCACACTTTGAATATTTCCATCATATGGTTTTGATATAAAAATATTTTCAGACACAAAAATATCAGCACCAAAAGCTATACGCTCTGCGCTGTCATGATTTCCACTTATTATAAATACTTTAATTTGACGACTTTGCAGCTGTCTTAAAAAATCATCAAAAATATCCAGCGCCTCCACTGGTGGCACTGGTTTATCATAAATATCACCTGATATAAATAATCCATCCGGTTTTCTCTCATCTATAACATCCAACACCTGATTCAAAGCGTTTCTTTGCTCCATAATCATTGAATGTTCATAGATTTTCTTACCCAAATGCAAATCTGAGATATGTACAAATCTCATATTTCCTCCCCTAATTCTGCTTTCTTACAATCGCATACTCATCATCATACTGATAGTATGGACAATCATAGAAGGTGTCTGTCATAAACTTTCCCATCTCATCCTGGTCAAGATTCATATCACAGACATAATAC
The DNA here is from genome assembly GCA_017440045.1 of Lachnospiraceae bacterium. Classification (GTDB taxonomy): domain Bacteria; phylum Bacillota; class Clostridia; order Lachnospirales; family Lachnospiraceae; genus SVEL01. The sequence continues at coordinate 50,171 of JAFSIA010000052.1, forward strand.
TCACACTCTTCGTCATAAATATAATTTGAGCATGTATCACAGCAGCTTACCTGCTTTTTAGCCTTATTACTACCTGCCATTTTATCACCTTTTATTCGTCGAATTCTACTGTCACAAAGAAACCTCTAGGCGTTTCGTGAATATCCTTCACTATACCCTTAGTAGACTTAAGCCTCTCTCTAAACTCATAATTTGCCGACATAGCTATAGCCGGCTCCAATGTGTAATAATAACTGCTTGGTAATTTTCCCTCAGACACTTCGTATTCTTTGCCGATTTCCACCAAGCCTTCTCTCTCCATCTTAAATTCCATCTGTCTCATATATTACGCCTCTTTAAACTCAAGTGGACATTTATTTCTCATATTCAGAGGACAGTCATACATATTTTGTCCCTCTCTCTTTGTTATGTATGAAAGTGGACATTTTCTACAATCAGACTTGGCAAAATCACCGGGTACCTCGAAAGATAATGTAGCCATCTTCATCCCCACTCTTGCATACTCTTCCTTGCTGATAGAACTCCAATTTAAAGCCTGTCCACATGAAGTACACTTGTCATTTCCACGTGATACCGGTCTCTTACATGTAGGACATGCATAATATACCTTATCTGGCGCTTCCGTAACCTCCACTACATCTGCCGCAAACTGCTTTATCAACTGTGCCCTTAAATCGTCCTGTAATGCCATTTACCTTACCTCTCATCCTTCGTTTACTTTCATAGCAATCTTATTCTTGTACATAAGCTTATCTGCTCTGCCTCTTGTATCCTTTAAATCATCATCTAAATTCGAATCATATGTGGCATATCCATATGCAATACTCATATTTATCAACGGATGCTCTACATTATACTCTGCCACCATCTCATCCATACCACTGCAGCATATCTCTATGACATCTTCTGTCACATTCTTTGCAATTACACAAAACTCATCGCCACCTATACGATAACAATGTCCTATACTCTCAAAAGATTCTCTGATAATCCTTGCACTGTTTAATATATATTCATCGCCAAAATTATGACCATAAGAGTCATTACACTTTTTGAGATTATTTAAATCAAACATAAAGATTGTATATTTATCCTCGCCTATTTTTATGGCCTTCATATCATTATTGCATGCTGTTCTGTTATACACGCCTGTAAGCTCATCCCTATATGCCAGATTTTCAAACTTCTGCGCCTGCTTACCCTTTCTCATAAGTCTCTGTGTCTCTTTCATACTATAGTAACACAGAGATGTTATATGGATAAGTATCGCCAGCTTAGTCCACTGATAATTCTTTCCATTTACTGGATCAAGATAAAAATAAATTAGGTCAATAATTACACCAATAGCAGTTAGCGCACCACATATCATATTTATCCTGCTTATGTATGTAAGCTTATGCCAACCTACTGTGATAAAGTTCAAAACTACAAGTGTGCACAATACAATAACAGAAATTATCATTGAAACATGAGTAAGCCATAACGAATTTTTCATATCCATAGTTCCTGTTATCTGCAATACGGCTGATATCACCTGAACAGTGATTATAAATATGCATAACCAGTCACATACCTTATTATATCTATTTGAGAGAATCTTTTTCTCAAATAATATAAGAGGTAACGCAATAGAGCCCAACAAAATATATGATATGTATGTAAATATAGTACCTACATCTATAATCATATTTACTACCGGCATATTTATAACAAACCAAATTGACAATAATACTGCAAATATACCCAAATATATTAAGTCGTACTTGTTTGCCTTATTCTTTGTAACAATCCAGCTATATATAATTATGATAAAGCCCACTACAAATATAAACACAGTAAGTAAAAATGAGACTATATCATTCATAAACTCATCTCGCACTATGTTAAGTCTATCACCTAAATAAAAGCTTGGAACATAGTCCACATATGATTCATATTCTGTTTCCACTACAACAGTAATCTCATGAAACTCGTGCTCTTTAGGCACAAAAAGACAGTTCCATGCATCTCCGGAAACTGTGTCAAAAAATGTATCTGACTTGTCCATAATTAAACCGTACATAAGGTCTTCACCACAGTACACATGAACGTCTGCATGATATGTATAAAACATCAGATAATCTCCACCGACACCAATTTCACCCAAGGTGTTAGTATATGTGATTACATAGTTTCCATCCTCATTTCTAGCTTCACTTTTCTCTATTTTCCAATCCTTTATCTCTTCATATTTAAACTCTTTGGTATTTCTACTTCTGTCGTTTTCTACCAATGAAGCATTCCAAAGAATAATAGTTAAGATAACAAACAAAACCGCTAACCAAACAAGCGCAATCTTCCTGCTCATACAAATACCCTCTTTATAATACACGTTTTACCCAACTGTATCTTACATTTTACCAAAAACCAAACACAATTTCAATTAGCAAAATATATTTATTATAAATGTGGTCATAAAAAAAACAAAGCCCCTACAATTAGCTTGTAGGGGCCTGTAACTATGCTTAGTTATATTTTATGAGAAATACTTAACACCTGACTCAAATATCTTAAGATCCTGATCTCCGTAGATATTCATTGCCACTGCGTCTCCCTTTCTCTCTGCATGAGCCATCTTACCAAAGCATCTGCCGTCTGGGCTTGTTATACCTTCGATAGCGCAGTATGAACCATTTACGTTCCACTCTTCATCCATTGTTGGGTTTCCATTTAAGTCAACATACTGTGTTGCAACCTGTCCATTTGCAAAGAGCTTATCAAGCCACTCCTTAGGAGCAACGAAACGTCCTTCGCCGTGTGAAGCAGGGCTTGTGTATGTTTTGCCAACTTCTGCAAGCTGCAACCAAGGTGACTTATTAGATACAACCTTTGTGTAAACCATCTTTGATACGTGACGGTTGATTGTGTTAAATGTAAGTGTAGGAGAATTAGCATCCTGTCCTGTAATCTGTCCGTTTGGAACAAGACCAAGCTTGATAAGAGCCTGGAATCCGTTACAGATACCAAGTGCAAGACCGTCTCTCTCATTAAGGAGCTTGTGTACAGCTTCCTTCATCTTCTCATTTCTAAATGCTGTAGCAAAGAACTTAGCTGAACCATCTGGCTCATCACCTGCTGAGAATCCACCTGGGAACATAATAATCTGAGATTTAGCAATGCTCTCCTCAAATACCTTAACAGAATCTCTGATATCATCAGCATTTAAGTTCCTAAATACCTTAATAATTGTGTTTGCTCCAGCCTTCTCAAATGCCTTAGCTGAATCGTACTCACAGTTTGTACCTGGGAATACTGGGATGAATACTGTTGGCTTAGCAACCTTATTCTTGCAAACATATACGCTACCACCTGTGTAGATAGGTGTATCAAGCATTGTCTTATCGTCTGTAGATGTTGTTGGGAATACCTTCTCAAGTGGAGCTTCCCATGTAGCAATAGCTTCATCGAGACTGATTGACATTTCGCCATACTTAACAGCCTGCTCCTCTGTCACACTACCGATTACCTTTACATAATCGCCAAGGTCAGCCATTACTGCCTCTACCTCTGCAAACTTGTCAGCATCAACTTCTGCTACGATATTACCAAAGCCTGGTGCAAATAATTCTTCTGCTGATACACACTTATCACAGATACTTACACCTAACTTATTACCGAATGCCATCTTTGAAACTGCTGCTGCAATACCCTTAGAATCAATAGAGTATGCTGCCACGATAGCCTTCTTCTTTGTAAGAGCATGAATAGCATCATAAAGCTTCATAACCTGAGCGTATACAGGCTTATCAAACTCATCCTTCTCTATGCTAAACTTAACAACCTTGTCTCCAGCCTTCTTAAACTCAGGAGTTACAATATCACCCTCCTTAGCCACATCTACTGCAAATGAAACAAGTGTTGGTGGAACATCAATATCATTGAATGTACCAGACATACTGTCCTTACCACCGATTGATGGAAGACCAAATCCAAGCTGAGCGTCATATGCACCAAGTAATGCTGCAAATGGCTGGCTCCAACGTGTTGGATCCTCTGTCATTCTTCTAAAGTATTCCTGGAATGTAAATCTAATCTTCTTATAATCACCACCATTTGCAACAATCTTTGCAACAGACTCAACTACTGCGTAGATTGAACCGTGGTATGGGCTCCATGTTGAGAGGTATGGATCAAATCCGTAGCTCATCATTGTAACTGTGTCGCACTTGCCCTTAAGAACAGGAAGCTTAGCTACCATTGACTGTGTCTCTGTAAGCTGATATTTTCCACCATGTGGCATAAATACTGAGCCTGCTCCGATAGAACCGTCAAACATCTCCACAAGACCCTTCTGCGAACATACATTGAGGTCTGATAATGTAGCCATCCACTGTGCCTTAACATCATCTACAGACTTTGCATTAAAGTAGTTATCTTCCTTAACAGGCATCTCTACCTTAACATCTGTCTCCTGATGAGCACCATTTGTATCAATAAAAGCTCTTGAGAGGTCTACAATAGTCTTTCCTCTCCATTTTAATGTCATTCTTGGGTCTTCCTTAACAACTGCAACTTCAACAGCCTCAAGGTTTTCCTCTGCTGCATACTTCATAAATTCTGCAACATCCTTAGGGTCGATAACTACAGCCATTCTCTCCTGTGACTCAGAGATAGAAATCTCTGTTCCATCAAGACCTGCGTACTTCTTTGGAACCATATCAAGGTTAATATCAAGACCTGCTGCA
>JAFSIA010000053.1 GCA_017440045.1 Lachnospiraceae bacterium
ATAAGAGCCTTGGCAGGTGATTTAAATGTCAGCGTAATCACAACCAAAAGAGCTTATGAGGATTTGGAAAAGGAAGGTCTTATACGTTCGGTTCCTGGCAAGGGATTTTATGTTTGTGAATATAATACGGATTATCTCATGGAAAAACAACTTGTTATGTTAGAAAAGAGACTTGCGGAGATAATAGGCGATGCAAAACAGGCAGGACTAAGTGCAGAGGATATAAAGGAAATGGTGGAGGCGCTTTATGATGCTGGAATTTGAGAATGTAACAGGAATTAAAGGAAAATTCAAACTTAATAATATAAACTTTTCTCTTCCGTCAGGATACATAATGGGGCTTGCTGGAGCTAACGGAGCAGGTAAGACCACGCTTATAGATTATATTATGAATGAAAAAAAGAAGTATTCAGGAAACATTAAAATTGCCGGATATGATATAAGACAAAATCATGGCTATATGAAACAGTTTATAGGATTTGTGTCTGATGAGAATAGATTTTTTGAGGATAGAACTCCTGACCAAAATATGGATATGTATAGCAGATTTTACACAAATTATGATAGGGAAATATACAAGCAGGCAATGAAAGATATGGGTGTGTCGGGAGGTGTTACCCTTAGCAAGCTATCAAGAGGAGAACGAATGAAATTTCAGATGGCGTTTGCAATGGGACATAAACCAGTTTTGTATTTGTTGGATGAAGTGACAGCGGGTATGGATCCTGTGTTTAGAATAGATTTTTTTAAGCTACTCCATAAGGTTATAGAAGATGAGAGTGCGTCTGTACTTATGACAAGCCATATAGAGTCAGAGATGGAGCGGAAGATGGATTATTTGGGGATTCTTGAAAATGGCAAGCTGATAAAATTTGGAGAGAGCATGGATATAGGAGAAATAGTATATGGATGCAATAACTTATGAAATAAATAACGAATCAAATAACAGAATAAATAATGCTTTGATGATGAGTGAAAAAGACTACATAAAAAGTCAACAAACTATTATAGATAGCTTTTATAAGGAGTACTTTACCTATGACATTTCAAATGTTGGTTATTGGCTGGTGTCAGGAATATTTACATTTATACAGCTGGTGTTCAGTGCTTTTCCAATGCAACAGATGATGAAGGAAGGTTTGGATAAGGAATTTTTAGGTGTTATGGCTTTTGTGATTATGTTCCCTGTGTTCTTTTATCAGCAGGCTTTTTTAACAGGTAAGGAAAGCTTTGTTGGCGGCTATGGAAGAGTAAATTCCTTGTACAGCATAATTAAATATTTGCCAGTATCTTTGGCAGCTCTGAAACTTTACAGATTTAAAAAGATGCTTAATTTTGTGGTTAAGGTTTTTCTGGGTTGTACGATTCTACAGCTTGGAATCAGTCTTTTGGCATTCCATGGAATAACATGGGCAAATCTTGTGTTTCTTTTGGTATATGGCTTTTTGATACCTTTTTTTATAGGCTGCTGTCAGACTTTTTTTGTAAAGTAGTAGCCAGTAATAATGGCAAAGTGTAAAATAAAACAAATAAAATGTAAAATATACTTGACATATTGTAAAACAAGTAATATACTCCAAATTGTAACAAGGTAGAGCGTAGTGTGGAAGCTATAATAAATTTTTTAGAAAGTTTCCTTGTGATGAAAAAGGAGTGTATTTTATGAGTGATAATTTGTCATACGGTTTAGGTTTTATATTTGGCGTGATTATATTCACAGCAATTATAATGATTCCAATGTTGATAGGAATTACAAAGGACAAAAAGCTTAAGAGAAAATACGACGAGCGTCAGGAACTAATCAGAGGTAGAGGATTCAAATATGCATTTTACACTATGGTAACCATAAGTATGCTTTATGCCATAACTTTGATAGGTTTAGGCGAACTTCCTATAGAAGAAAGCGCTGCAATTGTTATTATAGTTATAATGGGTATTGGAGTTTATGCTTGGTACACTATACTTAATGATGGCTACTTTGCTTTAAATGAAAGAGTGCCACAGACAGTTATAACATTTATAATTATTGCCATAGCAAACTTTATGATTGGAATAAGCGCCTGGTTAGATGGTGGTATGGTAAAGAATGGCGTTATAACCTTCGAGTGTTTGAATCTTGTATGTGCAATTTTCTTGTTGATCACAGTGCTGGTTATACTTATCAAACAACATAAAGATAAGAAAGAGGCTTAGGTGATATCATGAAGAATCTAAGAATAAAGGCCGCCAGAGCAGGACTAGATATATCGCAGGCTGAGCTGGCAGAGAAGGTAGGAGTTTCCCGCCAGACCATAAGTGCCATAGAAAAGGGAGACTATAATCCAACTA
>JAFSIA010000054.1 GCA_017440045.1 Lachnospiraceae bacterium
CAGTAGCAATGGAGCAGGAGCTTGAAAGACAGAGAACGCATATCGAATTGATTGCATCTGAGAATCTGGTTAGTAAGGCAGTTATGGCAGCAATGGGCAGCCATCTTACAAACAAGTATGCAGAAGGATATCCGGGAAAGAGATATTATGGTGGATGTCAGCATGTTGACGTAGTAGAAAATCTTGCAATAGAGAGAGCTAAGGAGCTTTTTGGTTGTGAGTACGTTAACGTTCAGCCACATTCAGGTGCACAGGCAAACCTTGCTGCATTCTTTGCTATGGTTGAGCCAGGTGATACAGTTATGGGTATGAGCCTTGCAGATGGTGGTCACCTTACACACGGTTCACCAGTTAACATTTCAGGTAAGTATTTCAATATCGTTCCTTACTGCGTAAATGATGAAGGTTTCATAGATTACGATGAAGTAATGAAGATTGCTAAGGAGTGCAAGCCAAAGCTTATCGTAGCTGGTGCTAGTGCATATCCAAGAGAGATTGACTTTAAGAAGTTTAGAGAGATTGCTGACGAAGTTGGAGCATACCTTATGGTAGATATGGCTCACATCGCTGGTCTTGTTGCAACAGGACTTCATATGAGCCCAATTCCATATGCTGATGTTGTTACAACAACAACACATAAGACACTTCGTGGACCAAGAGGTGGTATGATTCTTGCCAGCGCAGAGAGCAATGCTAAGTTCAACTTCAACAAGGCAGTATTCCCAGGTATTCAGGGTGGTCCTCTTATGCATGTTATCGCAGCTAAGGCAGTATGCTTCAAAGAAGCATTATCGGATGAGTACAAGGCATATATGAAGGATGTTAAGGATAACGCAGCAGCTCTTGCTAAGGGTCTTACAGATAGAGGCTTCAACCTTATCTCTGGTGGTACAGACAATCACTTAATGCTCGTTGACCTTAGAAATATGAATGTAACAGGTAAGGAGTGCGAGAAGCTTCTTGATGCAGCAAACATTACATGTAACAAGAATGCTATTCCAAAGGATCCAGCATCTCCATTTGTTACATCTGGTATTCGTCTTGGTACACCAGCTGTTACATCAAGAGGTATGAAGCCAGCAGATATGGATGTTATTGCTGAGGCAATTCATATGCTTGTAACAGATGTAGAAGCAAATAAGGAAAAAGCAATGGCACTTGTAAAGACATTAACAGACAAGTACCCATTATATTAATAAGAAAGTAAAGCGTTTTACGAAAGGAAGAAAAAATGGCAGGCTCAACATTCGGTACAATTTTTAGAATATCCACATGGGGTGAATCTCATGGTAAAGGTGTGGGAGTTGTTGTGGACGGTTGCCCTGCCGGTCTTCCTTTATGTGAAGAAGATATTCAAAAATATCTCAATAGAAGAAAGCCAGGTCAGTCTAAGTTTACAACACCTAGAAGCGAGGATGATGCAGTAGAGATTCTTTCAGGAATATTTGAGGGGAAAACTACTGGAACGCCTATTTCTATGGTGATATTTAACAAGACACAGCGTTCAAAGGATTATTCGGAGATTGCCAGCTACTACAGACCAGGTCATGCAGATTATACATTTGATGAAAAGTATGGTTTTAGAGATTACAGAGGCGGAGGACGCTCATCAGGTAGAGAAACTATCGGAAGAGTGGCAGCCGGTGCTATTGCAGCTAAACTTTTAGAGGTTTTTGGTATAAAAGTTACCGCTTATTCTAAAGCTATAGGTGATGTGGAAATAGATATTAAAAACTTTGATATACAGGAGAGAGATAACAATCCGGTGGCAATGCCGGATAAAGAGGCTGCTTTAAAGGCGCAGGAGCTTTTAGAGGAGAAGATGGAACAGAAGGATTCTGTTGGTGGTATTGTAGAGTGTGTTGTGACAGGTATGCCTACAGGTGTAGGTGAACCGGTATTTGACAAGCTTGATGCCAGACTCTCTCAGGCTATTATGTCTATCGGTGCTGTAAAAGGATTTGAAATCGGAGCAGGCTTTGGCGTAGCCAAGATGTGCGGCTCAGAGAATAATGACAATTTTGCAGTTGACCATATGGGAAATGTCTACAAGAAGACAAATAATGCAGGTGGAATACTTGGTGGTATATCTGATGGTTCTGATATTATACTTAGAGCAGCATTTAGCCGACACCATCAATTTTCTCATCACAGGAGACAATCAATAAGGATAAGGAAAACATTAAGGTAGAGATAAAGGGAAGACATGACCCTATTATCGTTCCAAGAGCAGTTGTAGTTGTTGAGGCTATGACAGCTATTACAATACTGGATATGCTTATGGTTTCTATGACATCTACGGTAGATGGTATGAAAAAGTATTTTTTAGGACCAGAAAGGTAGTAATATGTACAAGCTTATAAAGAGAGATGGAGCGGCCAAGAGAGGTGAGTTTCATACAGTTCACGGCGTTATACAAACACCTGTGTTTATGAATGTTGGTACAGCAGCTGCCATTAAGGGGGCAGTATCTACTGAGGATTTACAAAAGATAAAGACTCAGGTTGAGCTGTCAAATACTTATCATCTTCATGTTCGCCCGGGAGATAAAATTGTAAAAAAGATGGGTGGCCTTCACAAGTTTATGGTGTGGGATAAGCCTATTTTGACTGATTCAGGTGGATTTCAGGTATTTTCATTGGCTGGACTTAGAAAGATAAAGGAAGAGGGAGTTTACTTTAACTCTCATGTAGATGGAAGAAAAATCTTTATGGGTCCAGAGGAAAGTATGCAGATTCAGTCTAATCTTGCATCAACCATAGCTATGGCATTTGATGAATGTCCACCAGCTTTGGCAGAGAGAAAGTACATTGTTGATTCTGTTAACAGAACTACAAGATGGCTCGAAAGATGTAAAAAAGAGATGGCAAGACTTAACAGTCTTGAAGATACAATCAATAAAAATCAGATGCTCTTTGGTATTAATCAGGGAGGTATCAATGAGGATATACGTATCGAACATGCGAAGCGCATTACAGAGATGGATTTAGATGGATATGCCATCGGTGGTCTTGCTGTAGGCGAGAGTCATGAGGATATGTATCGCATTATAGAAGCGACAGTGCCTTATCTTCCAGTTGATAAGCCGACTTATCTTATGGGAGTTGGTACACCAGCAAATATTTTAGAGGCAGTTGACAGAGGAGTTGATTTCTTTGACTGTGTATATCCTTCGAGAAACGGACGTCATGGTCATGTGTATACAAACAAGGGAAAGATAAATCTGTTTAATGCAAAATATGAGACAGACAGTGAGCCTATCGAAAATGGATGTGGCTGTCCTGCGTGTCAGAAGTATAGTAGAGCGTATATTAGACATCTTTTAAAGGCAAAGGAGATGCTCGGTATGAGACTTTGTGTACTTCATAATCTTTATTTCTATAACACAATGATGGAAGAAATCAGAGAGGCTATAGAGCAGGGAAGATATAAAGAGTATAAAAATGCCAAGTTGGCAGGCTTTGAAAACGGAGGCTGCTAAAAATATAAAAAAATTACATTAAGAAAGACTTATTGAAGTCATAGGAGGAAAAATGAACAACTTATTAGGATTACTTTCAGCAGGTGGAAGCGGAACAGAAGGATTAATTGTTATGGTAGTGTATATACTTATCTTTGGTGTAGGTATTTACTTCCTTATGATTCGTCCACAGAAGAAGCAGGAGGCAAAGCATACAGCACTTCTTTCATCAATGGAAATTGGCGATAGCGTACTTACAACAGCCGGTTTTTATGGTGTAGTTATTGATATTACAGATGATACAATCATCGTTGAGTTTGGTAACAATAAGAACTGTCGTATTCCAATGCAGAAGAAGGCAGTAGTAGAGGTTGAGAAGGCTAACCAGAGCGAGGAATAATAGCTGTGCAAAAGGCTTTAAAAAGAATATTGTCCATATTAGTGTGCTTTGTATTAATTACAGGCACACTTTGTGGATGCGACAAAAAAATATATATAACGACTGGTCTGGAAGATAATCAGATTTTTAAGCTATCCGGAAAACCTTTAAATCTATCGGAAATGCTTCTTGTACTTATGACAGAAAAGAATAGGTATGAGGCAGACCTTGGTGACGGAATATGGTCTAACCATGGGGCAACTGATGGCTCTAGTCTCGAGGATGAGATTAAGTCGAAGGTAAAGGCGCAGGTTGCTGAACTAAAGACTATAGAATTGTTGGCAGAGAAGGAAAAGATAGTTTTAAGTGATACAGAGAAAGAGATGCTTAGAGAAGCTTCAAAAGAGTTTTATGGAACATTATTGCCAGAGGAGATTGAAAGTCTTTCAGTGACGGAAGCAGATGTGCTGAATCTATATACCTCCTTTTATATGGCAGACAAGGTTTATGAGAAGCTGACTGAGGATGTTGACGTGGAAATAAGTGATGAGGAAGCCAGAGTAATACAGTTTAAATATATTATGCTTACAACATTCACAACTGATGAAAATGGCGCAATAGTTTCCATGACAGAGGCAGAAAAGGCAGCTCAATATGAGAAGGCATCAGAGGCGTTAAACTTACTTCAAGGTGGTAGTGATTTTGACACTGTAGCCAATAGCTATTCTGAAAGTAATGTAATAGACGGAAATATGTCGAGAGCTACTGCTAAAGAGGGAATTGAAGAAGCGGCATTTTCTCTAAAGAGTGGCGAGATAAGTGGTATTTTAGAGACAGAGGATGGATATTATATTATTCTTTGTGTTAATGATTATCTTGAAAGTGAGACAGAAAGAAACAAAGAAGCTCTAAGAGAGGCGTACAAAAAGGATGCTTATGACAATATATATCTTCCTTTTGAAGCAGAGCAGACCTTTGAATTTAATAATAAAATATGGGATGGCATAAAGTTTGAAAACTACTCAGTAGTGAAGACAACATTGCTTTATGACATATATAATAAATGGGTTACACCTACGGAAGAATAAATCTTTTAAGGTGTAACCCATTTGTTACATTACTTTTTTATTTTGTATCAGTATCTTTATCATCAACATCAATTAGTTCAATTTCATCAGTTACATCTGTTTCGTTGGAAACCTCCGTAACAGCATCATCAGAAGCTACAACAATCTTATTTTTAAGCTTCTTTCTGTCTAAAACAATAAGTGTAATAAGAGCAGCTATGGAAACGAAAGTAATAGCAAGTCCAATACCTAAATTAGTAGGGAAATACTTAAGTTCAATTGTATGTGTTCCTGCCGGAACCGGAACTGCTAAGACTGCATCGTTTATGGATGTAATCTCAACCTCTTTTCCATCTACGTAAGCAGACCAGCCTCTATCGTAGATAATTGAAGTGTACATAAGTCCATCGCCTGTTGATGTGATGTCACCTTTTATATATGTGTCATCATATTCTGTAATGTTAAGACCCTCAGAAGCTAATGCATTTAATGCAATATCACATACATCCTGGTGGAATGCGTATGAATATAACTGAAGTGAATTTACATTTGAATCATCAGTAGTAACAGTTACAGTACTTCCTGCCGGAACATTTCCGATGTGAACAATCTGTCTGTGGTTAAGACCAGAGGCACTACCACCATTTCCGTAAGAGCCATCAGCATAAAGGATTGACCAAGAAATCTGCTCAACATAATTTGTGACGTAGATATAAAGGTCACAGTCCTCTACAGGTTCGATTATTGAAGATTTGCCGGAAGCTGTCGCGTAAATATGAGTAAACATATCAGTGTATCCTGTAGCTGATTGTACAAACGAGTTTTGTACAGCAAAAGGATTGTTGCCTTCGCATACCCAGTTTGTCTTAAAGTCTGACGGAATCATAAATCCAAGAGGAAGTGTATAATCAAGCTTGTACAAGTATCTTGAACCGGCTTCGTCATAGTCGTACAGACTCATAAGGTAAGGCTCTTCAATGAGGTTGTTGCTAAGTACATACTTAACAGATAAAAGTGCCGATGTGAATGGTGTATATCCATAATATGAATAGGCGTTTGTAGATTTTTCAAATCCAAGTCTGCCAAGCATTTCAGTGAAGTTGCCGTTGGCAGTAGAAGAGAATATTGATACACCCTTGTAATCATTCCATGCAGCATCATTCTTTGTTCGTCTTGAAAGCTTTTCTATACGATAGAAAGTATTATCATCTATATTTGCTATAAGATTTTCAATTGATTCATTATCTTCAAGGTATGAAGAGTACCCTGTTGGCTTGTATGAAGCATCATGGTCTGAGTTAAGTGTTGCCTCAGCAATACATACAATAAATAAAAGATAAACCACAAAAGTCTGGTTGAGGGTTTTGTTTCTAAAACCTAAAGCTAAAAGTAAATAGAGTGCTAAGAAAATCATACTAAGGTATACGATTTCGAAGCTGTATGTCTCGCCAACATAAAATTCTTCGATTAAAAGCATCGCACCGATACCACCGGCAAAGCAACCGAAGATTTGCTTGTTTGTAAAGCTTCTAATGTGAATGACTACCTGATAAACTACAGTCACTAGCAAGAAAATGTATATAAAGGATTCTCTTGCAGGAAGTGAGTTAGGAAAATGGAATCCATGGAAAATGTAGTTTGGTATATTTGTATTAAAGCAAACAAGGAAGAATGCAATAAGGAAGGCAGTTCCATATTTTGCTTTTGCGCTAATCTTGTCACAGAAGAAGTACAGTGGAACAAACATAAATACTGCAACCGTACAGTAAAGGTTTGGCTCATGAGCGTTAAAGATAGAAACTTCTACATCCATAAGCGATCTTGATAACATATCAAGAATAGAGAAATAGTTGCTCCATGTTTCAGGGAAGTTAAATTCACCTGAAACAGTATACGATAGTGCTGCGATTTCAGGTAAAATCATACAAGCACCTATACCACCTGCAATTAGCGAGCCAACGCCAAATGAAATGGTTCTGGATATGAAGAACTTCTTTCTGTCTGTAGTATCTGCAGCCAACATGTTTACTGCAAAGTAGAAGACTAAGAAGATACAAATCATTATTGAAATATAGTAGTTTGAGAAAATTGAAACTCCCAAAGCAATTGTGTACATAAAGTACTTGTTTTCTTTAATAAGCTTGTCCAGTCCGAGAACAATGATTGGAAGAAGGACAAGGCAGTCAAGCCACATAATGTTCCATGAAAAGGCGGCCATATATGATGACAAAGCATAGAATGTAGCTATAGCAGCGAAGGAGAAATTCTTTCCACCAAAGCGTTTGTGGAGATAGTAACCACATGTAAAACCACAAAGACCAGTCTTAACTAAGATAAGAATGTCCATTGTCAAAAGTATATTGCCTGTTGGGGCAAGTAAGCCTAAGAAAAGGTTCACAGGGCTGGCAAGGTAATAACTGTATAGGGCCGTAAAGTTTACACCCATACCGATATTCCAAGAGTAGAGAAGACTCTCGCCATCTGTAAGTTTTCTGTATAATTCCTTATAGAAAGGTGCGTACTGATGGTACATATCACTTCTTAAATATATATTGTCGCCGAATGGATAGACCTCACGACCTATAAATATACCTAAGAGTATAACGAAAGGTACTAAAAACGATAAGGCGTATCCAATGCGGAATTTAGCTTTATCTGACAATAGTTTTGTGTTACTCATTTGTTTTTCCTCCAGTAGTTTTTTTATTGAACACAAATAACTTACTAAAAATGTAGTTAAGTATAATTACAACAACAGAAATAAGTGCCTTGGCAAACATCATATGCATATTGATAAATCCGGCAAAAATAAGGAAAATATCAGTTAGAACTAAGGTTACAATTCTACCAGCCACAAATGATATAAATTCTTTTATAAGTTCCTTGCGTTCAAAGCTTTTTGAGTTAAAGACAAAGAGCTTATTTGTTATAAATGCAAAAAGAACTGCGGCTGCCCAAGCAATGGTATTTGCGATGACTTCATTTAGGCTAAGGTCATAATGTAAAAAGCCAAAAGCATAGAAGTCAACAACTGTTGTAAGCACTCCAAATATTACGTAAATAATCGTCTCTTTATTAAGGAGCTTTTTGATTAGATTATTCATCCTTAGTTCCTCCAAGAGGAAGGTTTGTATCCTTTAAAATGTATATAGGACGTTTTTTGACTTCCATATATATATTGGCAATATACTCGCCAAGTATACCTATGGAAATTTCTACAACACCACCTAAGAAGAGGATGGCGCAGAGAGTAGTAACATAACCGGGAACGCTTATACCAAATATCAATGTCTGAACAAGAGTTATGATAATATAGATAAACGCTATAATAGAAATAAAAAATCCCATAGCAGTAGCCATTCTAAGTGGTGCTACTGAAAAGCATGTAATACCGTCAATAGCGTATTTAAAAAGCCCCCAGAAGCTCCATTTTGTTGTACCTACAGGACGTTCAACATTTTCGTATGGAAGCCATTTGGTCTTAAAGCCTACCCAACCGAAAATTCCTTTTGAAAAACGCTGGCGTTCAGACAGTGAAAGAACAGCATTAACCATTTGTCTTGTCATGATTCTGAAATCTACGGCACCTTGAACTAAGTCAATTTTAGTCATCTTTTTATTTAGGCGGTAAAACATTCTGGAAAAGAAGCTTCTTATCTTTGATTCGCCTTTTCTGGTAGTTCTTCTGGCAGCGCAGCAGTCGTAGCCTTCCTTTATACCTTCAATCATATCAGGTATCATTGTTGGAGGATGCTGTAAATCTGCGTCCATAATAACCACGTAATCACCTGTTGACGCTTCAAGACCGGCATACATACCAGCCTCTTTACCAAAGTTCTTTGAAAATGAGATGTATTTTACATTGTCATTTTTTTCTGCCAGCTCCCTTAGAATAGGAAGTGTATTATCGCGGCTTCCGTCATCGACAAAAATGCATCTGCAAGTGTAATCTTTAATTGTATCGGTTACCTTTGTAAGTTCTGTATAGAACATATTAAGGACATCTTCTTCATTGTAGCAAGGTACAATGATGTCAATAGTCTCTTTTATCGTTTCGCTCATCTTAAAAATACCCCTATTTGTATTTGGATTAAATAGATTAAGAAATCTTTACAAATCCATAAAATATTGTACAATATTAGGGTTGGAGTGTAAATAAGAAAATAGTCTAAATTATTGATTTTTGAAAGGCAGAGATAATATGTACAAGATAATTTTAGGCTCTAAATCACCTAGACGAAGAGAATTACTTTCACAGATAGGATTGGAGTTTGATATAATAACAAGTGAGATGGAAGAAATAGTTACCAGTACGGAGCCGGAGCAGGTGGTATGCGACCTTTCTATGCAAAAGGCTAAGGATATTTTGAGAATAATTTCAGAGAAGTCAAATGGTAACATAGAATCGTTTTACGGTAGTGAGTATGAGGGCTTGATTATAATAGGCGCAGATACGGTAGTTGCATTAAACAATGAGATAATGGGAAAGCCAAGAGATGAGGAAGACGCTTTTAATATGCTTAGGAAGCTTTCAGGAAATAAGCATACAGTAAGTACTGGAGTAGCCCTTATAGTTATAAAAGATGGAGAAGAGAAGGAGTATAATTTCGCCGAGACAACAGAGGTTTATATGTACGATATATCGGATGAGGAAATAAGAAAGTACATAGAAAGCCTTGAACCTATGGACAAAGCAGGCAGCTATGGTATTCAGGGACTGGGGGCAAAGTTCATAAGTAAGATACATGGCGACTACAATAATGTGGTAGGTCTTCCTATTGGAAGAATTTATCAGACAATAAAGCAATGGTTATAATCTGAATTATAAGAATGGCTGGCATTCCATATTTAAAATACCAATGCTTTGTTTTGTGTCTGAAAAGCTGCATACCGGCAATGGAACCGATGGAACCACCAAATATTGCAAATAAGAATAATGTTTTTTCAGGGATGCGCCACTTGCTTTTGATGGCGCGTCTTTTGTCTATAAACATAGATAAAAGGCCACATATATTTATAATGATTAAGTAGATGATTGCGTATTTTAACATTTGTATCTCCTGTATAAAATGATGGTTATACGTTATTATATTTTTTTTCATAAGTCAACATTATGGTGAATATATTGTTAAAAATATATATTCATGGTGATAATTAAGATTTATGAGAGTATGTGATTTGAAATATAAAGAGGTAATAAATGAGAAGGACTGCACAAGGCTTGGAAATGTATGTGATGTGGAATTTAATCAGAAAACAGGCTGCATAGAAGCGTTTATTGTGCCGGGACCTGCTAAGCTCTGTGGATTTTTTGGAAGAGATGCAGAATATATTATTCCCTATAAGAATGTGTGCCAAATCGGAGATGACATTATATTAGTTTGTATTGATGATAAATGTTTGGCTAAAAAAAGAGATTTAAAAGATAAAATGAGAGATAATTTCTTTGGCTTTTGATAAATTGAATGCTTGACATTACAGGTATTTAAGGTACAATTACAGTATAAGATAAACTAGGAGGAATTTATCGTGAAGTGTCCATTTTGCGGAAAAGAAAATACAAAAGTTATAGACTCTAGACCAGCTGAGGATAACAGCTCAATCAGAAGAAGAAGACAGTGTGATGTATGTGGAAAGAGATTTACTACATACGAGAAGGTGGAGACAATTCCTCTTATCGTTATAAAGAAGGATGACAATAGAGAACCTTACGACAGAGACAAGATTCAAGGAGGTATTCTTCGTTCTTGTCATAAGAGACCGGTTTCGGCAAACCAGATTGCAGAGATGATTGAAGAGATAGAAACACAGATTTTCAATATGGAGGAGAAGGAGATTCCAAGCTCTACTATTGGAGAGATTGTTATGGACAAGCTTAAGGATGTTGACCAGGTTGCATACGTAAGATTTGCATCTGTTTACCGTGAGTTTAAGGATGTAAATACATTTATGCATGAGATAAAAAAGATTTTGGACAAGTAATTAAGTGCATTTAATCAAATTAGTAGAACTGTTAGAGGAAGAAAGACATGATTTTAAAGAAGTTCTATCCCAAGAAGGTTGTGCGAAGCACATACTCAATTAACTTTAAAAAGTATTATAAAAATGGATATAGAGGGGTGTTGTTTGATATAGATAACACTCTCGTTCCACATGGTGAGGCTGCAGATGAAAAGGCGGTGGCATTCTTTAAGAAGCTTAAAGATATGGGATTTAAGTTCTGTCTTATATCAAACAATAAGATGGAGCGAGTGAAGCCATTTGCAGATGCAGTAGGAGCACCATTTATATGTGATGCCCATAAGCCTTCCACAGATGGTTATAATCAGGCTATGGAGATTATCGGAACAGATATGCATGAGACTATCTTTGTAGGGGACCAGGTATTTACCGATGTGTTTGGAGCCAATAGAGCAAGTCTCTATACCATCCTTGTGAGACCGATTCATCCAAAGGAAGAGATACAGATAGTATTAAAAAGATATCTGGAGAAACCAGTACTTTTCTTTTACAAGATGAGAGATAGAAAACAGTTGAAAAAAGAAAATAGACAGTATAACAAAAGACGACTTAAGATATTGGCTATCAGAAAAAAACGTAAAGAAAAAAATCAGGAGGAAGAGTAAATCTTCCTCCATTTTTTTTAATTAATTAAATTCTATTGTGCGTAAGCGCTTTCAAGTCGTTGAAGTTCTTCTATTAATATAGCATCAGCTTTTTTATCAAGCATCATATAGAAGCCAGTTTGACCAACATATTCATCATAATCGTCTGAATATAATGTGGAATCTTTATAGACCTCAAACCTTATGTATGCCAGATAGTAACCTTCTTTACCATATTGGCTAAAATCAGTGTAATCTGTGCCGCTTAAATAGTTTATAGCACCATCTACTAAAGAAGGGGTGGCATGGAGTAGATTGAGAGTTGCATAGTGAACGTTTCTATAAAATGGATACTCTACTTCATATATAGTATCATTGTCCCATCTGGCATTTAAAGCGCCAACGTATAGGGACGCATCATAGTCTGTGTCAAGATCCTTTTTCAACTCCGCCATAAGATTTAGTACATCCTCTTTATGATTTTCATTATAATAAGATATGTACATATTAAAGGCTTTTGGTGTCAAACTTGTTATAGGCAGTATGAAATATTCGATTTCATCATCAACATATTGATAAGCTTTTATAGTACCTACATAGTCAGTATAAGCAATGTTATAACGTATAAAGTTCTTAAAAACTTCAGGAGATAGAGCTTTGTATTCAGCGATTAACACTTCATACAATTCCTCAATTTGCTCATAGGTTAAACCATCACAGTCAAGTACTACATCGGAAGCTGAATCCGGAATGCTGTTTTGGACATATGAGTTTGTATCAACATTTTGTGACACTAAACTTTTTAAATGATTATACTGTTCAGTGTCTAAAAAGAGTATACGCTCAGTATCACCGAATGCATCACCTATTGTAAGCTTTATATCAGAATAGTAATCGAAGTAATAATAGTATTCATATTCATAATAGTCGCTTTCTGCGTTTTTGCTACACCAGCTATTATATGCAGATATGACATATTCAATAATTTCCCTGTCATATATTTTATAATCGTCAATTTTGTTGTCGAAATAGTCATAGTCAATATAGCCTGATGTGCTACTGTTTATGAAATCTATACCTGATGTATGTAATTCGGATAAGTTGCCGTCTGGAGCTAGGCTAAAGACATAATCAGTATATCTATAATCAAGTTTAATATAATCGATATCATTTACATCAAACTGTTCATTTTTAATAAAATGACTGATAGCAAAAATACACAGGATAGTAACCACATCTAATGCAATAAGTATAGGTGTTGATAAAAATGATTTCAAACCTCGCTTAATTGATTTCGATAATATTACTTCGTAAACAAACATTGAAATTAAAGCAAATGCAAATATTATAAGGTATGTTGTAGAGAAGTATTCCTCGGTTTCCACCATAATGTAAACGATGAAAAGTGTTATAACATATCCTATAGACAGCTTTGTTATAAAATTAAATATCTTATGAGAATATGCTTTGCCGGCTGCCTCACTTGGTCTTTTTGTAAAGGCAAATAATCCGATAAAGAGGTATAGGATAGCAAGCAAAATGCTGTATATAGTGCCAAAGCCAAAGCCCATAAAAGGAATGTTTGATACAGCATATTCATAGTAGCCATCATTAAATAAATACAAAATAGGACTTAATGCCATATTGCAGTCATTTCGTGTGAAAAGAGCCATACCTTCAGCGATAATCTGCTTGTTTAGTCCGGCAATCATATTACATATAAATGTAATGAGAAGTCGTGGTGCAATAAGTATTATCATGGATGTAACGTAGCCTGAGAATACAGTTCCTGTAATAGATAAACCTATTCCGAAAACCGCCGCCATAAGTATGCAGGCGATAATCGCATTTATATTGTACATAATTATAACAGGAATATCTAAAATATATTCAGGTAAAAAGATTGTAGTCATAAGGCATAATGTGGTGGAAAATACAAGGATAATAATAGTTACCCAAGTAACAATCGATGCCATATAACTAAAGAATATACAGCTGCGCTTAACAGGTATTGAATGATAGAAATCACTGCTACTGCGCTTATGCATAAATCTAAAGAGAAGTATGGACATAATAGGCGTAACGATGTAAAGCACAATCATTAGTGGTAAAAACATCTCTGCCACATCAAGCAATCTGTAATTTAAACTGAACTTCTCAATATTGTCTCTGGATTCTATAAATGCAATAATCGGAAGAAGTATTGTGTAAATAGTAGAGCACACAATAGTTGCTATTCCGGCAACCTTAAGCTGCAAAAGTCCCTGAACAAAGAGCTTAGGATTTATAAATTTATTTTTTAATGTAGTTTTCATATCTAGCCCTCCATTCCTGTTAATGATATATCGAAATTATACTCCAAGGTTTCCATTTCATATGAGAATACTTCCTCTAATGTAAGTGGAAGAATATCACATATAATAGGATTAAGCTTACTAAGAGCGGCAGCAGTTTCATCTCTATTTCCCTTCACAATCATTGATGAAACAGAACCGATTCTCTGATAACGCTTATAATCAAATCCATTGAATATGCCCTCATCATATTCAAATGGGAAGGCAACCTGCACCTTAAAGTGAGATGTCTTAAGATTGTCGACATCACTTTGAAGAATGAGACCACCCTTATGTAATAGTGCCAATTTGTCACATACATCCTCCAGCTCCCTCAGAGAATGGGATGTGATAATAGCGGTAGATTTTCTCTCTAAAACATCTTCGCAGATAATACTCTTAACATAGTTTCTTACAATAGGATCGAAACCATCGAAGGTTTCATCAAAGAAGAGATAATCCGCGTTTGTTGCTAAGGTGAGAAGCGTTGTTGACTGTCTTTTCATACCTTTTGAAAAGGTGGAGATAGGTTTGTCGATATCAAGCTTGAAGCTTTCAGCTAAAGACTTGCATTTATCCATATCAAATTTCTCAAAAACACTTCTGTAAAGATTACTCATCTTTCTTATAGTTGCACCAGGTGTAAAGAATAAATCGTCTGGGACGAACGCTAATTTTGATTTAATTAGTGGATTGTCAAATACCGGCATATCATCAATAAACACACTGCCCGAATCTGGCTTATATATACCAGTTAAAAGTCTTAAAAGAGTAGATTTGCCGGCTCCGTTAGAACCTACAATTCCGCATATGCAACCATCGGGAATAGTGCATGAGACATTGTCTAAAGCCACGTATTTATCAAATTTTTTTGTAAGTTGTTCAGTTTTTATCATTTAAGTCATAGCCCCTTTCTCGTCGTATATTTCATCAATGGTATTGTGTATAACATCCTTTGATAAACCAGCCAACTTTAATTCCCTGATAAGCTCGCCAAGTCCCGACAACTTTTCTTTTTTTCTTTCACTTAAAATGCCCTTCGCATCTTTTGTGATAAAACAACCTCTGCCTGGCACTGAGTAGATGATTCCGTTTCGGTCAAGCTCTGCGTATGCCTTCTGAATCGTATTTGGATTAATAGAAAGGCTTACAGAGAGATTTCGCACAGACGGAATCTGTGTGTCGGCAGGTAGGATTCCTGTTAGAACAAAACTCTCAATCTGATTGACTATCTGTTCATATACAGGAACTCTTGAAAATGAATCAATTTGAAACATTAAAGACCTCCCCTCTGATAATGTGTGCTAGGTGTACTATGTGAAGTAGTA
This sequence comes from Lachnospiraceae bacterium, assembly GCA_017440045.1. GTDB lineage: Bacteria > Bacillota > Clostridia > Lachnospirales > Lachnospiraceae > SVEL01. Next base: position 15,173 of record JAFSIA010000054.1, read on the forward strand.
CACCTAATATATATCATCATTATAAACTAATGTCAATAATAATTAACAAATATTTAAAATATTAGGCTTATATTGTATATGTATAGTAAAAAAAATAGTGTATAATGCACCTATAAAAATGTGTTTGTACGAATTTATATATAGGGTAAAAAGGGTTAGGGAGAAGAATAATGAACTTAGATAATAATGCACAGATTGTTTTGACAGATAGTGTTACAGTTAGAAGCGGTGATGATATTGCTTACGTGGCATTTCAGATATTGCCAAAAGACGATAAGCAGGGTTTTTGGATAAACAGCTCACCGTTTATTTCTGTTGCCATGAAAGAAACTGATACAGTAGAGAATATGAGAGTTTTGACAGTTAAGGCTGTCAACGAGAGCAATAGAGTGGTGGAGGGTGATATTACAGTTACTCTCGACAATGGAGAGTGCGAAAAATGTGTGGTAAATGTTTTGCCTAAATATACTGAAGCACCAAGATTTGCCAGCACACCAGAGATTATATTTAAGGATGGAAAGGCCATCATTATGTATGAATTCGAGGATTTGGGAGAAAATACAGACCAGTCGGAGATAAGCTGGTATAGAGTTGACAAGATTGACCGTTCCAGATTTAAGCACATTCACCTGTCTAAAACATCAAATGAGCGAGATTGCAGAAAGACAGCTGTCAGCAGGAACGGTATGCCATGTAGAGAAATCAGGCTGACGGCAGCTGATGTGGGTAAGCATTTAAAGGTGAATATTAAGCCTAAGCATAATAACAGTCAAACAGGCCAGGGGTTAAATATTATAAGTGCCATTGTAAAACCTACTGATATTAATAATGAAGTGATTATATTAAATACTCAGACAGTAGTAGACGACAATACCTACGATATGGAGAAAGGGTATTTTACAGTAAGAGGAGACTTAAAATGTGCAGGCTCCTTTAGTATGCCTAATCGCTTGGCGTTGGTGACAGAATCTATGGGAAGCGGTATATATTATAGAAGTGAAACGCTTGTAAATGATATGTCCCTTATTACCATATTAGAGCCGGAGGATGGCAGTGGTAATGGTTTTGCAGGTCCTAAGCAATACGAAGAAATATACATAAAATATGATCCTGATACGCAGAATGGATATGGCTTAAGGATAGAGGGAACTGCATTAGATGATGGCAAGACAATCTTCTGTTTATACCAATATAAAAATGGAAATGGAACACCTATTTCAGATGAGTATGAGTCTACGGCATTCAGACCAGGGTGTGAGATAAACCTGGAGGTAAGAGGAGATATTTTGCATGCTTTTATTACCTATGATGACGGTGAAGATTTTGCCGATTTAGAGATGAGAGCTAAGATAAGATACAATGATTTCGGAGGCTTCGGTTTTAAGCATATGGCAGAGACAGAACCTGGTTTTAGAGGCTGTTTAAAATATATGGAAGCCAAATATCCAATTAATCAATAAATTTTAATTAATATAATCTGAATAAAATCTAAAAAAAATCAAAACATATATATGAGTGCATACGCACTATAAATCCAAAGAAAGGAAGGACATATATATGCCAGTTTTAGATTGTAGCGTAAAGACATGTTATTACAATGAGGACAATAAGTGTTGCTTAGACTCTATTAAGGTGGAGGGAAGAAGTGCTGATTATTCAGATGATACAGCTTGTGGCAGTTACAGAAATCGCGATAATCAGATGACAAACGCTTGTGGAAAGAAGCCAAAGAATACTCTTGAGGTGCAGTGTTTTGCTGATAAGTGTACTTTTAATGAGGCTAATAAGTGTACAGCAGAGCATATTGGCATTGCAGGCAGCAGAGCTGACAGAATGGACGATACAGAGTGTGCAAGCTTTGTAAGTAGAGAAAACTAATAAAAAATAAATAGAATAAGTATTGACAAGGAGAATGGTCTGTGCTAAACTACAACAGTTGTTTATGGCAACAAGGAAATAAAGCAGAGTATCCACTCTCACCCATGCGTGACGAAATACTTAGTATTTCGGTATAAGATGAGATGACGACATGGTGTTAATACTTTATTAAATCTCCTGTATGGGAGCTTTTGATTTGTGTATTTAAGTGGATAGCTTGCTATCCACTTTTTTATATTTAATCGAAGTTGTTTCAAACTACGATTTGATTTTCAATTCATCTTAGGAGGTGTACTACTATTAGCGAATTAATGATTAACGAACAAATCAGAGACAAGGAAATTCGTTTGATTGGAGAAGACGGAGAACAGTTAGGCATAATGTCAGCGAAGGATGCCATGAAGCTTGCTAAGGAAGCAGAGCTTGACTTAGTAAAGATTGCACCAACTGCTAAGCCACCTGTATGCAAGATTATCAATTACGGAAAGTATAAGTATGAGCTTGCAAGAAAAGAGAAGGAAGCTAAGAAAAAGCAGAAAATTGTTGATATTAAGGAAGTCCGTTTGTCACCTAACATTGAAGAGAATGATTTGAAGACAAAGGTGAACCAGGCTAGAAAATTCATCCAGAAGGGTGATAAGGTTAAGGTTACATTACGTTTTAGAGGACGTGAGATGGCACATATGCAGAGCGGCAAGGTTATTCTTGATGAGTTTGCAGAGCAGCTTGCAGATGTATCAGTAATCGAAAAACCAGCTAAACTGGAAGGCAAGAGCATGATGATGGTTTTAGCTGAAAAGAAGTAGTTAAAATCATAGAATTTAAATTTAAGGAGGATATTACAATGCCAAAGATCAAGACAAGTAGAGCAGCAGCTAAGCGTTTTAAGAAGACAGGTACAGGAAAGTTAAAGAGAATGAAGGCTTACAAGAGCCACATCCTTACAAAGAAGTCTGCTAAGAGAAAGAGAAATTTAAGACAGTCTACAGTAACAGATGCAACAAACTCAAAGGTAATGAAGAAGATTTTACCATACTTATAATAGATCAGATTTTTTAGGAGGAATACTACGATGGCAAGAATTAAAGGCGGTATGAACGCTAAGAAGAAGCATAATAGAACATTAAAGTTAGCAAAGGGTTACAGAGGCGCTAGATCTAAGCAGTACAGAGTTGCAAAGCAGTCTGTTATGAGAGCTTTAACAAGCGCATATGCTGGTAGAAAGCAGAAGAAGAGACAGTTCAGACAGTTATGGATTGCAAGAATCAATGCAGCAGCTAGAATGAACGGTTTATCATACAGCAAGTTTATGTACGGCTTAAAGTTAGCTGGTGTTGAGATGAACAGAAAGATGTTATCTGAGATGGCAGTTAATGATGCAGCAGCTTTCACAAAGCTTGCAGAGGTTGCTAAGTCTAAGCTTGCATAATAATAGCAAATAACATAGTTTAATCATAAAAATACGTCATCATCTGATGGCGTATTTTTTATTATATAATATAGCATTTTGGGTGAAAATATTATATAATCTATAAAGTGTGTCTGGCTAAAGGAGAGCAACTATGAGCGAAATGAAATTTGGAAAAGTGAATACAGAAGGTGTACGACTTAACAAATATTTAAGCGATGGTGGATTTTGCTCCAGACGTGAGGCAGACAGATTGATAGAAGCTGGAAAAGTATTTATAGACGGGAAAGTGGCAGTGATGGGCCAGAAGGTTTTAGAAGGTCAGAAGGTTACTGTGGGAAGTGCAGATGCAAAAAAGCAGATTACAAGGCAGGAGGAGCTGGTACTTATAGCTCTTAACAAGCCTGTAGGGATAGAGTGCACTACAGACAAATCAAACCCTGATAATATAGTTGACTTCGTAGATTACAAGTCCAGAATATTTCCGGTTGGAAGACTTGATAAAAATTCGGAAGGTCTCATTCTTCTTACTAATGATGGCGCATTGTCTGATAAGATGATGAGAGGCGCCAATTATCATGAGAAGGAGTATGTGGTTACGGTAGATAAGCCATTTGATAATAGCTTCATAAAGAAAATGGGAGCAGGTGTACCTATAAAAGATGAGGAACACGGCATTGATACTGTTACAAGAAAGTGTCATGTTGAAAAGATTAGTGACAACAAATTTAAAATCATCCTTACACAAGGAATAAACAGGCAAATACGAAGAATGTGTGGCTATTTTGGCTATAATGTTATAAAATTGAAACGAGTTAGAATAATGAATATAAAGCTTGATAAGTTACCGGTAGGTAAGTGGCGTATGGTTACAACCCACGAGCTAAAGGAGCTTAGAAGGCTAATAGATAAATAGGACAGGTGGAACGTATGACTAAGCAGGAGAGAATTAAAGAGTTAGTAGAAATTCTTAATAAAGCGGGAAGAGCTTATTATCAGGAGAGTAGAGAGATAATGAGCAATTTTGAGTATGATGCTCTCTATGATGAGCTTGTGTCATTGGAGCAGGAGACAGGGATGGTTCTTGCCAACAGTCCAACTATCAATGTTGGTTTTGAGGTCTTAAGTGAGCTTCCAAAAGAGACACATGAAAAGCCAATGTTGTCCCTTGATAAAACGAAGGAAGTGGATGGACTTAAGAGCTTTCTTGGTGATAAGGAGGGCTTGCTGTCATGGAAGCTTGACGGATTGACAATCGTTCTTACCTATGAGGATGGAAAGCTTGTGAAAGCTGTAACAAGAGGAAATGGAGAGATTGGAGAAGTTGTCACAAACAACGCCAAAACATTTAAAAACATTCCTCTGTCAGTGCCATATAAGGGTCAGCTTGTATTAAGAGGCGAGGCTGTTATAAAGTATTCTGATTTTGAGAGGATAAATGAGGAAATAGAGGATGTTGATGCAAAGTACAAAAATCCTAGAAATCTCTGTGCAGGCTCAGTTCGTCAGCTAAGCAATAAGATAACAGCAGAGAGAAATGTTAATTTCTTTGCATTTGCCCTAGTTAAGGCAGATGGAGTTGATTTTGAAAATTCTCTTGAAAAACAATACAAGTTTCTTATGGAGCAGGGATTTCAGGTGGTTGCATACAAGCGTGTAGATAGTGAAAATGTTCAAGATAAGGTATTGGAGTATTCGAAGGAAATTGAAAGCTTTGACGTACCTTCAGATGGACTTGTATTAATATATGATGATATTAAATATGGAGAGTCCCTAGGCAGAACAGCCAAATTCCCTAGAAATGGTATAGCTTTTAAGTGGAAGGATGAAACCGCTGTTACCACATTAAAGGAGATTGAGTGGAGTCCATCCAGAACAGGACTTATAAATCCTGTGGCTATATTTGAACCGGTCGAGTTGGAAGGAACCACAGTTTCCAGAGCAAGTGTACACAACATAAGCATTGTGGAGAGCCTCCAGCTAGGAATTGGCGATAAGATAGAGGTATATAAGGCGAATATGATTATTCCGCAGATTTTGGAAAACCACACAAGAAGTGGAAAGCTTATAATACCGGATACCTGTCCGGCCTGCGGTGGACAGACAGAGATTCGCGCAGTAAGCGAAGTGAAATCTTTGTATTGCACAAATGATAAATGTGTGGCAAAGTTTATAAAGAAGTTTACATTGTTCGTAAGCAGAGATGCTATGAACATTGATGGATTGTCGGAGGAAACCCTTGATAAATTTGTGGGCAGGGGCTTTATAAAGGAATATGCTGATATTTATAAGCTTAATCGCTATGAGGAAGAAATAGTAAATATGGCAGGGTTTGGAAGAAAGTCCTATGACAATCTTATAGCTTCGGTAGACAAGTCAAGAAAAGTGCCAATATTTAAGCTTATATACAGCTTAGGAGTGCCAAATATCGGTGTGGCAAATGCCAAGGTTTTATGTCGTAGCTTTGGAAATGACATAGACAAGGTGGTAAATGCTACAGAGGAAGAGCTGACTGCTATAGACGGAGTCGGTGAAGTTATGGCAAAGGCATATGTAGCTTACTTTAGTGATGCTTACAATATGGATGCGTTATCTAATCTGTTACAGGAAATACAGGTGGAGAAGCCGGAGGAAGTGCCTGTGGATATGGATAATGCAGTGGCAGGCAAGACATTTGTAATAACAGGAAGTGTAAATCATTTTGAAAATCGTAATCAAGTGAAGGATGTTATAGAAGGTTTAGGTGGAAAGGTGACTGGAAGTGTTACAGCCAAGACGGATTATCTTATAAACAATGATAATATGTCTACATCCTCAAAGAATAAGAAGGCGAAAGAGCTTGGAATTCCAATTATTACGGAAGAAGAGTTTATGGATATGGCCAATATAGAAAGGTAGGGATTACAATGCCGGTAAAAGTACAGGGAGATTTGCCAGCAAAGGCAGTTATAGAGAACGAAAATATATTTATTATGGATGAAAGCCGTGCTATCAGCCAGGATATCAGACCTCTTAAAATAGGAGTGCTTAATCTGATGCCTGTTAAGCATGATACGGAGATACAGCTGCTTAGAGCAATGTCAAATACACCACTGCAGGTTGATGTGACCTTTGTATGTGTGGAGAATCATGTATCGAAGAATACACCAATGAGCCACTTAAACAAGTTTTATTCAAAGTTTTCAGAGATTAAGAATAAGAAATTCGATGGTTTTATCATAACAGGTGCACCACTTGAACTTATGGATTTTGAACAGGTTGAGTATTGGGACGAGCTTAAGGAGATAATGGACTGGACAGAGACCAATGTCACATCCACAATGCACCTTTGCTGGGCAGCTCAGGCAGGACTCTATTATCATTACGGCATAGAGAAGCATCTTTTAGATAAGAAGATGTTTGGTATATTTGAACACAGAGTGTTAAAGAGAAAAGAGCCACTTATGAGAGGCTTCGATGATGTGTTCTTGGCACCTCACTCACGCCATACAGGAATCGATGATGCAAAGATAGCAGCAGATGACAGACTACTTGTGCTGGCAGAGTCAGCTATGGCAGGTTCATTCATCGTTATGGCAGAAAAGGGCAAGAAGATATTTGTGACAGGTCATCCTGAATATGACAGAGATACACTGGACAAAGAGTACAAAAGAGACGTGGCAAAGGGTATGGATATTGAAGTGCCATATAATTATTATAGAGATAACAATCCGGAGAATATGCCTTTGCTTACATGGCGTTCACATGCTAACGCCCTCTATACCAATTGGCTTGATTATTATGTTTATCAGAATACGCCTTATGAGTGGAATTAGGAAGGCTTAAATAGCGTGATTATACAGCGAAATTGCTGATAAAAATACAATATTACGGAGGAACTTAAGATGAATATTTGTAAACAATGCGGAGCAAAAAGTGAATGGAAGTTTTGTTCAACATGTGGTATACCTATGGTGCCATATGTAGAGGAGCAACCGGTAGCAACAGAACCAGTAGCAACAGAACAGGTAGTGGCAGAACCAGTAGCGGTAGAGCCTGTAGTAGCACAGCCAGCAGATGCGCAGCCGGTGATGGCACCGGTAGAGCCACAGCCTATGATGGCACCGGTAGAGCCACAGCAGCCAATGGCAAATCAGCCTGTTGAGGGAAAGAAAAAGAGCAAGAAGAAAGTAGTTATTATTAGCTTGGTTGCAGGACTTGTAGTAGTTGCTGCAGTAGTTGTACTTTTAGTGATTCTTTTAAGCGGAAGTCCTGTTGACTCTATTAAGGAAGCACTAGACGAAGATAATTATGTGTTGGCTAATCAGGAATTCTTAAAGAATGCCAAGAATTTTGAACAAGAAGATATAGTAGAGCTTACAAAGTATCTTGACGAAGAGCTTGAGGAAGCTAAGGAGAAGTTCTTAAAAGAGGAGTTATCAAGAGAAGAATTCCAGAATGTATGCAGTGCAATGGCACTTTATAATATTCCACAGATAAACGATAAGGCAAGTGAATATGATTTCTTTGCTACATCTATAGAGGTATCAAGAGATTATTATGAGAACGGAGAAGCTAACTTCGAAGGCGGTTATTACAAGGATGCTGTCTATTATTATTTAAATGTTGATGAGATAGATCCAAATTATGAGGATGCACAGTCAAAGATTCAGCAGTGCTACGAAAATTACAAGGCTGACGCCATAAAAAAAGCGAAGGAATATGCAGATAATGATGATTATTCAAGAGCATGTGATGTGATTGGCGAAGCTATGGAATTCATAAGTGATGATGAAGAACTTAAAGAGTTGTATGAAGAATACGAAGTAGGTATGTCAAATTCTTTTTATGATGAAGTTATATCATCAGCAAAAGATTATGCAGATGATGGAGAATATACAGATGCCATAAATAAGATTACAGGTGAGATGTACAACTCAGATATAACGGAAGAAATACTTGAAAACCTTCAGGATGCCCTTGATGATATATGTAAGGATGCATTTAAGGATGCAAAGAAGTGTGCAGAGAATGAAGAATATGAGGAAGCTTTCGCTATTCTCGTAGTTCTTGCATCAACAAGCAAGTGGGATGATTGTAGCGAGGCAGATGAATATGCATTACAAATTCTTCCTGCATATAAGAGTGTAGTTGCATTACAGGCACAGACAATGTTTGATGAAGGTATGACAGATGAAATCAAGGATTTTGTAACATCATGCGTAAACAATTATTTCACACAGGAAATGGCTGATGAAATTATATCATTATATGTTCCAGCAGGACTTAAGGATATAGAGCCAATAGCAGATTCAGGCTATATTTATGTTGGACCAGAGTATTTATTGAATACAGCAGGAATGGTTAGTCCAACTTTATATACAGATGCATATGGTTCTACATATGAGTGGGGAATGAATAAGAGAATTGCTAATTTTGAAGCAGAATTATCGTATGTAGAGTATAATGTTTCTAATTACAATACTTTATCAGCATTAGTAATCTTGAATGAAACTTGTAAAGAGAGCGAAAAAGCAGGTCGTGTAGTAATCTATGGTGATGATCAGGTTATATATACATCAGGTGATGTTATGAAGGGATTTGCATCAGAGCCAATTACAGTTGACCTTGAAAATGTAAGCGTTATGCGTATAGAGTTTGAAGGCGAATACCAGAATGTAAGTCTTATAACACCAATACTCAGCAGATAATAGTACATAGAGAAAAGTGGTCCGGCGCTAGTTTCTAGCGCCGGATATTTCTTTATTTTTGTTTATATAATTCAACATACTTCCTGTATGTAGCACCGTGCATAAAAGCTCACTTGCTAAAATTCCCCATAGATACCCCTTTATTCCGTATATAGGTATGGCAAAGATTGTGAAAGAGAGACGAAGCAATGAACCTGCCATATTTTGATAAAAAGTTGTTTTGGTAAGCCCTAAGCCATGCAATATACTGCCCACTGTACCTGATATAAACATAAGTGGACATAACCATGCAAGTATTGTTATAAAGTCACCGGCGGTTTCATTGTTGTACACTATTTTGCCGATTTTTTCGCCTGTAAGGGCAAAGAAGCAGGTACAGAACATACCAAGTAATGCACTGTATTTCAAGGTTTTTAGTGATAATTTGGAAATACGTTCATAGTTTCTTTCTGCTTCTGCAGCAGCTATGGTTGGGAGCAACATTCTGGATACTGCTCCGGTAACAGTTGTAGGAAATGTTATAAATGGCATAGCCATAGCTGTGAGGATTCCGTATATACTTATGGCATTGCCGTAGGTTAGTCCGTATTTATTAAGAAAGAAGGGTATGGCTGTGGCTTCCAAGCTATGGACAAGACCTAGGATTAGATTTGTCATAGTAAGTGGAAATGCCATTTTCGCCAGCGGGTTAACCATCCTTTTTACGGAACAGTAATAATTGCCTTTCAGTGTCCTTTTTGATATAGGGTTGTCAATAATAGTGGCAATGATGGAAACCAACATAGATACAAATTCACCGGCTACGAGGCCAATGACAGCTACAACAGCCAGAGAGACAATGTCATCTGACAGATGCTCATTAGCCATAAAAAAGATGCACCAGGCAGTTGCCACACGGGCCAATTGCTCAATAAACTGAGATATGCCGGGGACAAAAGCTTTTTTCTTTCCTAGAAAATAACCGTTTACGCAGCTGTGAATGACCGCCATAGGCAGTGAGATGGCAGAAAATTTTAAAAGAATACTGCACCTTGGCTCGTTAAGGTAGGTTGAAGATATGATGTCACTGCCGAAAAAAATGATGACAGAGCATATAAGTGAGAGGGGTAAGGCTATAGATAAACCTGCTGCTAAAGTTTTTAATGAACATTTTTCCCTGCCTGATACGAACCGGGATATGGATACCTGGATACCTGAAGCGCAAAGAGACAGGCACAGTCCATACACGGGAAAAATCATCTGATAAAGGCCCATACCCTCTGCACCAATTCGGGATGATAGGAATATTCTATAGTAGAAGCCTAAAAATCTAGTGA
>JAFSIA010000055.1 GCA_017440045.1 Lachnospiraceae bacterium
CGTAGGTTATCAGCCGACACTTCAGACAGAGATGGGTGCTTTACAGGAGCGTATTACTTCTACAAAGAATGGTTCCATCACTTCCGTACAGGCTGTATATGTACCTGCGGACGACTTAACTGACCCGGCTCCGGCTACAACATTCGCTCATCTTGATGCTACAACAGTATTATCAAGAAGCATCGTTGAATTAGGTATTTATCCTGCCGTTGACCCACTTGAGTCAACATCAAGAATTCTTGACCCAAGAGTTGTAGGTGAGGAGCATTATAAGGTAGCAAGAGGAGTGCAGGAGATTCTTCAGAAGTATAAAGAGTTACAGGATATCATTGCGATTCTTGGTATGGATGAATTGTCAGAGGATGACAAGCTTGTCGTTTCAAGAGCAAGAAAGGTACAGAGATTCCTTTCTCAGCCATTCTTCGTAGCTGGACAGTTCACAGGCTTGGAAGGAAAGTACGTTCCAATCAGTGAGACAATTCAGGGCTTCAAGGAGATTCTTGAAGGTAAGTATGATGACATACCTGAAAGCTACTTCCTCAACTGTGGTGGTATTGAAGATGTATTAGCAAAGGTTAAATAGGTGAGAGCGTATGGCAGATGAAAAATTTTTCGACCTTGAAATCATCTCGCCTGAGAGAACCTTTTATAAAGGTCAGGCAAGTTTCTTGGAGCTTACAACAAGTGAGGGAGAGGTAGGTATTTACAAAAACCACGTTCCTATGACTAATGTAGTAGTTCCGGGGATTGTTACCATCCACGAGGCAGATGGTGTAAAGGAAGCAGCAGTTCATTCTGGATTTATGGTAATCTTACAGGATTCTATTAAGATTATGGCAGAGGTGGCTGAGTGGCCTGAGGAAATTGATGAAAACAGAGCTAATGAGGCAAGAATACGTGCTGAAAGACGTCTTAAGGAAGGCGGAAGCGGAATAGATACAGTACGAGCTGAGGCTGCACTAAAACGTTCACTTACAAGATTAAATCTTGTTGGAAAATAAGCAAATGGGGCTGCATTTTATATGCAGCCCCATTCGTTTCTGAAAAATGTGTATAAAGCTCCAAAAGATGGAAATAATGAAAACATCTTTAATAAAAAGGAGTGTTTATAGTTGAAAGATAAAAGATTTAAGGCAATAGGTCTTTTGGTTGCAGTATGGCTGGTGGCCTTCATAGGTCTTATAAGTTCATGGAAAGATGATAATGTGGAAAAGGATATAGTAACAGCCTTTGCACCGGGAAATTATATAAAGACTAATGGAACAGTATCTGTATATGTCAATTATGGTAATAGATATCTGTCTTATGATGCTAAAAAGGAGCTCATAATAAATATAGCAAAGTCTCTTGGTATCAAAGGAGAACTAAATATAGAAACAAGTCGACAATACGAGGAAGGTGATACATCAGCAATTGAAATCGCATCCTATGTAACAACGACTGATACATCTGTGACAGATATAAGAATAGTTACTATAGAAAATATATCACAGGATAATATGGTATCCTTAGAGCAGTACATTACGGTGGATGTATCCATAGAAAATTCTATAGAAAGTGCTGTATATTACGAGCAGAAATTAAGAGATGCTTTTAATGATTTGGGAATGTCAGCAGATGTAACCTTAAGTCTTGAAGGAAGCATAAAAGGTGCGATAAGTAATGCAAAGAAAAACCAGATATGTGAAGAAATCATAGAAGGCATGGATGGAGAACTTGTCATAGGAGGAAGTAGTGATGACATATATACAGTATATGCATACACAGAAAAAATAGAGGATTATGTTGTAAATGGAACAACAAAATCCAACATCAACATTGTAATATCCTACGACGAAATAAACGACGAAACATGGATATACGTAGCTACACCAATATATAACCAGTAACTTCAATTCACAAAGTGCATATCTCCATTCCATAATTCGCATTATAGGAAGAAAAATATAAAGTGCCTTGTGAATCGAAGTTACTTAAAAAAATAGTAGATTTTTTGGTTGCAGTGGAATATACTATCAGTGAGGTAAAAATGTAGAGGATTTTATGTCAATTCTATTGTATCTTTCTGATATGATTATTCCGCTGCTGATTTTTTGCATTGTCGGAACAGGTATTCTTAAGAAGAAAAATGTTTATGATGACTTTGTGAAAGGTGCCAAAGACGGTATGAGGACAGTTGCTGGCATTTTGCCTACACTAATAGGATTGATGGTAGGTGTAGGCGTTTTAAGAAGTTCTGGATTCTTTGATTTTTTATCCCAAAAATTGAGCTATATTACAAATTTAATAGATTTCCCTGCATCATTAGTCCCTTTGACTATAGTAAAAATGTTTTCCTCATCTGCAGCAACAGGCTTGCTTCTGGATGTATTTAAGGAGTATGGGACTGATTCGTACATAGGTCTTATTGCATCTATTATGTTAAGCTGCACAGAGACTATTTTTTATACAATGTCAGTTTATTTTCTTGCTGCAAAAGTTACAAAAACAAGATGGACACTAAAAGGTGCATTGATTAGCACATTTGCCAGTATCGTAGCCAGTGTTGTGCTGGCTAGCTTTATGAGCAGGGCATAGGAGGAAATATGCAACGAAAGATAATGGAAGATTTGTATCAGTGGTATAAGTGCGAAGATAAGAAAATATTGATTTTGAAGGGTACATTTGGTTGTGGAAAAACATGGGCAGTAAATGAGCTTGTAAAAAATATAGATATGAAAATCCCAATATATGATGATGTAAATAGTGAAAATGATATTGAGGAAACGTTGAGAAAAGCTTATGAAAATTGTGACACAAAAAGCATTATAATAACGAGCATTGTTGTGTCTGATTTATACGAGAAAATCCCAATATATTATGAATGGGTTTCTATTTTGGAAATGTATCCTTTAAGCTTTGCAGAATTTTGTGATGCATTAACGGACATTGATGTAGAACATAATATTGGTAGCTTTAATCTGTATATGATGATAGGTGGGATGCCGGAAATGGTAAGCTACCTTGCATCTGCGGGAAATAAGGCTTTGATATATGAGCGTCATATAGATATGCTCAAAAGGATTTTGAGAAAAATTGCCGGAGAGGATAAGACATTTTATTCAAAGCTATGGGATATATGTCTGTGGGCGGCTAAATATGAGCCGGAAGATACCTCGGGATTTTGTCTAACCGCCATAAATAGACATGCAAGAGGCAGAGATTATGGAACTGCTATGGATACTCTTATAAAATATGGAATACTTTTAAAAATTGGACGATTTGACCATATTACGGACAGAATAAATAAAAATTACAGGTTGGTATTTGGAAATACGGGATTCGCTATAGCTATGAAGATAAATCGTGAAAACGAGCTTTATTTGTGGGAGAATCACTTATCTGAAATGGTTATAACTTCCTATATCATTGTGGATATATATAGAAAATTTGGAAGAGATAAGTGGATAGTTGAATATTGGATAAGAGAGAGAGGAAAGGCCAGAGTGCCGATTGTTTTATCAAAAGATGTGGATGGACCATATAGGACAGTGATGGCCCTTGTATATGCTTTTCATCAATGTAAAAAAAATATAAGACTTGATAGTTTTCTTAAGTTGTATAAAGATGCACGTGGAATAAAGGTATTACTTCCGATTATGCCAAAAACGTCTATATTAAGCAATGATTGCATATATCCTGAAGAAGTCAGTCATCTTTTATTAAAATATATTTAATTTTATATCATATTGTTTAGTGATATAGCATACATTCTATTAATATAATATATTGGAGCGAAGTATGTCAGAGATGTTTGAAAGTGATACTTCTATGTACAGGAGGTTTAGTCCGTATGATGAGGATAGAGAGGATGCGGATTTTTTAAAATCATTATATCCGGTTGAACTAATGGAAATACAGCTAGTGGTGGAAGATAAATGTGATGAGCTTGAATATGATGGAAGTATTATGTTTGATGCATATCCGGATAAAGTGAGAGTATTAAATGTGGCTAAGGGTATATGTGATAAGAAAAAGGAATATGATAAAAATTTAGTTGAGGTATTAGTTGTCAACGAGATGCTTCGAAGAAGAATACGCAGAAGAAATTGCAGAATAGGAGGCTTTTGTTGATATATTTTGAAATATAGGGTAAAATGTACCTGTTAGAAAAAGTTTGATGCTTCTTAGCAGAGGATACAAAAATGAAAAAATTACTTTTAAAAATAGGAACGTCAGTTATTGCATTTATAGGCGTTTTAATAGTATATTTCGTGTCTATTTATGAGACTAATGAAGACAGCGAACAGGTTATGCAGTCTGCGACACTGCCAATTGTAAATATGGTATATCAGGATGCTAATATAAATATGCTTCAAGGTTATACCACATATATGGATGGAAAGTATATGCGAGATTGTATAACACCGTTGGATGAGCAGAGAACATTAGGCGTAAATATACGAAGATATGGCAATGTTATTGCCACTATGTCATATGAGATTAGAAGCTTGGATACCGAGAGACTTATCGACAAGCAGAATATCGAAAAGTTTGTTACATCGGGTGATAATATATATGCGACAATAGATGTCAGCAATATTGTAGAAAAGGATACAGAGTATCTTTTGATTATTGAACTGGTATCAGAAAAGCATGGAAATATATATTATTATACTAGAATTGAGGAACAAACTCAGTCGGATATAAAGGAGCATATTGATTTCGTCAGTGCCATGAGCATAAGCTCTCTTGATGATAATGCGGCGATGGATTTTCTTCCTTATCTTGAACCTAGCAGCTTATCAGATAGTACTAATCTTGGATATGTAAATATAAAGTCAAGTTTTTCAAGCTTTACCTGGGGTGATTTGAAAGTATCCAGGGTAACAGAGCCGATGGTAACAATTAAGGAAATTCTTGATGATTTTGGAAGCTACGAGCTTCAGTATAAGGTAATGGCCAGCAATGAATATGGCATTGCCCAATATTACAACGTTACTGAATACTACCGAATAAAAAAGAACGGGGATGTTATGTATCTTTACGTTTATGAGCGAAAGATGGAGCAGATTTTAGACGGAAGAAATCATAACGTATCGACAACCCGTATAAATCTGGGTATTGATAGTGATTTGACTGTAGATTATTCGTATAGTCCTAGAGGGAATTATGTAAGCCTGGTCAAGGAGAGAAATCTCTGGCTTATGGATATGTCAAAAAATCAGATAATAAATGTGTTCTCATTTGAGAGTGGTAGTGACAATGATGTGCGAGATGTCTTTGATGAAAATGACATAGAGATAATATCTACGGATGGAGATGGAAACGTTTTATTCATAGTATATGGTTATATGAATAAAGGTGGACATGAGGGAAAAGTAGGAACAGCTCTTTACAGGTACGAGAGAGAGTCTAACAAGGTAACTGAGCTGGCATTTGTGCCATCTACGAAACCATTTTATATTTTAAATGAATCCATGGGCAAATTTGCTTATATAAAAGATGATAACCTTTTATATCTGATGATAGATGATGCTATTTACACAGTTACCTTCGATAGTAACGAGTATGTTCAGCTGGTATCAGGCCTTAAAAAAGGAAATTATATTATAAGCGACGATAAGAACATTATTGCATGGCATGAAAACACAACAATTGATAATGCTGATTCCATTCGAGTTATCAATATTAAAACAGGCGATGACTATATAATAGAAGCAGCAGAAGGCGAGTATATAAAGGCAATAGGATTTATTGAACATGACCTTATATATGGAGCTGCAAAGCAGTCGGATGTATATGTTGACCAGATTGGTGATACAATTTTTCCAATGTATAAGCTAAGTGTTATGTTAGAGTCTAAAGAAAATGTGGAAAGCTATCAAAAGGAAAATATCTATGTATCAGATGTGTCCATAGAAGGAAATATGTTGAAGCTTAAGAGAATGTCCAAGGATGAAAATGGCAGCTTCGTAAATATTGAAGATGACCAGTATATTAACAAGAACGTATCTGCCAATTCAATAGTTGAGCTAAGTATTATTGCAACAGACTTAAAAAAGAAGGAGCTAATACTAGAGTTTGCATATACCATTACGTCTGAGAATGAGCTGGAGAAGCTGGTGCCGGATGAGATAGCATTTATTCAGGGAAATTCCTTTGAACCAATAAAGGATGAAAATCCGGATATGAATCTGTATGTATATGCAGATGGTGAGCTGGAGCTAGTAACAGAAAAGCTATATGAAGCCATAAATACTGCATACGAAAATTACGGAGTAGTCATTGATGGTAATGGTAATTATGTGTGGGCTAGAGCTGGTAAGGTTAATAGTGTAGGAATTGATATGAAGTATATGGTGGGTCAGGGTTACGACTCATTTGATTTGGCAGCTGACATATGGGATGGCTCAGTTCTTGATGTGTCAAAAGCACACTACGATACAATGTTTTACTATGTTACAAACAGAATGCCGGTACTCATTATGGTTGATGATTATGGACTTGTATGTGTGGATGGCTATAATGGATATCAAGGTGCTGTCGGTACAGTATATATGACTGATTTGGATACAGGAATAGAATTTGATATGGGATACTATGAGTTAGAAAATATATATAACGATAGTGGTATGAGATATATGGTTCTTGGAGAGTGATATAAAGAAAAGACGCTGATTAAAACCAGCGTCTTTTTGTTTGTTTAATTGAATTAAGCTAATGCAGCGTTAAGCTGTGCAACGAGCTCGTCAGCATCAATTCCGTGAACCATACAAGCTTCCTCTAATGACTCACCCTGTGCTGAGGGGCATCCAAGACAATGCATACCTGCATTTAATAATACAGGAATTGTTCTCTCGTCTCCATTAACAATCTGTCCAATGAGCATATCCTTAGTGATCTGCATAAATATAATCTCCTTCCTATTTTTCAACCAGTGAAAGCTTTTGTAAAGCTCTCTTGGCAATAATCTTTTTAAAGTGTTCTTTGAAATAAACTTCACCTGCCGCAGTAAATTTGGCAGCAGTACCGTACTCTGAAAGTATGTTGCATACTTTGTTAAAATCTTCAACAGATTGAGTACCTTTGTTTATACATAAGTAGTAAATGCCTTCTTGTGGTGATTTGTACAAAGAATTGGCACCATTATACATCTCTGTAAGCTTCTTAGCAACGCTGATAATGGAATCAAGCTCTTTAAAAGCATATATCTTTACGATATTTTTAGGCGTAGTGTTCACAACCTTAGGAGCTTCTTTTTCCTTTGAGACAACTGGCGCAGAGTTAGCCTGCTTTTTGGCCAGTGCCTGAGGGAATGGAATGAAGTTGTCACCAGTACCCTCCACAGCGTTCTTAAGCTCTGTCTTAAGATGGTTAAATAAATCCAATAAGTCGCTGGCTGACTGACCTGTTGAAAGAGAGTTTCCTTCGTCATCGGCTGGTTCATCACCATCTATTTCGTCCATAGAAGGGGCAAATCTTGAGAAACGTGTGTCAAGCTCCTCAGGATCTTCAACCTTTGTAATAACAAGGACAATGCAATCCCCAGAAACAGGGATGGCTTCTATCATAAGAGGAATATCCTCGGCCTCAAATCCAAATTCGTTTGATGCCTGTTGCATCATGTCACGAAAAAGACTTTTTGCTTTCTCTGTGCCGTACGCCAGCTCGCTAAGCTTTATCTGTCTTGAAGCCAAATCCGACCTATTCAAAGTACACTTTATTTGATTGTCATTGATTTTTTCAATTTTCATATAAAGACCTCTTTGTTTTGATGTTGGATATAGTTATTGCATTATTAGTATACCCTAAAAACAACCTATATGTAAAGTATTATTATGCAAAAAAATCTTGAAAAATATACCAGATGTGTTTATAATTACTAAAGAGGTTTTTCAAGCTGTATGTACTTGTCGGAAGGAGAAGGAACCGTACAAATTACATTATTTGAAAAATACAAGGTAGTCGATGTTGTTTATGAGTCTGACACCACTGCCGTTTATCTGGTAGAACATCTCAGTATGTTATCCAGGAGAATTATAAAAAAGATTCTCAAAAAATCTATACATCAAAGCAGTTTTTATTCCGAGATAAATATTCTTAAAACTATTAGACATCCCAGTATTCCAGTTATATATGATATAGAGGAAGATGCTAGTGCATATTATATTGTTGAAGAATATATGGAAGGCACAAATCTCTATGATTATGTTTTGGAAAAGGGAACATTGTCTTTGGAGGAAGCTTCATTTATCGGATGTAAAATCTGCGAGATTGTAAATTATTTGCATAGTCATAAACCTATACCTATTCTATTTTTGGATATACAGCCAAAAAACATTCTTATTAACAATGATAAAGTCTATCTGGTGGACTTTGGAAGTTCGTATTATGCTGACGAATCAGACAAGAGGCGGTTTTTGTTTGGAACAGTAGGTTATGCTGCACCTGAGCAGTATCGTTATGAAAAATTAGACCAGCGAACTGACATATATGGTATAGGAGCAGTGCTTTATTTTATGATTACAGGCCAGGCTTGTGAGCATAAAGGCACTAATTCTTTAAAATTTCCCAATAATATTTCAGGAAAATACAAAATGATTGTCTTGCAATGCTTGTGCGTTGACAGTGAAGAGCGTTTTGTCTCTGTCAGTGTCATTGAGAAGAATTTGCAGGAGATATTATCAAAAGACAATGCATATAGCAATGAAAATAAACCTCTAAATATCTATATTGTAGGAGCTCAAAGTCGAGTTGGAACAACACATATAAGTCTTGCATTAGCTTCATATTTGGCAAATGTGGGAAAATCAGTTGTCTATGAGGAGTGTAATGCTTCTAATCATTTGCGGCTTCTTGCCAAGGAAAGAAAGCTTGATTACAAAGGTGGTTTTTTTAGAGAGGGAGCTCTGCTATTAAAACCGGAGTATGGTCCGCAGGTAAAGCTGCAGGTATCGGCAGATGTTTTGATTAAGGATTGTACAGGAGTGGAAGCTTCGGATATAAACCCCAATGATATTATTTTGCTTATCTTGGGCACAAAGCCGTGGGAGTTAGACAATTCTATAAAAAAATATACAGAGCTGTCAGAGGTAAAAGAATCTGTAGGGTGCAAGCTGATAGTTCTTTCAAACCTTGCGTCAAAGGGCAAATCTTTAGCTTTATGGAAGAGCATAGAAAGTGTAGGATTGGAAATTCCATATATGGATGATGTGTTTGTTGAAGGCAATATAGAAAAAGAATTTTTCCAAGGACTTATGATGGAGCTTGGATATAGTCAGGGAGGTGAATTAAATAAAAAGAAAACAAGGTTATTTAGAAGAGCTTCGAAGAAAGCAAAGAACAATAGTAATAGGAGTAATGGGCCTTCATAGAGGAGCTGGGGTTACTTCTATGTCTGTATCTATTGCAAATTATCTAGTAGCTTTTCTAAAAAAGAGAGTGGCCGTTTGTGAGTGTAATGGAAGCAGAGATTTCATTAAGGCTAAGGATAAGCTTGTGGGTATGGATTGGCATGGTGATAATACATTATCCTTTTCATACGGAGGCTGTGATTATTATCCTAAGGGTGCTGTAAATGAGATGGATATTAATGCAGAAAATTATCACATTGTTATAAAAGATTTTGGAACGGATGGCGTGATAAAAGATGATTTTTTAAGGTGTGATCACAAAATGATTGTCAGCTCATTATATCCATGGATGTCAAAAAAATTGGAAACTTTTTATGATAAGGCAGATTCCTATGCTGGCAGTGATACATGGCTTTATGTTCTGGCAGGAAGTCATGAGCAGATAAAAGCAGAGCGTAAAAAACATAGTATATACGCAGTGGTGAGACCATATATAGAAAATCCGCTTGTCATAGACAGTGGCTTAGTTGATTTTTTTGAAGCCTTGTTTTAGGAGGAAATATGACACTTATAAGAGGCAAAAAAAGAAAGATGGCAACGACAGCTTTGGCTGTGGGTGCAGGTGTATTTCTCATTGTTGTAGTAGCTATACTTGTGAGCATAAACAATCATAAGGAGCCGGTGGAAAAAACGATAACCACGGTACATAGAGAAGATGAGTCAAGTGAAGTTCATATGTCAGAAGAAGCGACTACAGGTGAGGCTGTGGTGGAAGAGCTAAGGGAATACTATATTGATTATGTCAATGTGGCCAAGGGTCAACAGGTTACAACTCTCTGCGATATTAGGATTCATTTTCCTAACGGAGAGGATTTTATAGTAGTTTCCGGCAAGGAAATCACAGGTCAAACAGACGAAGGATTTTTTGCATTTCTCGATGAGAGGGAAGTGCATATGATATCGTCTGCAAGGACAGATGTGGAGGTGTACGAGGGTGCATATCTATATCTGGCTGTTTACAAAACTGAATATGATAAAAAAACTAAAGCCAATTATCCGTGGAATGTGTACGTTATATCTTCTTATGGATTGTCTGAGGAGGATGCAGAAGATGTATACAACAGACGCATTTTGCTAGAGGAGAACTTATTGGCATTTATGAACAAAGCATTAGAAAAATAAATACGCAGTAGGATTATGTGGACATTTAATTCATCACAGATTTATTGGCATAATTTTACCGACATTAATTGTTGATTATAAAAGTAAAAGAAAGGAGAATGAGGATAAAGAAAAATTATTGATTTAAGATTTTAAGATAAATGTAACTATTAATTTGATTTTATTCTGCATGGAGGAAATAAAAAACGGAAAACATAACAATAATATAAGAGAAGATTTACAAACAGCAAACAAAAAAGAAAAATAAAGAAAACTGGCCGTGCAGAAATGTGCGGCCTTTTAAATCTTCAATGTAGACTTGAAGAAACGGATTTGGTATAATGTCCAGTGGAATTTCTATTTGGAGGTAGGATTGTTGATTTTTGGAAATAGAGTAAAGAAAATATCTATATTGGCAATGGTTGGAGCTCTTGCATTGAGCATTGGAGCATGTAAATCAAAGGAAAACACAGAATATGCTGATTTGGAAAGTTATTTTGAAATAGAGCAGGTTGGTCAGTATGACGGTGCGGCAGTAATCGTGGATGGAAGACTGTCAGGCGCAGGCTTTGTAAAAGATGGTTATTATTATATAAATTATCAGACAGTAAGAGAAAAGATAGATGATCATTATTATTTTGATGAGACGGAAAAAATATTGACATATGCCTCATCAAAGCATATATATGACGCTGTGTCAGGTCAGCTGACATACACAGAAGACGGCAAAGAGAACACAGCAGGTACAGAGCCGGTTCTGTGGGTGGACGAGTCAGCATATATTAGCATAGATTACATTAAGATAATGAATGGCGGTATATTATCTGAGACATACAGTGAGCCACATAGAGTTGATGTCAAAGTAAATAATCAGGTGACTTTGGCAAAGACCACAGAAGCTACAGTTTTAAGAACGGATAAGGGTGTTGGCTACCCTATTGTGGCTGATATTTCAAAGGATGCAGAGCTCTACATTGTAAGTGATGGCGACACTTGGACCAAAGTATGCAATGGAGACGGAATAATGGGCTACATTGAAAATGGTAAACTGGGAGAGTCGTACGAAAAAACATGGACCCTCGAAAAGTCGTGGGTGGAGTATGAGCCATACACATATCTTACAATGGATGAAAAAGTTTGTCTCGGCTGGCATCAAATGGAGTATGAAGGAGGCAATGATTCATTAAGCAGCCTTATAAAGGGTGCAGATGGCTTAAATGTTATATCTCCAACTTGGTTTGAAGTCACTGATATCTATGGTGGTATAAGTTCTTTAGCTTCAAAAAACTATGTTGATAAAGCACACAAATCAGGAATTCAGGTATGGGGACTTATAAGTGATTTTGTTTTTGGTGAAGATGGAAATAGCTTAGTTAATAAAGCCTTATCCGTTACGTCATCAAGAAGAAAGCTTATTGGTAACATTATGGAAGAAGCTGCCGCCTGTGGAATGGATGGCATAAATATTGATTTTGAGAATATCAGACGAGTATATGTAGAGGGTTATATTCAGTTTATTAGAGAATTAGCCATAGAATGTGAGTCAGCAGGTCTTGTGTTATCTGTAGATATGTATGTGCCAAGAGAAGATAATCAGTATTACGACAGGGAGTCAGTTGGCGAGGCTGTAGATTATCTTGTTATAATGGGTTACGACGAGCACTGGGCCGGATGTAATCAGGCAGGAAGTGTTGCCTCACTACCATATGTGACAAATGGCATAACAGACACTCTGCTGGAGGTACCGGCATCAAGAGTTATAAATGCCATACCGTTTTTTACAAGAGTATGGTATGAGGATTCGCTGGAGAATGCGCCAGATGGAGCCGTTATAGTTGAGGATGCCATAAATGGTGACTATGCTTTGAGTAGCAAGGCATATGGTCTGGAAACAGCAAGAAAGCTTTTGGAGGACAACGGTGCAAACATTGTCTGGCTTGAGGATTTAGGGCAGCATTATGGTGAATATTACGCTGACGGACGACTTTCCAGAATATGGCTTGAGGATAAAACATCCCTCACAGCTAAATTAAATGTTATGAAATCCAATAATCTGGCTGGTGTTGCCTGCTGGAGACTAGGTCTTGAGTCGCCGGAAGCCTGGGAAGCAATTGGAGAATTCTTAAAGTAATTTAGCTTGTATAAAGTTTAGATTATTGATATAATCAAAATAGCGACGGTCAATTTCGATGTGACCATAAAAGATTTTTATATGGAGGAAAAAAGTAATGAGTTTTGACGCAAAGAGCACTATTGAGAGTGGAAAAGCAGTTCTTGGTATTGAGTTTGGTTCAACAAGAATTAAAGCAGTTGTTATAGGTGAGGACAATTATCCTATCGCATCAGGTGACCATCAGTGGGAGAACAGATATGAGAACGGTGTATGGACATACAGCCTTGACGATATCTGGACAGGTGTGCAGGATGCATACAAGAATATGGTAGCTGACGTAAAGGCAAAGTATGGCGTTTCTGTTAAGAAGTTTGCAGCTATGGGATTCTCAGCTATGATGCACGGATATATGGCATTTGATAAGCAGGGAGAGATTTTAGTTCCTTTCCGTACATGGAGAAATACAATCACAGAGGAAGCTTCAACAAAGCTTACAGAGGTATTTAATTACCATATTCCACAGAGATGGAGTATAGCACATCTTTATCAGGCAATTCTCAATGGTGAGGAGCATGTTAAGGATATTACATATTTGACAACACTTGAAGGATACATTCACTGGAAGCTTACAGGCGAGAAGGTTCTCGGTATTGGTGAGGCATCTGGTATGTTCCCTATTGATATTGATACAAAGCAGTACAATGCAAAGATGGTTGCACAGTTCGATGAATTAGTTGCAGCAAAGAATTTCCCATGGAAGTTAAATGATATTATGCCAAAGATTCTTCTTGCAGGTGACAATGCAGGTACACTTACAGCTGAAGGTGCTAAGCTCCTTGACGTTTCAGGAGAGCTTGAGGCTGGTTGCCCACTTTGTCCTCCAGAGGGAGATGCTGGTACAGGTATGGTAGCAACAAATAGTATCACAAAGAAGACAGGTAACGTATCAGCAGGTACATCAGTATTCGCAATGGTTGTACTTGAGAAGGATTTAAATAAGGTTCATGATGAGATTGATCTTGTTACAACACCAACAGGTAATCTTGTAGGTATGGTACATTGCAACAACTGTACATCAGACCTTAATGCATGGGTAAATCTCTTCAAGGAGTTTGCTGAGAGCTTTGGTATGGAAGTTGATATGAATAAGCTCTTTGGTACACTTTACAATAAAGCTCTTGAGGGAGATGCTGATTGTGGCGGACTCCTCGCATACAACTATTTCTCAGGTGAGCATGTAACAGGCTTCGAGGAAGGACGTCCAATGTTTGTACGTACACCAGAAAGCAACTTCAACCTTGCTAACTTTATGAGAGTACATCTTTTCACATCTCTTGGTGCACTTAAGTGTGGTCTTGATATTCTTCTTAAGGAGGAAGGCGTTAAGATTGATAAGATTCTTGGACATGGTGGTCTCTTTAAGACAAAGGGCGTAGGCCAGAGCATTCTTGCAGCAGCTATCAATGCACCTGTTACAGTTATGGATACAGCAGGTGAAGGTGGAGCTTGGGGTATCGCAGTACTTGCTTCATATATGATTAATAAAGAAGCTGGCGAGACACTTGATGACTTCCTTAACAACAAGATTTTTGCAGGACAGGAAGGAACAACACTTGCTCCAAATCCAAAGGATGTAGAAGGCTTTGATAAGTTCATCCAGAACAGATACAAGGCTGGATTACCAATTGAGAGAGCAGCAGTAGAGTCAATCTAGTATAAGAAATATAAAAATAAAAGGTAGCTATGAAGTATCATCATAGCTACCTTTTTTAAATGGTTACGCTTTATTCCATCTCAAAATATTAGTCTTCTAAAATCTTAAACAGGTCAGTTCCATAGCTTGTTGAGCTCGGTGCACCAGGAATCATTCTAAAGGTTCGGGCACCATCGTCTTTTCTCTCTGCAACTAAGAAGGTTGTGTGAGGTAATTGTTCATTGTAAAGAGATTCGGCAAGCTGGAAAAGATGAGTTACCATCATAGTGGAAATATCCTTTTCGTAAAATGCTCGCAATATGCCGTCCGCAATTCGCGAACCCTCTTTTTCTGTGGTGCTTGCAAAGGACTCATTTAATAAAAATAGGCAGTTTTTAGAAGCATTGTCTATCATACGGCTAATACGTGAAAGCTCCTCGCGCAAACGACCGCTATTAAGCTGTTCATCCTCACGTCTTGTGAAGTGAGTAAATATCTGTGTGTAGATTGGTGCTGAAAAGCTAATGGCAGGAACCGGCATGCCACATTGCATCATAATCTGTGCGATGCCATAACTTCTAAGGAAGGTGGATTTACCACCCTGATTGGCACCAGTAATAATAGTCAATTGGTTATCCGTAAAGCTTAAGCTATTTACTACTGGCAGCATTTGAAGATATATGGCCATTGATAATTCATAAATATTTACAAAGGATGTATCTTTTGAGCCAATAGGTAAAGGCTTAGGCATAGCGAGAGGGATATGAAGTTCATCCATACGTGTCATAAAGCGAATAACACCCATATAGAAAGCAATTTCTTCGGCAAAATGGTCAAAGAAATGGATCATATCCGTCAAGTATGGTCTATAAAATTTCAGCACATGTAAAATAGTGACTTCAGATAAACGTGATACATCTGAACGTAGAGTCTCGTTACCAGTCAGCGAAATGCTGTCCTTTTTCACATATTTGTTATAGAGGTTTTTCCATCCCTTTTGTGATGTGCGCCTTTTGGAAAAAGTTTTATCAGTGAAGTAATTAATTGTAGCATTACATATTTTTAAACCGCCACCAAACTGAAGGGTGTATTGGATTTCGCCACCAGTTATAAAATAGTCAGTTTCTTTAAGTCTTTCTGCAATCTGGTCAAGATGCGCAGACTCTAAACGAGCCAAAAGATTTTTAAGTCCCTCGGAGCGGAAAAATACAGAGCTGCTTCTAAGTATATCTCGAATTTTTATTAGTTCCATTTGACCTGAATTAAGGTAATTGAGAGTCTCTATAATTTCGCTGGTTCTGTTAGTGGTTCTGGTACGGTTATTCTCAGTAACCTCCTTATACTGGCGAAGAGCCTTTAGCTGTCGTTCGGCACAGGAATATAATTCAGATATAATGTCCTGATGATTCAAGAAATCCTTTATAATCTCCTGGCGATATCGAATTTCCTCTGGAGTTTCCAGCGGAATCATAGTGATTCGTCTGGCCTTCTCTGCAACGAAAATATCTTCTCTCGCCATAGTCTTAAAGAGGATATCAAGGTTTAAGTCTTTTATAATATCACTTCTGTGTGAATATCCTCTTTTTCCATCGGCTGATGAATCTTTGTATAGTAAAAAAGAATCCATTATGATAACCTCCTTATAATATCTTCGTAATTAAGGTTAAACTCAGATACAAGATAATCGGAATAACCATATCCCTGTGCCTTAGCATTGATCATTCTAAAGGTTCGCTTGTGGTTGCTGCCATCCTCTAACTGAGCAACAAGACTTATAATAGAATCAGTCTCCTCCGCCAATTCTTGTATATGAGTAACATATATTCCGTAGCAGTCGCGACTGAGAAAATGCTCCATAACCTTTCGACCCATAATCAGAGCGTCGTGGGTTGTGGCAGTGGTAAAAAGCTCATTTAAGATAACAAAGCTATTTCTCTTCTCCTGCTTCATCATAGGTGCGAGACGATTAAGTTCCTCTTTTAGTTTTCCTGAGTTTGACTGAAGAACTTCCTCTGCTTCAAAGTGGGTCATAATGCCATTAAAAAGCGGTAAGGAAATGGATGAAGCATTTGTATAGAGGCCCATCATAGAGAAATATACCGCCTGTCCCAAGGAACGAGCAAATGTAGTCTTACCGCCCTGATTAGGACCGGTGACAACAAAGAATGACGCACTGCCATTATATTTAAAGTTATTTGAAACTACATTGTAATCGCTGCTGGAATTTTTCCATACAAGGGCAAGGTCATATACATCTGAACCTGAAAAACAGCCTGTATCTGATATGTTAGCAGTGCAGAATGGATATCCAAGTGCCTGGGTTTTCTCCTTGAATTCTATAAAGCTTATGTAAAATTGAACCTCTTTCTCAAAATTAAGAATGAGCTTTGACTGGTAATCAGGAAATTTGCTTTGAAAAGAGCGAATATCCTTGAATAATGCTTTATTATTTTTCATTAAAGTGTTCATAAGAACAGATTCCATATAGGAAGGCTCCAAAATATTTGGGAAAATATCATTTACAGTGAAATCTTCTTCCTCGGCTCCAAAGCTTAGAAGCGAAGCCAAATCCTTTAGATAATTTCTGGAGGTGCTAAGGTCCGCGTCCTTATCAGAATCTTCCTCATTATTTTCTTCGTCTGCAGCTTCAGTTATGGTTACATACTCGTTATCGATATGTAGCTTAAAGCGCTTTGATGCAAAGAAATCATTTGCGCTAAGTATAGCCTGCTCAAAACCGGCTTCTCTCAAGTCGTGTATGTGCTTTTCTAAATGTTTGACAAGTAAAGTAAACCCGTCAGCAGAAAGAGAGCATTCACTTAAATCATTTAAAAAGCTAGTGACAGCGTGCCAATACAAATCGGCGGCTTCTATGTAGAAGCTGGCAGACTGTACAGCACCTTCACTCTGGTTACATAAATCCAGTGCGGCACGTGATTTCTGCATCGTTAAGCAAAATGTTTTTATGGCTGTTTTGAGCTGCACATTTGACAAGTCAGAAAAAACATTCTGGCGATATTTTATTAAGTCAACAGAGCCGGGAAAACTATAGTAGTACTGTCGGATATCATAATCCTTGGCACTGCGCTCAATAAGACCTAGTAAATAATCAAGCTGTAAATCCTGAAAAAATGCCGGTGCAATTTTATTAATTTCAGGATTTGTATCTGCATATAAGATACTTTTAAATTCCATAATACCCTCCCATAATCACAGCAAAATCATAATGTCAATCATATCATATTCTCGTAAAAAAATATATAAGATTTGTACAATAATGTTCTTAATATAAAAATATAAGAATAGGATTTAAGGAGAAGTGTGAAAGTGATTATCTTATGAAGAATAAAAAGCAGATAATAAATATAATATTGTCCTTATGCGTGGGTGGTGTACTATTGCTGGCACTGGTTTTATGTATTGACGGAGGAGATAAGGAGAATACGTCTAAAGGGATTTCACAGGAGGAAACAAAGAGAAAAAGTAGCAAAGGAACTGAGGAGTTTACAGTTGTTTTAGATGCTGGTCATGGTGGTGTGGACCCTGGTAAGGTAGGTGTTGATGGACAACTGGAAAAGGATATTAATTTGAGCATCGTAAAAAAATTAAAGGATATATTGGAAGCGTCTACAGAGGCTGATATAGAGGTGATTCTCACGAGAGAGGCTGATATGGGACATTATGAAGAGGATGATACCAATAAGAAAATGGCAGATATGAAAAAAAGATGTGAAATAGTAAATTCATCATCGGCTGATATGGTGGTAAGTATTCATCAAAACAGCTATCATTCATCATCAGTAAAAGGAGCGCAGGTTTTTTATTATAAGAGTTCGGAGGGAGGAAAGAGTCTCGCAGGTATAATTCAAAAGGAGCTTGTAGCCGAGCTGGCAGAAGGTAACAAAGGAAGAGTTGAAAAAGCAAATGATAATTATTATTTACTTCTAAATGTTACCTGTCCGGCTGTCATTGTAGAGTGTGGTTTTTTGTCCAATCCAAATGAGGCAAATCTGCTGACACAGGATAGCTATCAGGAGCGCGTTGCACAGGCGATTTCTAAAGGGATAATTACATATTTAAGGGGTATATAACAATTATTGTAAAAAATAAAAAAATAGCTTGTAGAGATACCCCTAAAAGTTGTATAATGGAACCATATACAAACATTAAAGGAGGACGATAAAAAAATGTTTACAAACAAAGCGTACAAGTTTTGGTTCTGTACAGGTTCACAGGATCTTTACGGAGATGAGTGTTTAAGAAAGGTTGCTGACCATTCAGCAAAGATCGTGGAGGCATTAAATGCTTCAGGAAAGCTTCCATATGAGGTTGTTTTAAAGCCAACATTAATTTCACAGGCTTCTATTAGACAGACATTCAACGATGCTAACAATGACGCAGAGTGTGCTGGTGTTATCACATGGATGCATACATTCTCACCTGCTAAGATGTGGATTTTAGGATTAAAGGAGTTCAAGAAGCCTCTTTGCCACTTACATACACAGTTCAACGAGGAGATTCCATACGATACAATTGACATGGATTTCATGAACGAGAACCAGTCAGCTCACGGTGATAGAGAGTATGGTCACATCGTTAGCCGTATGGGCATTGAGAGAAAGATTATTGTTGGTCATTGGTCAAGAGAGTCAGTTCAGCAGAAGTTAGCTGATTGGATGATTACAGCAATCGGATGTATCGAGTCAAGCCATATCAGAGTTTGCCGTTTCGGTGACAACATGAACAACGTTGCCGTTACAGAAGGTGATAAGGTTGAAGCTCAGATTAAGTTTGGTTGGGAAATTGATCATTACTGTGTAAATGATGTAGTTGAGTACGTAGATGCAGTTTCTAAGGGTGATGTAGATGCATTAGTTGACGAGTACTACAGCTTATACAAGGTTATCGATGATGGCAGAGATGCTGACGAGTTCAGAAGACACGTTGCAGTACAGGCTCAGCAGGAAATCGGTATTGAGAAGTTCCTTGTAGAGAACAATTATCAGGCAGTTGTAACACACTTTGGTATGTTAGGTGGATTAAAGCAGTTACCAGGTCTTGCTATTCAGAGACTTATGGCTAAGGGCTACGGCTTCGGTGCAGAAGGTGACTGGAAGGTTGCTGCAATGGTTCGTTTAATGAAGCTTATGACAGCTGGAAAGAAGGATGCAAAGGGTTCTTCACTTATGGAGGATTACACATATAACTTAGTAGCTGGTAAGGAAGGAATTCTTCAGGCTCATATGATGGAGGTTTGTCCTACAGTTGCTGAAGGCGATGTATCTATGAGAGTTACACCATTATCAATGGGTAACAGAGAGGATCCAGCTCGTCTTGTATTCACAGCTAAGGAAGGTCCAGCAGTTGCTACATCATTAGTTGACCTTGGAGACAGATTCAGACTCTTAATCAACGCTGTTGATTGTAAGAAGGTTGAGAAGCCAATGCCTAAGTTACCAGTTGGTACAGCATACTGGACACCACAGCCAAACTTTGAGGATGGTTGTGAAGCTTGGATTCTTGCAGGTGGTGCTCACCATACAGCATTCTCATATGACTTAACAGTTGAGCAGATGGTTGATTGGGCTAACTACATGGGCATTGAGACAGCAGTTATCGATAAGGATACAAACCTTAGACAGTTCAAGAACGAGCTTAGATGGAATGCTGCTGCATACAGAAAGTAAGAATTAATCAATTTTAAACCAAATAAAACCAATAAATAAAACGAGGTAAAGTTAAATGTTAGAAGAACTTAAGAAAGCCGTATACGAAGCGAATATGGATCTTCCAAAGTACGGTCTTGTTACATTCACATGGGGCAACGTAAGTGGTATTGATAGAGAGAAGGGACTTTTCGTTATCAAGCCAAGTGGTGTTGAATATGACAAGCTTACTCCAGATGATATGGTTGTTATGGACTTAAACGGAAATAAGGTTGAAGGAAAGTATAAGCCTTCTTCTGATACAGCTACACATCTTGAGATTTACAAGGCATTCCCAGAGGTAGGTGGCGTAGTACACACACACTCATCTTACGCTACAAGCTGGGCGCAGGCAGGAAGAAGTATTCCATGTTACGGAACAACTCATGCAGATTATATGTATGGAGAGATACCTTGTGTAAGATGTCTTACAAAGGAAGAGATTGATGGAGCATACGAGGAGAACACAGGACACCTTATCGTTAATGAGTTCAATCGTATGGGCAAGGATCCACTTGCTGTTCCAGCAGTTCTTTGTAAGAACCATGGACCATTTGCATGGGGCAAGGATGCTCATGAAGCTGTTCACAATGCAGTGGTACTTGAGGAGGTTGCTAAGATGGCATACCGCGCTGAGACAATCAACGCTCGTATTCAGCCAGCACCTCAGGAGTTACAGGATAAGCATTACTACAGAAAACATGGTGCAAATGCTTATTATGGACAGAACTAATTGCTTTTAAAACAATAATACAAACATAAACCAAGAGGAGGATTCACAAAATGAAGTTTTTTGTTGACACAGCAAACGTTGAAGACATTAAGAAGGCAAATGATATGGGTGTTATTTGTGGTGTTACTACAAACCCATCATTAATCGCTAAGGAAGGAAGAGACTTCAACGAGGTAATAAAGGAGATCGCATCAATCGTTGATGGACCAATCAGCGGTGAGGTTAAGGCTACAACAGTAGATGCAGAGGGTATGATTGCAGAAGGCCGTGAGATTGCAAAGATTCACCCTAACATGGTAGTTAAGATCCCTATGACAGTAGAAGGCTTAAAGGCTACAAAGGTTCTTGCTTCAGAAGGTATCAAGACAAATGTAACATTAGTATTCACAGCAAATCAGGCTCTTCTTGCAGCTAGAGCAGGTGCTACATATGTATCACCATTCCTTGGAAGACTTGATGATATTTCACAGCCAGGTATCGACCTTATCAGACAGATTGCTGATATGTTCGCAGTAGCTGGTATTGAGACAGAGATTATTGCTGCTTCAGTTCGTAACCCAATCCACGTTACAGACTGCGCATTAGCTGGTGCTGATATCGCAACAGTTCCATATAGCGTAATCGCTCAGATGACAAAGCACCCACTTACAGATCAGGGTATTGCAAAGTTCCAGGCAGATTATAAGGCTGTTTTTGGAGAATAGAGTGAAAACAACGAGTCAGGCAAATGAAAGTTATATGCTTGCATATTAACTTTCATTTATCTGACGAGTGTACAGTCTGAATAGCGAAGCAATTTTTTCGCAAAAATTAATAATACATTAGGAGGCAGCAAAAATGAACAAAGTAGAGCTTCAGAAGACAGCCAATGAGGTTCGTAAGGGTATTGTAACTGCTGTTCACAGTGCTAAAGCTGGACATCCAGGTGGATCACTTTCAGCAGCAGATGTTTATACTTATTTATATTTTGAAGAGATGAACATTGATCCAAAGGATCCTAAGAAGGCAGACAGAGACAGATTCGTTCTTTCAAAGGGTCACACAGCCCCAGGTCTTTATTCAACTCTTGCACAGAGAGGATATTTCCCAGTAGAGGATTTAAAGACACTTCGTCAGTTAGGTTCTTACTTACAGGGACATCCTGATATGAAGCATATCCCAGGTGTTGATATGTCATCAGGTTCTTTAGGACAGGGTATTTCAGCAGCTGTAGGTATGGCACTTTCAGCTAAGCTTAGCAATGATTCTTACAGAGTATATACACTTCTTGGTGATGGTGAGATCCAGGAAGGACAGGTTTGGGAGGCAGCTATGTTCGCAGGACATAGAAAGCTTGACAACCTTGTAGTTATGGTAGATAACAACGGCTTACAGATTGATGGTAAGATTGAAGATGTATGTTCACCATACCCAATTGGCGATAAGTTTAAGGCATTCAATTTCCACGTAATTGAGAATGTTGATGCACATGACTTTGATGCTATCAAGGCAGCATTCGACGAGGCAAAGGCAACAAAGGGTATGCCAACAGCTATCGTATTTAAGAGTGTTAAGGGTAAGGGCGTTTCATTTATGGAGAACAATGCTGGATGGCATGGAAAGGCTCCAAATGATGATGAGTACGCTACAGCAATGGCAGATTTAGAGAAGGTAGGTGAAGCAATATGTCAGAAGTAGTAAAGGTTGCAACAAGAGACAGCTATGGTAATGCACTCGTTGAGTGTGGCAAGGAATATCCAAACCTTGTAGTATTAGATGCGGATTTAGCAGCAGCTACAAAGACTGGCACATTCTTAAAAGCTTTCCCTGAGCGTCATATAGACTGTGGTATCGCAGAATGTAACATGGTAGGTATTGCGGCAGGACTTGCAGCTACAGGAAAGATTCCTTTCGTTAGCTCATTTGCAATGTTCGCAGCAGGACGTGCTTTCGAGCAGGTTCGTAACTCAGTTGCATACCCACATTTAAATGTAAAGATTGGTGCTACACATGCAGGTATCTCTGTAGGTGAAGATGGTGCAACACATCAGTGTAACGAGGATATCGCTCTTATGCGTTCAATCCCAGGTATGGTTGTTATCAACCCATCTGATGATGTTGAGGCAAAGGCAGCAGTTAAGGCTGCAATTGAGCATGATGGACCTGTTTATTTAAGATTTGGTCGTCTTGCTACACCAGTAATCAACGACACACCAGATTACAAGTTTGAGCTTGGCAAGGGTGTAGTTCTTCGTGAGGGTAAGGATGTTGCAATCATCGCTACAGGTTTATGTGTAGCAGAAGCACTTGCAGCAGCTGATAAGCTTGCAGCAGATGGAATCTCTGCAAAGGTTATCAATATCCATACAATCAAGCCTTTAGATGAGGAGCTTGTACTTGCAGCAGCTAAGGAAACAGGTAAGGTTGTTACAGTTGAAGAGCATTCAGTTATCGGTGGTCTCGGCAGTGCAGTATGTGATTGCTTAAGCGAGAAGGCACCTACACCAGTATTAAAGATTGGTGTTAATGATGTATTCGGCGAGTCTGGTCCAGCTACAAAGCTTATTGCTAAGTATGGACTTGATGCAGAAGGCATCTACAGCAAAGTTAAGAGCTTTGTATAAAAGATAATATAAAAAATGCTAAAGTAGCTCAGGAGAAATCCTGAGCTACTTTTATGTATAGATACTATGTTTGATAATTAGTAAAGATTGTATTTTAAACAAGGCTACGATATAATCATAATTGTTGAAAATATGCGATATGGAAGAGGAATAGGTAATGAATTGTATTAAGACTATATTTGAAATGACTAAAAAGCGAATAATAAATACGCCGGTCACATCTGTGTTTCTTATGATAGGCCTTATTCTTTCTATGCTTACCATATCTATATGTGTTAGTTTTATATCAGAGTATGCTGCGGCACAGGAAGCTAGAGAAGATGCTAAGCCTCCTAATGGACAGCAATATGTTTTATCTATGGAAACAGATAATGACGTTATTGACTTTCAAAGTATTTTTGAAAATATAAGACAAGATAGCGGTGTAGTCGTAAATGGAATAATGGTACATATAGAAGAAAGTGACGTGAATACGTTTTCTTCTTTAAGTGGCGAATGGTTTATATCAGATGAGACATGGCATTATCCTTTAGTAGAAGGGAGATATTATACAGCCAAAGAAGTAGCATCTGGAGAAAAAGTAGTTTTAATAGGAAAGAACTATAAGCAGTATACATATGAAGAAAATGGTAAAGAGTACATTGATATAGAGGAGGAAAAATATCAGGTGCTGGGAGTTGTAGGCTTGGAGAAGCAATTGTCAGCATGGGATTCCCGTCTTTTTATGCCATGTACATCACTGCCAGATGCAGTAATGGGAGTAATGAGCTCAAAAGGATATATAAGCTGCATTTTGCATAATTATAATGGAAATATGATTGTAGATGAGCAGCAGATAAGAAGTAATTTGTTCAATATTTCGCAATCTGTGGAATTTACATACGCTGGTGAGATTCAGACGGAAGATATTACTATGACATTAATGAGTAATGGTGATATGATTATTACAATTGCAGCAGTTGGATATTTCGTATCATTGGTATACGCCATTAATATAGTGGTATTCTGGGTGGAAAACAGAAAAAAAGAAATTGCCATTAGAAAAGCGGTGGGATTTAAAAATAGTGATATAGCAAAGTTGTTGATGTCTGAAATGATTGGTTTGTCTGCATTATCATGTGTAATAGCTATATTTATTCAGTGTGTTCTTCAAATATTTATGGATACTTTCGTTGGATATAACCTTAAGATATACATATCAAATATAGTAATCGGTGTGGTGGTTGTATTTTTTACAGCAGCCATAACATCCATAATGCCTATTAGAAAACTGCTTAAAATACAGCCGATAGAGGCTATGAAGAGATAATGAGGGGTAGAGAGTATACATGATTGAAGTGATAAAGAGCTTAAGTAAGAAAAAAATATTTTATATATTGATTATGTTGCAGTTTATATTCTCCTTGGTATATTTCTTTGTTATTGCAGCTGCTATTCAAAGTGCTTTTTATATTAATATAAATGTTCCAAGGCAGCTGGATATAAGTACTGAACAGCTGATTCATATAGAAGTAGATGTTTTCGAAGAAAAATCAAATTTTAATAATTTTGTAGCGGATATTGAGAGCCAACTTAATGGAAAAGTTGGTACATATGAAAGCAATGTAATAAACAGTGTTGAACTTGGTGGAGATGTAGGAACTGTAGAGATAGATTCAAACATTGTCTTAATGAAGGAGCTTGAGATTGAGCAGGGTACCTATTTTGATGATTGCGATTTCAAATACAATATAATGATTTCAGATGAAGATAATCCTGTATCCATACTTATTGGCAGTGAGTTAGCTAAGGAGTATGGTGTGGAAATAGGAGATGAAGTATATGATTTGGATAATAGTCAGAGCTTTATAGTTAAAGGAATCTTGAAACCGGGTAGTAAATGGTTTGCAGACACGGTTGACGAAGGCTCTATAGCAGATTTAGGATACGAGGTAATAGTACCGCGTTCAGAGAGTGATTATATTCATGTGCATTATTATTGCATTATGCCGGAGCAGGTTGATATTGACGACACAATTAAGCAGATTAAACAGCTGGCAGAAAAAAATAGTGTAACAATGGAAGCTGAATTTGTGTCTGATGAGTTAGCAGTGAAATTCAGCGACAGTCTGGAAGAAAATAAAAACTGGATGATTTTTGTCGTGGTTATGATGATTATGATATCAGTAGGTACTGCATCATTGTTTATGGCACAGATGAATTCAAGGAAGCACGAAATCGGAATAAAAGTTGCCGTTGGATATTCCTGTAAGAAAATTATTAAAATGTTATTTGGCGAAGTATTGGTTGTGGCTACAGTGGCATTTTCTATAGCAGCCATACTAGGAAAAGCAATGTTGGGACAGGTAGAACAACCATCCATATGGGGACAGGGCACTTATGTAGATGGATATTATATATCAGCAGATATATTAATAATGGGAGCTGTGATTTTGATGATTATGTGTGTCCCAGCTGTTGTGTTGCTTGGAGTAAAGACAAAACGATTACAACCTAGAGAGCTCATAGGAGGAAATGAATAATGGCAATAATAGAGTTACGAAATGTTGGAAAAACCTATGGAAAAGGTGAATGTGAAACTGAAGCCTTAAAAAATGTAAATATAAAAATAGATGAAGGTGATTTTTGGTCTATTATGGGGCCGTCTGGGTCAGGGAAATCGACACTTTTAAATATACTTGGATGTATGGACAAGCCAAGCGAGGGTGAATATCTGTTTAATGGTAAGAGTATAGAGAAATATAGTGTTGATGAACTTAGCTATGTGAGAAATACGCATATAAGCTTTGTATTTCAGCATTTTGCCCTACTAAACGATTATTCAGTATTTGATAATATTATATTGCCGCTAAACTGTAAAAAAATGACATCATCAGACAAGAAAAACAAGGCAGAATATTATATGAAGCAATTGGGAATAGAAAGTTTGGGAAAAAAGAAGCCGTCCCAGATATCAGGTGGCCAACAGCAGAGAGTAGCAATTGCCAGAGCGTTGATTACTGAACCTGACGTTATATTGGCTGATGAGCCTACGGGTGCTTTAGACCAGAAAACTGGTGAAGAATTAATGAAACTTTTAAAGGAAATTAATATTCAAGGTAAGACAATTATAGTAGTTACTCATGATGAAAAAATTGCTAATGTCGCCAGCAAAAGGATATATATTGAGGATGGAATATGCCATATATAATGAGCCCATTACTTGTGTAGATTTAATGAAAACCATTGTTGCCTCTGCTTAAATATGATAATATGTACTAAGCAAAATAACATTAATACATAATAGGCGGAGAGATAAATGGATAGAGGTTTACAGAGAAGAATATTAGAAAATACGCCCATAGCTCCAATTCCAGAGGAATTGTTTGAGCAGGCTGAGAAGATGGAGGAGCTATTTTTATATAATAGATGCGCCATTAAAGAGATACAGACAAAGCTAGAAATTCTAAATGATGAGCTGGCGATGAAGACAAAGAGAAATCCTATAGAGTCGGTAAGTTCCAGAGTTAAAGCGCCTGCCAGCATTATAGAAAAGATGCAGAGAAAAGGGTATCCTCTTACTGTGGAGAGTGTTTGGGAGAATTTAAATGACGTTGCGGGAGTTAGAGTAATATGTTCTTTTGTGGAAGATATTTATGATGTGGCGTCTATGTTTATGAAACAGGATGATATAGAAGTTATAGAAGTAAAGGATTATATAAAGAACCCTAAACCAAATGGATATAGGTCGTTACACTTGATTGTGGGAGTACCGATTTTCTTATCAGAAAAAACTGTACAGATGAGAGTTGAGGTACAGATTAGAACGATAGCTATGGATTTCTGGGCATCTCTAGAGCATCAGGTAAAATACAAAAAGGGTGTGCCGGATGCAGAAAGAATCTCAGATGAGTTAAAAGAGTGTGCAGAGACTATCACAGCAACAGATTTAAAGATGCAGGAAATATATCACGAAATACAAGAAATGAGTAAAAAGGATGTTCAGGCTTAAGCCTGAACATCCTTTTTATTTAAGTAATCAAAGTTGCAAAGCAACTTCGATTTAGTTTATAGTCATGGCATCTAAAGATATTTTAATAGCCTCACGTATCTCATCCTCAGATAAAGACATATATTCACATAACTCTTCTATTGTAGCTTCGCGGCCAAGCTTTTCGGCTAAAGCGGTAGTGGCATCACTTATGGCATTGGCACGCTCAGCAGCGTGTTCGGCGATTCTGTGCATACCGCGCTCCTCATCAATGGCATCCTGCATAGCATTTTCGATAAATTTCACTACGAACTGATCGAAATCGCTTTTGTGGTCATAGTTCATAATTGCTTCTATAAGTCCTAAGTTGCCATCCTGGATAAGGTCTGCCTTTCTTACGCCCTGTCCTAAATATCGTTCAGCTACATTTAAAACTATAGGAAGAGAAACCTCTACTAAATTAGCGAATGCTGTTCTATCTCCCATGCAGGCCTTTTCAATAAGAATAGCCTTCTCCTCAGGAGTAGGGACAGGGATAGAATCTATATCCTTCATATAAAGCTCCAAAAACATCTTTTCTTCGTCACTTGAGTCATCATGGTGGTGACAATGAGATGTGTCTGCATCATTCTTAGATGAATTATCTGTATTTAAAGTAGCAAGAGACTTTGCTGTGGCATCATCTAAATCAACAATTTTTATTTTGCTGTCTAAAAGATATTTATATACTGCAGTATACATATCCTCATTATCTAAAATACCGTTAAAGTAAGTGTGTACATTTTCGCATGATACTTGATTTCCGTTTACTGTTGCAAATTCTATGAGAGCACTTAATGCCTCGTTAAACTCCAATTTCTTATCCATTTTTCTATCCTTTCCAGATGTATTTCTATTAAAAAGGTAATACATGCATATATGGTAGAGTATACATTAATTTAGTGTAATAGACAAGAAGTTGAATAAATATCTATCAATGACAGAAAAAATGTAGTATACTAAATCTATGTGAGATTTTAATAGGAGTAGTGATATTATGAAGGTTATAGAGGCTGTTAAAAAGTTTTTTATAAAAAGAAAAAAGTCTATTTT
Source organism: Lachnospiraceae bacterium (assembly GCA_017440045.1). Lineage (GTDB taxonomy): Bacteria > Bacillota > Clostridia > Lachnospirales > Lachnospiraceae > SVEL01. The sequence goes on from JAFSIA010000055.1 coordinate 28,406, forward strand.
ACAATTGCTTGGCTCCATAGGACTGTTAGCGGTGTCAGCAGGCATTGGAATATACATTGGTCTTAAAGAGACAAATGGGTTGGAAAAGTATGTAAATATGGCATATGAATATGTACAGACTAATAACTGGGTTGCCATTTATCAAAACGCTGATATGGTGGACAATGACTTTATAAATGAATACTTTTTTGAGGAGATGGCATTTGACTATTTTGGTGAAATAGATGCAGATAAGCTTGAGCTGGATGATTTCTACGACGAAGATGGAAAGGGTGTGGCAGAGTTTATCTACACAAATGAATCTGGAAAAGAAGTAAAGTATGAAATCCATTTTTCTGAGTTGGCAGAAAAGACATATGTGTTTTTTAATAAGTGGAAGTTTAACATAGATAATTATATTATCAGAGAATGTGAGATTACGGCACCACAGGGTTTCGAGGTATATGTTGATGGAGTTCAGCTTTTAGAAGACATTACAGAGTTTTCTGTTGATGAGGAGGCAGGTACTGTTACATATAAGATACCGAGATTATTTAGAGGCGAGCACACCATATACATAAAAGGTGATAATGTAGAGGTGGTAGAGACCACAGTTCAGTGGGAAAAGAATAAAGAAAGCTACGTTCTTGGCACAGAGGAATTGACACTGGAGTTAGCGCAGCGTGATGGTATAAAGAGTAGTGCAGAGTCAATCGTACAGCTGATGTATAAAGCAGCTCTTAACGAAGAAGGTATAGAGGGACTAAAACCATATTTTAAGCAGGATGAAGAACTGATAGCGAAGGTACAGGCAATATATGACCAAATGCTTCTTGCAATTAATCCGGATGATGGTTCGTCGCTTATGTCTATGAGTATTATAGAATTTAAGGATCCTCAGTTTGAGTACACTTATCCTTTAAATGTAAATTATTCAGTGACATATGATTGTAGCTTTAATGCCAGAGAGGCATGGGGCGAAACTGGTGGAGTTAGGGAACAGTACGAGGGTACAACAAGTAGTACAGCTGCTTTCCATTATATGTGGAATGGTGAGAACTGGCTTTGCGATAGTATAGAGATGCAGTGCATTGATTATAGTAAGAAAGAGGAGCCGGAAGAATAATATAATAATTAGAAAGGAAGTTTTCCATGGCTAAAGAGATTTGGAAGGCTGGAAATATGATATATCCGTTGCCAGCAGTGATGGTAAGCTGCAGAGACAAGGCTGGAAATGACAATATAATAACAGTGGCATGGACGGGAACAATATGTACAAATCCCGCTATGGCGTATATATCTGTCAGACCGGAAAGATATTCATACAATATGATAAAAGAGACAGGTGAATTTGTCATAAATCTCACGACAAAGGATTTGGTATATGCCACTGATTATTGCGGTGTTACATCAGGAAGAGATGTAGATAAGTTCGAAAAAATGAAATTGACAAAGGAAATGGGTGTACATGTTAATGTACCTATGATAGCTGAAAGCCCTGTAAATATTGAATGCAAGGTGGAACGTATAGATGAATTGGGTTCTCATCATATGTTTATAGCAAAGGTCTTAGCCGTTCATGCAGACAGTAAATATATGAGTGAAACGGGCAAGTTTGATTTGTCAAAAGCAGAGCCTATAGTATATTCGCACGGAGAATATTACAGTATGGGTGAAAAGCTTGGAACCTTTGGATATAGTATAAAGAAGAACAAAAATGTAGTTTCTAAGAAGCTTAGATTAGAAAAGAGGAAATGAAGTTAATTCATTTCCTCTTTTTGAATGGAAGCTACATATAAGTTCCATTTAGTATTCATTTTATATTAGTTTTGCTTTTCTTCTAATTTGGCAGCTTTCTTTGCCTCTTTAGCTTCCTTTTTAGCCTCTTTTATAACGGCCCAGTCCTCTTTTGTTCTGTATGAACCATCTTCCTTTAACTCTCTAAAAAGCTTTTTATAAGCCTGCATATATACAATAAATGAAAGAATAAGACAGGCACTGGCTATACCAATAAGAGTAAATACAAACTTGTCAACAATCATATGAGCAGGAAGTCCAATGATAAGTAATAAGCTTAAATCAAGAACGACAGTGCTTAATTTTCCGCACCACATAGCTCCAGCCAGGTTTGCACCTCTATGATAAATATATAGACCAACAATAAGCATTATCACTTCCTTTAAAAGGAAAACACCAATTAAGATTAATACCCATTGGTTTTTAAATATAGCCATAACAAGCATTGCAAGCTGCATAAGCTTGTCTGCTAACGGGTCAATGAATTTACCCCAGTCTGTGACCATGTTAAAATGTCTGGCTATCCAACCATCTATAACATCAGTGGCCGATGCAGCCATAACAATAAGGGCTGATTGCCAGTAATATTCATTTAAAAATACAATGATGAAAAGAGGAATGAGTAAGATACGTATATAACAAAGAATGTTTGGTATCTTAAACAAATCTTCTTTTTTTGGTTCTCCTCGCATATTAACTCCTTTCTTATGCATGACCCTTTAACACGTTAAAGGGTGGAAAAAACTAGAAAACATTATAATCCTTTTGTGCATAAATGTCAATGAAAGTATTGAATTTATTGACATAGTTTTGCTTGACGAGGATATAAAAGTGAATTAAATTTATAAATAAAGATATACATACTAGTTTGGAAGAGGAATATATATGAAAATAGAAAAGAATAACATTATCTTAATAGGAATGCCAGGTGTGGGCAAGAGTAGTGTTGGTGTCGTGCTGGCAAAAATAATGGGATATAGATTTTTAGATTCAGATTTGATTATACAGGATAAAGAAGGAAAGCTGCTCAGTCAGCTAATTGAGGAAAATGGAGTGGAAGGCTTTCTTCAGATTGAGAACACAGTTAATAAGTCTATAAAATGTGAAAAGTGTATAGTGGCTACCGGAGGCAGTGCTGTATATGGTAAAGAAGCTATGGAGCATTTTAAAGATATAGGTGTGGTTGTGTACTTAAAGACGGATTATAAAACATTAAGTGAGAGGCTTGGAGATTTGAAGACAAGAGGTGTTGCAATGAAGGAGGGACAGAGCCTTCTTGACTTGTTTGAGGAAAGAGAACCTCTATATGAGAAATATGCGGACATAGTAGTAGATGAGAGTGGATGTGGCAGTGTAAGAGAGACTATCGCTAAGGTATTAGAGCAATTATCCTGCTAGATTGTAAAATATTTCGTTTACAAATGAGAAAAGTTGTACTATAATGAATTCGATATGGGTATAATTGTGCCCATTTTTATGGAGGATTTTTCCTCATAACTTATGATTTTGACATAATTAGAAACGTTAATATATATAATTTAATTAGTACAATTGAAAAATTGAGGTGTATTATGGAAAGATACATTATTAAAGGTGGAACACCGCTTGTAGGAGAGGTTGAGATTAGTGGGGCAAAAAATGCTGCATTAGGTATTCTTGCGGCCGCAGTTATGGCAGACGAAGCAGTATATATCGAGAATCTTCCTGATGTTAGCGATGTTAATGTATTGATTGATGCAATTGCAGAAGTTGGAGCATCAGTAAAGAGAGACAGCCGTCACAGTGTTAAGATAAACGGTGGCACTATTACATCTACACGAGCAGATAATGAATATATTAAGAAGATTAGAGCGTCGTACTATCTGCTTGGTGCATTACTTGGAAAGTTTAAGAAGGCGGAAGTGCCTCTTCCTGGTGGATGCAATATCGGTAGCAGACCGATAGACCAGCATCTTAAAGGATTTAAGGCTCTTGGCGCTGATATAAAGATAGAGCATGGAATGATTATTGCCAAGGCAGAAGAGCTGGTTGGAGCACATATTTTCTTTGACGTAGTATCTGTAGGAGCTACTATAAATGTAATGCTTGCTGCATCATTGGCAAAAGGAAATACTGTATTAGAGAACGTTGCAAAGGAGCCACATGTAGTAGATTTAGCAAATATGTTAAACAGCATGGGCGCTAATATAAAGGGTGCAGGTACAGATGTTATCCGTATAAAAGGTGTTGAGAAGCTTCATGGCAGTGAATACTCAGTTATTCCAGACCAAATTGAAGCCGGTACATTTATGTTGGCAGCAGCTATTACAAGAGGAGATGTACTTGTAAAGAATGTTATACCAAAGCATTTAGAGGCTATTACAGCTAAGCTTTATGAGATTGGATGCTCTGTTGAGGAGTATGATGACTCTGTACGTGTTATTGGTAAAGAAGTTATCAAACCTACATATGTCAGAACTCTTCCATATCCGGGTTTTCCTACTGATATGCAGCCACAGATGGCAGTTGCATTAGCTCTTGCTGATGGTACTAGTACAATTACAGAGAACCTTTTTGAAAATCGTTTCAAATATGTGGATGAGCTTACTAAGATGGGAGCCAGCATAAAGGTTGAGAGTAATATAGCTGTTATTGAAGGTATAAGTAAGTATACAGGTGCCCAGGTTAACGCGCTTGATTTAAGAGCAGGTGCGGCTTTGGTTATAGCTGGTATGGCAGCAGAAGGATACACCATCATTGATAGCATACATTATATTAAACGTGGTTATGAGATGTTGGAGAAAAAGCTTCAGAAGCTTGGAGCAAAGATTGAACTTGTTGATTCAGATAAGCAGATTCAGAAGTTTAAGCTGAAGGTAGGTTAATATATTTTTGTTATATTTTGGATTTTGCAAAAATATCTTGACATAAGCACTATATGATAATATAGTGTAATCGTAATTGAAACTAAATAAAAATTTCTCTTATTCAGAGTGGTGGAGATACAAGGATCTATGAAGCCCGGCAACCCCGATAAGGAAGGTGCCAACCTGAGCGAAAAGTCGAACAATAAGAGCGTATAATACTTGATGTTTAGTCCTTTCGCTATGCGAGAGGACTTTTTATCATATAGGGAACTATGCGGACTTGTCCGCTTTGTCAAAGAAAGGAGATACAAATGGAAAAGAGATTATTTACATCAGAATCAGTTACAGAAGGACATCCAGATAAACTTTGTGACGCAGTATCAGATGCTGTCTTAGATGCGCTTATGGCTGAGGACCCAATGAGCCGTGTTGCCTGTGAGACATGCACAACAACAGGTATGGTAATGGTAATGGGTGAGATTACAACAAAGGCAAATGTAGATATTGCTGCTATAGTTAGAGATACTGTTAGAGAAATTGGTTATACACATTCAGATATGGGATTTGATGCGGACTCATGTGCAGTTATGGTTACATTGGACAAGCAGTCAGCAGATATTGCTATGGGTGTTGACAAGGCTTTAGAGGCAAAGGAAAACACAATGACTGATACAGAGCTTGATGCTATCGGCGCAGGCGATCAGGGTATGATGTTTGGATATGCTACAAATGAGACAGAAGAATATATGCCTTACCCAATTTCATTAGCCCATAAGCTGTCAAGAAAGCTTACAGAGGTTAGAAAAAATGGTACACTTACATATCTTCGTCCTGATGGAAAGACACAGGTTACTGTAGAATATGACGAGGCTGGAAAGCCGGTAGGATTAAATGCAGTTGTATTATCTACACAGCATGATAAGGATGTGACACAGGAGCAGATTCATGCAGATATTAAGAAGTATGTATTTGATCCGGTTCTTCCAAAGGAGCTTATAAGCGATAAGACAAAGTTCTTTATAAATCCAACAGGAAGATTTGTTATCGGTGGTCCTAACGGAGATTCAGGTCTCACAGGAAGAAAAATTATAGTAGACACATACGGTGGATATGCTCGTCACGGCGGCGGTGCTTTCTCTGGAAAAGACTGTACAAAGGTAGACCGTTCCGCAGCATATGCAGCACGTTACGTTGCAAAGAATATTGTTGCAGCAGGATTAGCA
>JAFSIA010000056.1 GCA_017440045.1 Lachnospiraceae bacterium
TCTGAAAATTTGTAAGAAATTTTCAGGGATGGTTTATCATTCAGTTATCAAAGTTCTTTTCTGTCGTTTTGCGACAGCTCGGATATCTTACCACTTCATTTTGAAGTTGTCAATATCTTTTTTCAACTTATTGTCGAAATCGCAAATCTTTTGATTCGCGAACGGAGAGGGTGGGATTCGAACCCACGCGCCCTTGCGGACAAACGGTTTTCAAGACCGCCTCGTTATGACCACTTCGATACCTCTCCATAACCAGTTTTATTAGGTTTTTTTAAGTTTTTTGTGCCGCTCTCATCAGCGGCAAGTGTTATTCTATCATCAAACATTTTAAGTGTCAATAACTTTTTTACTTTTTTTTAAGTTTTTTTTCGCTAGCTGTTTTTTCCTTGAATTATAGCCTTTGCATACAGTAAATCCTCTGGTGTCGTAAGCTTAATATTATCATAATTCGCGTTAACAAAATGAATAGGATACTCGCCAAAAGCTTCCATAACCATGGAATCATCTGTTATATCACTTCTTCCAGACTCTATTGCCACTTTATATGCTTTATATATAGAAGAAAATTCAAAAGCCTGAGGTGTCTGTACTATCCAAACATTTCTTCTATCAGGGGTTGACTGTACCACTCCGGCCTCGTTTCCTATCTTCACTGTATCCTTAGATGGAACCGCTGCAATGCATGCTTTCTTCTCTTTTACCACATTGATTATGTTCTTCACAGTTTCTCCTGATGTAAATGGTCTTGCTCCATCATGAATAAGCACATACGTATCTTCTTCATTATATGCATTATAAGATTTTGCAATTTCTTTTAATGCCTCATATACTGACAAATACCTCTCAGCTCCTCCGGTCACAACTGCCTTCACTTTATCTATATTATATTTTTCGATTATATTTTGACGACAGTATTCTTCTTCACCCTTAGCTGCCACAACTATTATTTCATCTACATATGTCTCAAATGCCTTTAGCGAATAAAAAAGAACAGGCTTACCCTCAAGCATAAGATACTGCTTGCTGACATCCGTACCCATTCTCTTTCCTTTGCCACCGGCAAGCATAACGCAAATAATCTTGCTCATATATTATGCCCACCTTTCTTTAAATCTTACATTTATATAACTATTTTCTTCCTATATTAAATTCGTTCACCTAATTTTAAGTTTGGAACTGCATTTAAATCAAGTCCATGTCTCGTACCTCTGATATATTCATAATAGGCAGCAACTCCTATCATTGCAGCATTGTCAGTACAGAATATTGGAGATGGATGATAAAAACTAATATTTTCTTTCTTGCATTTTTCTTGGAACGCCATACGCAAACTAGAGTTTGAAGCCACTCCACCTGCTATTGCAAGCTTATTCATCTTATATTCTTTACACGCCATTATAGCTCTGTCAAGCAATGCATCCACAACTGATTTTTGAAATGATGCTGCTATATCTGCTTCATTTATAGCTATATCCTTCATCTGACACATATTCAAATAATTCAACACTGCTGATTTAAGTCCACTAAAACTAAAATCAAAAGGAGCTCCTTCCACCTGTGCGCGTGGGAATTTTATGGCATCAGGATTACCCTCCTTTGCAAGCTTATCCACCTTAGGTCCTCCAGGATATCCCAAGCCGATAGCCCTTGCCACCTTATCAAACGCTTCTCCAGCCGCATCATCTCTCGTTCTACCTATAACCTGATATTCGCCATAATCATTAACAACAACCAGATGCGTATGTCCTCCCGATACTACTAAACATATATATGGAGGTTCCAACTCCTTATTTTCTATATAATTGGCAGAAATGTGTCCTTCTATGTGATGAACTCCCACAAGAGGCTTTTTTGCCGCAAAAGCTATAGCCTTCGCCTCAGCAACTCCAACAAGAAGTGCCCCTACGAGTCCAGGTCCATACGTAACACCTATAGCATCAATATCATCAAGTGTAACTTTTGCCTCTGCTAATGCTTCTTCTATTACTTGATTAATCTTTTCAATATGCTTCCTTGATGCTATCTCTGGCACAACGCCACCATAAAGAGTATGAAGTGCTATCTGTGATGAGATTACATTAGACAATACATCTCTTCCATTCTTCACAACTGCTGCCGCTGTTTCATCGCAAGAACTCTCTATAGCCAATATCAATGTATCCTTATCCATGTCTTCTACTCCCATTCGTTTTCCTCATATTCCTTCCAACCAAGTATTTTCCAACGACCAGCTTCATCTTTCCTTAGTATGTACGTCTCCGGAATCTTAGTTGTCCCGTCATCAGACCTTAAAAAATATGTACAATTTATAGATGCGTATTTCTGCCCATCAACAGTCGAATAGACAATCTCCGAGTATTCATCCATAATAACACTATTAATAACCTTACCCTGTGTATGATACAGCTCAATCTCAGCCTTCAATAACTCAAAGTAATCATCAAAGTCATTTTCATTATTTAGCTCATCATCAAAAAGCTCTGTTGCCTTATACGCAAGCTTCACTAATTCTTCTTCTGTGTATTCTTCATTATAATAGCACTTTTGAATTCTTACAAAATATTGCACTACCTCTCTGGCGGTATACGGGTATGACTCATCTAAATCTTTATTAATTATTTTATCTACATCAGATATAAGATTTTCTTTTAAATCTTCCGGTGAATCAGATTTGTTGTTCTGAATGTAATAAAATCCAACTACCAAAACTACCATTATTGTTACAACTAGTAGCCATCTCAATCGTTTTTGCATAAGCGATACCTCCTTCCGCTTTTATCTCTAGTCCTCGTTAAATAAAAGTTCTATACTTCTTCCGTCCTTTGCTGCAATACTTCTAGGGAATATACTTCTGACCTCATCCATATATTCCTCCGGTTTTGTAAGTGACGGACTGTAGTGTGTAAGCCACATTTGCTCAGGATTTGCTTCCTTTGCCAGACTGGCTGCCTCATAAAAAGTCATATGCTTATATTCTTTTGCTTTTTTAAGCTTATCCTTTTCACCATACATCCCTTCCAGAATCATCAAATCCGCGCCTTTTCCCTTTTCTGCGATAATTGGCATCGGTCTTGTATCTGTACAGTACAGCACATGTAATCCTTTTCTTTCTTCACCTAGAACCATTTCAGGTGTCAGCAGTCTGCCTTCGTATTCTATCTCTTCACCTTTTTGCAATCTGCTCCAAAGCTGCTTCGGTATATCATTAGCTACAGCTCTGTCCACCATAAACTTACCTTTTCTAGAAAGCTTTACACTATATCCGTAGCACAAAACATTGTGATTTACCTTGAATGCCTCTATAGTTAATCCACATATATCTATAGTCTGCTCGTTTTCTGTGAGCTCTATATACTTAATCTCAAATGGAAGCTCAGGGGCAATTACTCTCAATGACGATACTACCCTTTGTAATCCCTTTGGACCTATCATTGTGACAGGCTCCGTTCTATCCGCATTACCCATTGTAAGCAAAAGTCCCGGCAATCCACTAATATGATCTGCATGATAATGAGTAAAACAGATAACATCAATGGGATTAAAGCTCCAACCCTGCTCTTTTATAGCCAGCTGGGTGCCCTCACCACAGTCTATTAAAATACTTTTCCCGTTGTACCTTAGTATAAGTGATGTCAGCCAACGTCTTGGCAACGGCATCATTCCCGCAGTACCCAACAAACACACATCAAGCATCTACTTTACTCCTTGTTTCCCTTAAACTATTTCATTTCTTTCTTCTATATCTATTGGAATTCGAAATGTTTTTATTAATTCATCATAGCAGTTTTCACAGAAATCAAAGCTGTGAGTTTCGCCATCCTTCTTTGAAAAGTAACCCCAGCCGTAGGAGATATTTAAGCTTCCCTCCAGGGCCACCCCGTTTTCAACTTTCATTTCTTTTCCACATTTATTACAAACCATAGAAATCAATTTTTTTTTAGTTTCTTCACTGTATCTTCTCATATTTTCCTCCTCAATTAATAAACTTTCTTATCCCTACTTATATTAAACTAATTAAGCAAAAAAATATATTGGAAATACATGGCTTGTTATCTACTTTCTAATTGCCTTTTCATTATTACTGCATCCTCTGTTGGCTTTTCATAAAAGTTCTTTCTATGCCCCAAATCAACAAACCCATTTTTTTCATATAGGGCAATTGCACTTTTATTGCTTTTTCTTACCTCAAGATTGATTGCTACCAAATTCTTTTCCTTAGCATCAATTACTATTTTTTCTAGCAGTGACGTGGCAATACCCTTTCGTCTATATTCCGGGAGAACTGCCACATTTGTAATATCTCCTTCATCATAGGCAATATATAATCCTACATATCCCACGATTTTTTCATCTATAGATGCTACAAAAAAGACACTATAATCTAATGCTAAAGAATCCGCAAAGGCTTTCTCGGACCATGGCATAGAAAAGCATTTTTGTTCTATTTCTACTGCACCCGGTATATCGCCAGCCGTCATTCTTCTTAAAACAACTTCATTATTCATTTGCCGCCTTTTCCTTTGCTTCTCGCTCAGCTTGTGAAAGTCTTAAATAATCCGGCTTATGCTCCGCAGCCGTCTCAGTCTTTCCATCTTCATAATACTTCTGTCCGAGCACTGCCACTGCACCTGCTCGCTGCCTATTCATATGAGCTGGCGCATAAAAATGCTCAACTGTCAATTTTTCATCCAAATATTCCTTAAAAACAGGAATGCCATCTCCCACAAAGATAACTTTTTTTCCAATCTCGTTTATCTTAGCTGCCAACTCTTCTATTGAAATAGCACACTGTGGCATTTCAATCACAAATTCCTCATCTTCAAATCTATAAAGACCTGTGTATGTCTGACTTCTTCTAGCATCCATTATGGGACATATAACCTTATCAGTACCATACAAATTGTAAGCCATAGCATCCACTGTAGGCACGTGAATGAGTGGTTTCCCCCACACCAGTCCTAATCCCTTGGCTGTTGCGCTTCCAATTCTCAAACCAGTAAAGGAACCCGGTCCTCCTGATATGGCTATTGCATCAATTTCACTTAAGTCAATCTCTGCCATCCTTACTATTTCATCAATCATAGGAAGCAATGTCTGAGAATGTGTCTTTTTATGATTAATTGTATATTCAGCTGTCATTATGTCATCTTTCACCACCGCAACTGTTGCTACAAGGGAAGAAGAATCAATTGCCAATATGTTCATACATATACCTCTAATCTTTTATTGTTATCTTTCTGTAGTCAAAACCTTTTTCCAAATCCTTTTCAATAGTCACCCATACAACATCATCCGGAAGAAGCTCACCTATAAGCTTCGCCCACTCGATAAAGCAAACACCATCTCCAAAGAAATAGTCCTCATATCCGATTTCATCCATCTCCGAAATATCTCCAATACGATACACATCAAAATGATAAAATGGTAATCTGCCCTCATGATATTCCTGAACTATAGTGAATGTAGGGCTATTTATAGGTTCATCTATATTTAAGCCCCTTGAAAATCCCTGTGTAAACACCGTTTTCCCAACACCCAAATCACCATCCAGGCAATATATGGCACCTGGCTTAGCCTGGCATCCCAGCATCTCTCCTAACTTATATGTATCTTCAGGTGAAAATGACTCTATTTCCTTAATCATGCCTTGCCTCCTAATGGTCAAACGAAATCTAACTACAAATACTTATTTAATCTTTATAAAACCTGCATAACAGTTTTCTTTAACTACTGCCTTTAATGTGTCCATCTGGTCTCCGATGTCTTCCTTTGGAATGACATAAGCATGGACACGGCTTGTGTAAAACATAACTAATCTCTTTGTAGATGTGACCTTTGTTATCTCATCCCATGAGCTAAAGCCTGTCTTCTCTGATTGCTTTACATCAATGCCTCTCTTAGATACTGTGTATTCCATAGGCGCTTCCTCGTATGCCTTTACCTGCTTTTTTGCGTTTCTATAAATCATAAACGGCTGAACAACAGTAAATAACATACCTGTTGCAAAAAGCATTACGATATACATAGGATTTGCACCCTCCATCTGTAACATATAGAAGAAACCTATATAACCACCTATACTTAAAACTAATCCTATAAGTCCACTGGTTGCAGAATAGGTATGAAGCATTAAAAACTCATACATCTGCTTTACAGTAAGCTGTACACTTGCCTTTACTTCCATCATTTCCTCCTAATATACAGTATGCACCTTAAACATTTTTCATAGTAAGCTGTATACGCTTCTTTGTCAAATCAACACTCATAACCTTAACTTCAACTATATCACCAACACTTACAGCCTCCAGTGGATGTTTGATGTACTTGTCTGTCATCTGTGATATATGAACAAGTCCATCCTGATGAACGCCGATATCAACAAACGCGCCAAAATCAATAACGTTACGGACTGTTCCTTTAAGAACCATACCCGGCTGTAAATCTTCCATATCCAATACATCTGTTCTAAGTATTGGCTTAGGCATATCCTCTCTTGGGTCTCTGCCAGGTTTCTCAAGCTCCTTTACTATATCTCTAAGTGTAATCTCACCTACAGAAAGCTCTCCCGAAAGCCTGTTGTAATCCTTAACCAAAAGACTTAAGCCTACAAGCTTTCCATCCTTTAAATCCTCAAGCTTATAACCAAGCTTTTTAAGTAGCGCCTCCGCAGCATCATATGACTCTGGATGAACACTTGTGTTATCAAGTGGATTCTTACCACCACTTATACGCATAAATCCGGCACACTGCTCAAATGCCTTTGGTCCCAGCTTCGCAACCTTAAGAAGCTGCTTTCTATCTGTAAAACGACCATTTTCTTCTCTATAAGAAACAATATTCTTTGCAATAACCTTTGTAATACCAGAAATATATTCCAATAAGCTGGCAGACGCTGTATTCAAGTCCACTCCGACCTTATTTACACTGTCTTCAACCACTCCGCCAAGAGCTTCGCCTAACTTTTTCTGGTTCATATCATGCTGATACTGGCCAACACCTATTGACTTCGGGTCAATCTTAACAAGCTCCGCAAGTGGGTCCTGTACACGTCTAGCAATTGATGTGGCACTTCTCTGACCTACATCAAAATTTGGAAACTCCTCTGTCGCAAGCTTGCTTGCTGAATAAACTGATGCTCCTGCTTCATTTGTTATAATATATGAAACTGGAGTATCAAGCTCCTTTATAAGCTCTACGATAACAGCCTCTGACTCTCTTGATGCTGTACCATTTCCACAGGAAATAAGAGTGATTCCATATTTCTTTATAAGCTTCTTAACTACTTCCTTGGCTTCTTTTACTTTATTCTGTGGGGCAGTTGGATAGATAACTACAGTATCAAGCACTTTTCCTGTAGGGTCTACAACTGCAAGCTTACAGCCTGTTCTAAAGGCAGGGTCCCAGCCTAAAACTGTATGGCCTGCAATAGGTGGCTGCATAAGAAGCTGTTCAAGGTTCTTTCCAAATACCTTAATCGCACCATCTTCTGCCTTCTCAGTAAGCTCACTTCTAATTTCTCTCTCTATAGATGGAGCAATAAGTCTCTTATAACTATCCTCAAGGGCTTCCTTAAGAAGTGGTGATGTATACTGATTATCCCTTGTTATAACCTGCTTTGTGAGATATGTAATAATCTTCTCCTCAGGAGCCTCAACCTTTACAGTCAGAAATTTCTCTGCCTCTCCACGATTGATTGCAAGAGTTCTATGGCCTGCTACTTTTGAAATACTCTCTGCGTAATTGTAATACATTTCATACACAGACTGTGCCTCTGCATCCTTTGCTGTCGCTGTGAGCATACCCTCTTTAAATGTGAGATTTCTAATCTTAGTTCTATAGTCTGCCTCATCAGATATAGCTTCTGCAATAATATCCAATGCGCCGGCTATAGCTTCCTTTACATCAGCTACTCCCTTTTCCTCTGAAATATACTGAGCAGCCTCTTCCTCTATTGGACTTGTTGCCATCTGAAGCGTAATAATATTTGCAAGTGGCTCCAAACCTTTTTCTTTAGCTATTATAGCTCTTGTTCTCTTCTTCTGCTTGTATGGTCTATATAAATCTTCAACAAGTACAAGTGTTGCCGCATCTTCTATCTGCTTTTTTAACTCATCTGTAAGCTTTCCCTGTTCCTCAATGCTGGCAATAACAGCAGCCTTTCTATCTTCCAAATTTCTAAGATAACGAAGTCTCTCATCTAAGTTTCTTAATACCTCATCATTAAGAGAGCCTGTTACCTCTTTTCTATATCTTGCAATAAACGGGATAGTGTTTCCCTCATCAATAAGTTTTACTGTTGCTTCTACCTGTGATAACTTAATGTTAAGCTCATCACTTATGACTTTTAAAATATCCATTTAGTCCACAAAAGAAAGGTCTTCGTACACCAATCTTTCCATTCTCCTTCATATTTTTTCAAGGCAAAATACCTCATTTAATTATACCACAAAAAGGCATTTGTAAGCAACTCTTTAGAGGATTTTGAGAATAAAAAAACAACCTGTAAAAACAGGTTGTTTTTAACATATTATGCTTTAATCAGAAATTTATATCACCTAAAACAGACCGCCAAGTGCGTTCTTTGCTGCATCTTCTGCTGCGCTCTGTAATGAACAGTTATATCCACAGATTGTGATTGTTGGAATGATACCATAAAGGATTGCAAATACACCAACGATAGCTGCAAGAGAAGCAAGCTTGCTTGCCTTACCTTCCTTCTTAATAGAAAGAATAGCCATAACTACGCCTACAACTGCAATGATTACACCAAAAATAGCTACTATCATAACTGCTGAGTTTGTGTATCCTGTTGAACCCGTTTCATATCTAGCGCTTGCGCTACATGAACAGTAAAGTGTTGAACCAAGAACTGCCATTAATAAACCAACACCTGAGCAGATAACTGCTACAAGTTCCATAACATTAAGATTTGAAGGCTGCTTTGGAGCCTGCTGATTCATATTATAATCCATCTTTATTTCTCCTATCTATAATCATTTAATACGATATTTTACTCTGAAATATTATTTTCTAAAGCAACTAGCGCATCATATCGCTCATATCACCAAGCATGTCGCCTAATGAGTTCATACCTGCACCCATTGAATCCTCATAGTTTGAGTTTAATGAGCAGTTGTATCCACAAATCATAAGTACTGGAAGGATACCGTAGATACATCCAAATACACCTACTGCTACAGCAACATATGTAAGCTTTCCAGCCTTCTTATTCTTGATTGCAATAATACCCATAACAGCACCTGCTGCTGCAATAATTGCACCAACGATAGCAAGGATAGCTACCCATGAAGTTGCATGAGTTCCTTCAACACTTGTTGCTCCGCCAGTGAGCATTCCTAAGCCTGCACCTACTAAATCACTTACATTTGTTTCAAAAGACTTAGAAGCACTGCATGAACATGTTAAAATTGAGCCAAGAATAGCCAAGAATGCACCAACACCTGATAAAATGAGAGCTACTAACTCTGTTGTGTTAGAATTCTTTGGAGCCTGCTGATAAACCGGCTGCTGATAAACTGGCTGCTGATTAAAATTGTTATCCATTTTCTTATCTCCTATCTTGAAAAAAAGTTTTTTGCAAATATGTAATTTCTACAATATTATGCAATTTTTTCATTCTACGTGGCATTATAACATACATTTTTTATATATGCAATTAAAATAATTGATACTTCTTATGTTCAATTGACCCAAAAGCTATCAACCACAATACCCATTTCATCACACTACAGCATCAATGTCCTTACCCGGAACTACTGATGCATCCTGTGATTTGGCATTTGAGCCATATCCATCGTTATTATATTTAATCATAGTTGTCGTTGTACCACCTGATACATAGGTCCTTCCGCACTCCGGACATATAGACGTGTGTATGGATACTGCTGCCATCATCACTTTTCCATCTTCCATCATAGCTTTGTCATACGCATTGCTCACATGCTCTCCTTCATGGGCGCGAACTGCTGTCGCAGCAGCCTCTGGAGATATATGCTGTGCATTCTTAAAGGACACCATCTCATCTGAGCCATCTTGATATTTTCTATTAGCACAGGTTTCACACTCTTCACCCATGCTGTTCTCTTCTTTTTCTTCCTCTTCCTTTTCCACTTCTGTCTTTTCTGTATCAGTTTTCTCATCATCATAATTAGGTTTTGCAACAACACGGCCATCATCTGTCAGCTTAAGACCCATCTTTTCCAACATCTTTTCCTTTTCGCCTACAGCCAGCTCAAGATATTGAGTCTTTATCTTACCAGCACCAGTTAGTTCTGTTTCCTTTTCCACATCAGGTCTATGTTCTACGTTCGAAGCATTGTTTAAAATGCCATAATCCTTTTGATTCTCCAAACTATCATATCCAAAGGGCTTGTTACCATTTATTATGTTGTCCATACAATCACCTCCATGTAATCACGAACCACTTCCTACAGTTTCAATATAACACAAAAAGAGATACTCTTTCAAGTATCTCCTTTATAACTTTATTATTTTTCAAAAAGGCGAATTATCGCTTCGTGTCCCTTGGCTATAAAGTTTCCTGATGCTTTTCCATCCTTCTCATTATAATTCCAGCTCTTCGATTTTTTATCTGTAGAATCATAGAGCATATATGGAACTGGAGAAGATGTATGTGTACGTACGCATATTGGTGTTGGATGGTCAGGAAGCACCATCATTCTGTACTGGGCGCCCTTCTCATCAAGTGCTGTGGCAACTCTCTTTATAACCTTTTCATCAAGGAACTCAATTGCCTGAATCTTTCGCTCCACGCTTCCCTGATGTCCCATTTCATCTGGAGCCTCCACATGAATATATGCAAAATCATATCCATCTTCAGTAAGAGCTTTAACGGCCGCATCAGCCTTACCTTCATAATTTGTATGAAGTGTGCCATCTGCACCTGGGACAATAATATTTGTCATAGATGCTCCCACGCCGATACCTTTAAGAAGGTCAACAGCTGATATCATAACACCTTTCTTTCCATACTTCTCTTCAAACGATGAGAGACATGGCTTAGTACCTGCACCCCAGAACCAAATTGAGTTTGCAGGGTTAAGACCCTTATTCATTCTCTCTATATTTAATGGATGGTTCGCAAGTATATCATAGCTCTTTTTCATCATCTCACGGAGGGCTTCCTCTTTTGGAAGATACTCACCTATAACTTTTCCTAATATGTCATGAGGTGGTGTAAGGGGAACTACTGAACCCTTATCCCATATTGTAAGATGTCTGTAGCTTGTTCCAAGATAATATTTATATATATCGTTTTCAAGACCTTCTCTGACAGCCTCAAGAAGAACTGCTGCATCTTCTGTGCTAATCTCACTAGAACTATGGTCAATTATTGTTTTTTCCTCATATGGTTTATCATCAACAGATACCGTAACAATATTACATCTGATAGCAATATCTGTATCCTTCATTGGCACACCAATACTTAGCGCCTCCAATGGTGAACGACCAGTATAATACTGTTTTGGGTCATAACCAAGCACCGAAAGATTAGCCGTGTCGCTTCCAGGACTCATTCCCTCCGGAATAGTGTGAACAAGACCTATCTCAGACAACTTAGAAAGTCTATCCATCTCCGGTGTATTAGCATATTCGAGTGGTGTCTTTCCACCAAGCTCTTCTATCGGTTCATCGGCCATACCATCGCCGAGTACAATAACATACTTCATATATTTATTCCTTTCCTGTCAAGGATTCATTAAGCCTCAACTCTGATTCTCTGCTTAACACCGCTAACCTTTGCTGCCGCAACATCAAAATCAGCCTCTGTCATTATATCAGTAATAATTGCGAACTCATCTGCAACACCTTCAAGTGTTACAACCTTAACATCACCAAATGCCTTTGTAACCTCAGACATCTTGCTATCAACAGAACCATCAATTCTAACAAAGAATTTGTTCTTAAGTGTACTCATGCTCTCGAGAGCAAGCTTCTTATTGCTCCAGATTGTCATAATATTTGTATTAAGATGCTTTGCCTCATCGACAATATCTGCAACTACTGCACTGGCTGTCGGATACTTACCAGCTCCAGCTCCGTAGAACATTACATCCCCGATAACATCACCCTTTACAAGAATACCGTTTAACACGCCATTTACACTGTAAAGAGGATTATCACCATCTATCATAAATGGCGCTACCATTGCGTAACACTTATCTGCAATTCTCTTACTCTTTCCAAATAACTTAATTGAAAGTCCGAGCTTCTTAGCATACTTGAAATCTACGTCTGTAATCTTTGTGATTCCCTCTGTGTAGATATCCTCAAAATCAACATGACAACCATATGCAAGTGATGAAAGAATAGCAATCTTACGACACGCATCATATCCCTCAACATCAGCTGCCGGATTTCTCTCTGCATATCCAAGTCTCTGAGCTTCCTTTAAAACTGACTCAAATGATGAGCCTTCCTTTGCCATCTTAGAAAGGATAAAGTTTGTTGTTCCATTTAATATACCTGTAATCTCTGTAAGCTCATCAGCTGTAAGTGACTGATTAAGTGGTCTAATAATAGGAATACCACCACCAACACTCGCCTCAAAAAGGAAATTCTTGCCCTTTGACTTAGCGATTTCAAGTAACTCTGGACCATACTTTGCAACTAACTCTTTATTAGATGTACAGTAATTCTTTCCACTCTCTAATGTCTTCTTTGCAAATGTGTATGCTGGCTCAAGTCCACCCATAGCTTCTGCAACAATATCAACCTCTGGGTCATTTACAATTGTATCGAAATCATGCACAAGCACGCTCTCCACAGGGTCACCTGGGAAATCACGTAAATCAAGTACATACTTTACATTTATTTCATCTCCAGCGCGCTTTGCAATGCTCTCCTTATTTTTTACAAGGACGTCATACACACCAGAGCCTACTGTGCCATATCCTAAAACTGCTACATTAATCATAATGTTCCTCCAAATTATTCTCTTGATAATATCTTCGCATAGTGTACGCCATCAGTTCCATGCAACTCATTAATCATCTCTGATATATCTCCCGTTGCCGGCATCTGTACGCTCAAGGTCAAGGATGCTACTCCATTAATAGGAATAGTTTGATGAATAGTAAGTATATTCGCCTCATATCCAGCGATAAGCTTTAAAAGGTTTGATAGCTTTCCTGGCTTATCGTCCATCTGAAGGACAAAGGTAACTGTCTGACCTTTAACATTCTCATGAAATGGAAAAATGTCATCCTTATACTTATAGAAAGAACTTCTACTAAGCCCAACCTTATCTGTAGCCTCTTGAATTGTGGATGAAGCACCTGTTTCCAACAGTCTTTTTGCCTCCAGAACCTTTAATAAAACCTCTGGTACAGCTCGCTGTTTTATCAGGTAATACTTGTTTTCTTCACTCATCTTATCTCCCTCTCCTTGTACGCATAGGAAATACACTTGTGTTTACCAGAAAGATACTATCACATTATTATATGAAGCGCAAGCTAAAATTTTAAGAAGTTTTTATAGGTATATTAGCGGACTTTTCTTTAGAACCAAAAAGAACCTTGACATATTTGTCAAAGTTCTTTTGAATCACTATTATAATTGTTTTTTACATTTCGCCCTTCATCTGCTGAATCTGTTCCATTTCATCATCAGATAAAAGCTTGTCAATATCAATTGTAATAATAAGTCCCTTAGATGTCTTAAGCACCTTATCAAAGTAACGTGTATCACCATTAGTTACTATAGATGGCACAACATGTACATCCTCGTCATCAATGTTGTGAATTTCATCAACATTATCTACCTCTAATGCAATCAATGTACCATTTGTACTTACAATGATGTACTGAACCTCGTCAGATGTACTCTCTGGCATACCAAACTTTTTACGCAAGCTGTACACCGGAATAACCTCTCCACGAAGATTCATAATACCCTTAATATAAGATGCTGTATTAGGAACTCTAACTACCTGCTGTTCCTTCTCAATACCCTGCACTCTAAGGATATCAATACCATACAACTCTTTATCAAGTCTGAATACTACTGGCTTGAACTCTAACATATCTTCTACCTCCTTTTTATATTCGTAATTAATTATTATTAAGTTTTATCCACTTTAAATAAGCATTTATAAATGGATTTATATTTCCATCCAGAACACTCTGAATGTTACCAACCTCTTCATTTGTTCTATGATCCTTAACCATAGTATATGGTTGCATAACATAAGAACGAATTTGACTTCCCCAGCCATTATCAGAAACCTCGCCTCTGATGCCCGATATCTTCTCTGCATTCTCCTGCTGTGCCTTTATATAGAGCTGAGACTTCAACATCTTCATACATCTGTCTTTATTCTGAAGCTGCGAGCGCTCATTCTGGCACTGGACAACAATACCTGTAGGTATGTGAGTTATTCTAACTGCTGATGATGTCTTATTTACATGCTGACCACCTGCGCCACTAGAGCGGTATGTATCAACCTTTAAATCATCTTCGTTTATTTCTATATCAATATCTTCATCTATATCCGGCATAACATCACATGATACGAATGATGTCTGACGCTTGCCTGCTGCATTAAACGGAGATATTCGAACAAGTCTGTGAACACCTCGCTCTGATTTTAGATATCCGTAAGCATTCTCCCCGTTTATCTGTAATGTAACTGACTTGTATCCAGCCTCATCTCCATCTAGGAAATCTAAAACTTCATACGAAAAGCCTCTTGAATCAGCCCACCTGCAATACATTCTGTACAGCATACTTGCCCAGTCACAGGACTCTGTTCCACCTGCACCTGCATGTATAGTGAGAATAGCATTGTCGCCATCATATTCATCTGACAATAAGGTTCTAACTGTCATTTCATCAAGCTGTTTATCCAGCTGTTCAAAGCTATCTTTCACCTCAGCTACTATATCCTGATCCTCTTCCTCATAGCCAAGCTCTATGAGAGTTTCAACATCCTCATAAAGAGTTTCAAGCTTCTCATATTCTTCTATTATACTTTTAAGACTCTTCACCTGACGAATTATCTTTGCCGAATTATCGGCATCATCCCAAAAGTGCTGGTCTTCCATAGCCTTTTCCAGTTCATCTACCTTTGACCTTTTTCCAGCTAAGTCAAAGTGAATCCCTCAGTTCATTTAATGGTTTTCTTAAGTTTGACAAATTGTATTTGTACTGATCTAATTCGACCACAAAATTCACCTGCCTGTCTATTTATTCTTCATACAGCACTGCTTATACTTCTTGCCAGAGCCGCATGGACATGGATCATTTGGATAAACCTTCTTATCCTCTCTCTTCTTTGGTGTCTTAGCTAAAGATGCATCTTTATTTGTTCCTGTTACCTTAGCTACCTGCTCTCTCTCTATCTTCTGCTGCACCTGTACATGTAAGAGAAGCTTAACTGTCTCCTCCTGAATTGCAGCTGTCATAGCATCAAACATATCAAATCCGCTGATTCTATACTCAACCTTTGGATCCTTGTTACCATATGCCTGAAGACCAATTCCCTGACGAAGCTGATCCATATCATCAATATGATCCATCCACTTTCTATCAATAACCTTTAAAAGAATTACTCTCTCAAGCTCTCTTATCTGCTCCGCCTCTGGGAACTCAGCCTCCTTAGCCTCATAAAGCTTTACAGCTTCCTCCTTAAGTCTCTGGATAAGTTCATCAGCCTTTATCTCTTTCTTTAACTCTTCCTCAGAAAGACTAACCGGCTTAAGAGGTACTACCGGAAGTAAAATCTGATTCAATTCAGTCATATTCCACTCTGAGCAATGCTGCTCATCCGCAATACATAACGAAACAAGTCTCTCTACAACATCAGTAAGCATCTTGTAGATAGTATCTCTCATGCTCTCTCCATCGAGAACTTTTCTTCTTTCCTTATATATAATCTCTCTCTGATCATTCATAACCTGATCATACTCTAAGAGATTCTTTCTTATACTATAGTTGTTATTCTCTATTTTCTTCTGAGCCTTTTCTATGGCATTTGATAAGAGCTTATGCTGAATAGCATCTGTCTCTCCAACACCAGTTGCATTAAATAACGCAACCATTCTGTCAGAACCAAAAAGTCTCATCAAATCATCATCAAGGGCAATGTAGAAACGTGATTCACCCGGATCTCCCTGACGTCCTGAACGACCACGAAGCTGATTATCAATACGTCTAGATTCATGTCTCTCAGTACCGATAATTTTAAGTCCACCTGCAGCTCTTGCCTCTTCATCAAGCTTAATATCAGTACCACGTCCTGCCATATTTGTAGCAATTGTAACATTACCATGAATACCTGCCTCAGCTACAATCTCTGCCTCCTGCTCATGATACTTAGCATTAAGAACCCTATGCTTAATACCATTCTTTGTAAGAATCGCACTTAATTCCTCTGATGCCTCAATAGTAATTGTACCAACAAGAACCGGCTGTCCCTTTTCTAAGCTCTCTAAAATATCCTGTACAACTGCCATATACTTTCCTTTTTTTGACTTGTATACAGCATCATTTCTATCAATACGTGCAACCGGCTTGTTTGTAGGAATCTCTACAACATCCATACCGTAAATATTTCTAAACTCCTGCTCTTCTGTTATGGCAGTACCTGTCATACCACACTTCTTTGTATACTTATTAAAGAAGTTCTGGAATGTGATATTAGCAAGAGTCTTACTCTCTCTCTTAATCTTAACATGTTCCTTAGCTTCTATTGCCTGATGAAGGCCATCTGAAAAACGACGTCCAGGCATAATACGTCCAGTAAACTCATCAACGATAAGCACCTGATCATCTTTAACAACATAATCCTGATCTCTAAACATAAGATTATGTGCTCTTAAAGCCAGAATAATATTGTGCTGAATCTCTAAATTCTCCGGATCGGCAAGATTTTCTATATGGAAGAATCTCTCAACCTTACTTACACCTTCTGCTGTAAGGTTTACTACCTTCTCCTTCTCATTTACGATGAAGTCTCCTTCTTCCTTTGCGTCCTCACGCATAATAATATCCATCTTTGTAAGCTCTTTAGCTGTACCTCGCTTAAGCTGACGGGCAAGAACATCACAAGCTTCATAAAGCTTTGTAGACTTTCCGCTCTGTCCTGAAATAATAAGAGGTGTTCTAGCCTCATCAATAAGAATAGAGTCAACCTCATCAATGATTGCAAAATTTAAGTCTCTCTGAACCAACTGATTCTTATATACAACCATATTATCACGAAGATAATCAAAACCTAACTCATTATTTGTAACGTATGTAATATCACAAGCATACGCCTTCTTTCTCTCTTCCTTGTCCATACTGTTCAGTACACAACCTACAGTAAGACCTAGAAACTGATGAACCTGTCCCATCCACTCAGCATCACGGTGAGCCAGGTAATCATTTACTGTTACTACATGTACACCCTTTCCCTCTAATGCATTAAGATATGCAGGAAGAAGACATGTCTGTGTCTTACCTTCACCAGTTTTCATCTCTGATATACGTCCCTGATGAAGAACGATTCCACCCATAAGCTGAACTCTATAATGCTCCTGATTAAGGACTCTTCTGGTAGCCTCTCTAACTGTAGCATAGGCCTCTGGAAGAATATCATCAAGTGTCTCTCCATTAGAAATTCTTTCTTTAAACTCTGCCGTTTTTCCCTTAAGTTCAGCATCGCTTAAAGACATCATACTGTCTCTATATGACTCGATTTTTTCAACAATCGGCATAATTCTCTTTATTTCTCTCTCACTATGAGTTCCGAATATTTTTGTAACTAATCCCATGATTATCTCCTAATATATTTTTATATAACCCTATAATAGACTCTCCCACTGCTTAAAAACAGCGCAATACGACCAATAGCCTACTAACTTTAATATTATACAACACCCTATAAATAAATTCAAGAAATTTCCTATATCCTATAAAGAACAAAAAGAGGGGGAGCTTTCTCGCTCCCCGCCCATTCTAATACTCCGGCTCAATAATACCGTAAGTATTTCCTTTTCTCTTGTAAACTACGTTAATCTCATCTGTCTCTGAGTTTCTAAATACATAGAAGCTGTGTCCTAATAACTCCATCTGTAAGCAAGCTTCTTCAGGATCCATTGGCTTTACAGCAAATCTCTTAGACTTCTCAATCTTTATCGTATCATCCTCTTCATAATCCTTGTCGATAAAGTCTGGTGCAAAAACTTCTGAAGAGTGCTTTCTGTCTACAATTTTATTCTTGTATCTCTTTAACTGGCGCTCCAGTGTTTCCTGTACCAAATCAATTGATACATACATATCACTGTTTGTTTCCTCCGCACGAAGAGTATTTCCCTTCATCGGAATAGTTACCTCTACCTTCTGTCTTTCCTTTTCAACACTTAATGTAACGTAAGCTTCTGTCTCCTCTGTAAAATACTTGTCAAGTTTACCAATCTTATCAGTAACCGCTGACTTTAAACCCTCTGTAACTTCTACATTTCTACCTTTAATTATGTAACGCATGATGTCCGTCTCCTTTCACGATCGATAATAAAAGAAACCTCTCACTATCGCTTATTAGATGTTTACATTATATCATTATACAGGTTATTTTTCAAGTAATTTATCGTTATATTGCAAATTTGTCAGAAAATATCGATTTTTATTGCAAATTATATATTGTCAATAGTTTTGGTGGACAAATTTACTCTTTCAAGTATAATTCGTCGTTTTGCACAAAACATAAGTTCTTATTTTCGACCTTTTTCGACTGCTTTTTCCATCGATTTTCCTGTGGATAACGTGGATAACTTGGTGGATTAATCGTTTTTGCCTATATTTCGCATATACAATTGTGGATAACCATCATTCTTATTCACTAAAAAAACACTTTTTTGACATAGGACTTTTTTCCCCCTTTTATAAACATTGTAAATTTTGCACATAAATTAATTTGTCAACCTTTTTCATAATTATTTTTACGCTTATTCAAAAACCTTGTATTCACTAGTGATTTTAGCTTCAAACCGTGTTATACTTATAAAAAGTTTTATGTCTGACATTATATTTTTGTTGTCAGACGATTTTAAGAGAATTTTAAATTTTATCTACAAGGAGATTATCTATGAGCTACGTTCTAATTACCGGCGCATCAAGAGGTATCGGAAAAGCTACCGCCCTAAAGCTTGCTGCTGCCGGTTACAATCTTATACTTATATGCCATAAAAATACGGAACTTCTCGATGATGTCGCAAGACAATCAAAGGAGTTTGGCGTATCTGTTATCACTTTCACCGGTGACATTAGCAAGGAAGATACCTGCAATGCCATTTTGTCTTCTTTAAAGGAACAAAATATATATCCCGATATACTAATAAACAATGCTGGTATATCTCATATAGGCCTTTTCCAGGATATGTCTCTTAGACAATGGAATGAAGTCATCGAAACCAATTTGAATTCAATGTTTTTATGTTGCAAGCTCGTCATTCCTTCAATGTTAAATAATAAAAAAGGAAAAATTATAAACATTTCCTCAGTCTGGGGAAATGTTGGTGCCTCATGCGAGGTTGCGTATTCAGCTTCAAAGGGTGCTGTCAACAGCTTTACAAAGGCATTGGCAAAGGAACTAGCGCCAAGCAACATACAAGTTAATGCTATCGCCTTCGGAGCTATAGATACCCAGATGAACAATCACCTATCACCGGAAGATAAAACCTCTCTATGTGAAGAAATCCCGATGGGACGAATGGGCACTGTTGACGAAGCCGCTAATATGATACTGTCTCTTATCTCATCCCCAGACTATCTGACTGGACAGATTATTGCCATGGACGGCGGATGGATTTAATTGGACAAACACCCCCTAAAAGTGGGGTGTTTTTTTTATCCATTAGTAGTAATATCTATTGTGGAAAAATTTGTAAAGGAGTAATCATTATGGACATAGGCGAAATAATTGGCGCTTGTGTCGCCGCTGCGTTCTTTTTATGTATCCCTGTTTTAATTATAATAGGAACTGTCAAGACAAAAAGATATACAAAGAAACAAATCGAAAGCGGCGAGGACAAGAAAATCGTAATGAACTTTGCCTCAAGTATTTTCAAGCAGCCTGAGCTCTACACTTTTGCAGTAGGCAACCACATTGTGACTGAGACTCGCGGTAGAACTACCACATATTTCTACTACTCATATCTCCTTGCTTTTAACCAGCAGGAATTTCACATCGTAGGTTTTAAGGCTGTTGACCACAAGCCTGTATACCGCAATATCATTACATTTGATTTTGCAAATATGCAGCTCACTCACAAAAGAGGCAAGAAAGGGTTGGAAATCGACCTGTACATGGCTGGTCAGCGTCAGCATATAACAGTTACAGACATTGTTAAAGGAAATAATTCTGACAAATCTGATACACCATATGCTATAGAGCAGACAAGAGAGGTTCAATTACTTGAACAGATGCTTTTACAGTACGAGGCCCGTTCTTATCAAATGCAAATGAGCGCCAGACCTCAATAAATTTTATTTCAACACAAAAGAAAGGATTTAAAATCATGAAAAAAGTAATGCTTATTTTAGCCATTATAGCTACTGCTTTCTTAGCTTTCTGGCTTTTCACATCAACAAAGCTTGTTTATTTAAGCTTCCAGGATTCGGAAGATTTGTACGGAGAAAACTTTGATATCAAGGCTCACGGAACAGGTGGACGTATTGTAGCAGATATCAGCTATTCACTGGGAGATTGCGCTTACGAAACTCTCACAACAACAAAGAATGGTTCAACAACATCTTCTTCAACAACTTACTACTTTGTTATCCCTGCATATTCTACAAATGATGATGTTTACTATATAGCTGTTGAAGTTAAGCAGGACGATTACAGAACCTTCAATTCAATAACAAACAACTCTTGGGAGTATCTTGAAACAGGTGATTTCTCATGTTTGGACAAGACAGTTACTGTCGAGGGTACATTAGATGATTTCGACGAAGAGCTTTACGGATATATGATTGAGTGTTTTCAGGAAATAGACTTTTATGAAACAGACGAGGAGCTTAAAGCACATGTTCTTCCTATAGTTCTTACACCTATGAACTATGACGCTGCTACAGGATATTTGATTACTTCTCTTGTAACTTTAGCTCTTGTAATTGTATTCTGGGCATTATTCTTTATCGCGCTCTCAAAAGAAAAGGCTAAAGAGGCCGCATTAAAGGAGCAGTACGAGCAGTATCGTGCATTAAATCCAGGTATGGATCCTGCTATGGACCCTGCTATGAATCCTTCAGCATTTATCGTTATCGGTGGCGTTACATATCCAAAGCAGGCTGTAGCGCATATTAACACATATGTTGCCAACCACGAGACAATCGTTGCTGCAAATGAGTTAGTTTCTTTAACAGGTATAAGCCTTCCAGAAGCAACAGAAATTATTAGCAACTGGCCAAAATACTACAATAGATAATTAATGTAATTACACAAAAGTCAATTTAGAACTTTAAAACAAAGAGAGCAAGCTCCTCGGTTATTGTGAGTAGCTTGCTCTTTGCTTTTAATAAATATAATCTAGTTCAGCTTCTATTTCCTCAACAGAAGATATTATTCCTTGAGATACAATACTTCCATTAATAATCAAAGCCGGCTGCTTTCTTAGATGAAATCCATCTATGATTTTTTCATCTGTAATTACCTGAACGTCGAGATTTCTGCCTGTATTTACCAACGCCTTTTTTACGTTAGAAACCAAATCATCCAGTTCCTTATTATTCTGACCTATAACCTGAACAGACATCTTTCCGCCTGTAAACTTTTGCTGTGACTCCCTTCCTGCCGGAAGTGGTGCACCGCAGCTTAAACAACGACCTTCCGCATCGTTCATTTTATCTATGAGACCAAATGAATCTGTCATATCT
The DNA here is from genome assembly GCA_017440045.1 of Lachnospiraceae bacterium. GTDB lineage: Bacteria > Bacillota > Clostridia > Lachnospirales > Lachnospiraceae > SVEL01. The sequence goes on from JAFSIA010000056.1 coordinate 21,904, forward strand.
ACCTCTTTACATTACTGATTCTACTGCTTCCTTAAGAATGTTGTATGCCTTATCGCACTCTGCTTCTGTTACTATAAGTGGTGGAAGCATACGAATAATGCTCTTTCCTACTGCTGTCACAAGAAGCTTTCTGTCGACACATGCATGCTTAATATCTGCTGAAGATAATCCTTCCTCAAATTCAACACCTACAAGAAGACCTTTTCCTCTTACTTCCTTAACCTTAGGAAGACTCTTAAGCTTATCCATAAAGTATTTACCCATCTTATCTGCATTTTCAGAAAGATTCTTATCCAAAAGCTCATCAATCTGTGCAAGGGCAGCTGCACATACAACAGGATTTCCGCTGAATGTACATCCATGAGAACCAGGTGTGAATGCCTTTGCAACCTCTTTTGTTGCACAAATTGCTCCAATTGGAAGACCTCCACCTAAAGCCTTAGCCATAGATAATATATCCGGCTTAACACCGTAATTCATATAGCCCATTACTTTTCCTGTTCTACCAAAGCCAGTCTGCACCTCATCAAAAAGGAGTAATAAGCCATTTTCATCACAAAGCTTTCTAAGACCTGTAATGAACTCCTCTGTTCCCGGGTAAACACCGCCTTCTCCCTGTACTGGTTCAACCATTATAGCAATAGTATTTTCAGTTATGGCATTTTTAAAACTATCTAAATTGTTAAATTCTGCATATTTAAATCCTGGTGTCATATCACCGAAACCAATCTGACATGCATTATCAGGCTGACCTGTAGCCGCCATAGAGCCAAAGGTTCTTCCATGGAATGACTTCTTAGCAGTTATAATCTCAAATTTCTTTGGACCATACTTCTCAACACCATATTTTCTTGCCATCTTTATCATGGCCTCATTAGCCTCAGCTCCTGAATTCTGGAAAAAGATTTTGTCCATACCTACTGTGAGACAAACCTTTTCTGCTAATAATGCCTGTGGTATCGTATAAGGATATACAGATGTGTGCATAACATCCTGACACTGGTCTATAATAGCCTTTACAACCTTTTCATTGCAGTTACCTGTATTGTTTACAGCTATACCCGCAAAGAAATCGAGGTATTCGTTGCCATCCGTGTCGTAGACATACATCCCCTCTGCTCTCTCTTCTATAAAATCAAATCTTGCTGCTGTATCAATAAGATATGTATTTGCCTTCTCTATTAGCTGTTCTTTTGTTAAACCTAAGTCTTTTAACTTCATAGACTCACTCCTTTGCGTATATTTAATAAAGTTCATTTTACACCCTGTTTAGGATAAGTCAATATATTTTTTATATTATTATTGCAAATAAAGCGGACAAGTCCGCATCATCTCCCTAAATCCCTCTATCTAGAGGGACTTGCTCCGCTTTGGAGCGAAACGCATGTCACGAAGTGACAATTTCCTATATGATAAAAAAGCGACTGGCTAATAACCAGTCGCTTTGTAAACTAACCTTATGCCCCTAATACTGTATCTAAAGCCTTCTTGATTTCTTCTTTATCAAATGGCTTTGTAACAAACTCTGAAGCTCCGTTCTTTATAGCTTCCATCATCTTATCCTTCTGGCCAGCAGCTGTTATCATGATAATCTTTGCCTCTGCGTCTGCATGCTTAATAATCTTAAGACACTCAATACCGTCCATCTTTGGCATTGTAATATCCATTGTAACTACATCCGGAGCCTTCTCCTTATACTTTAAGTAGCCTTCCTCGCCATTCTCAGCTTCAGCTATAACCTCGTATCCATAACCTTCAAGGATACCTCTTAAAATCTTTCTAGATGTTCTTGAGTCATCTACAATCAATACTTTCGCCATCACTATCTTCCTCCAAACTCTTTACTATGCTGTCACAGCAAATACTAACTTTTTATTATCAACATATACTGGCACCACACACACCTTACCAGCTACAGTCTTCTCATCTGTCACCAATTCAGGTGGCATAAGTTCCAAAATCTCACCCTTCTGGCTGAGAGCTGATGCATGTAAACCGTTAACACAATTTAAGAACTCTCCTACTGCGTCAAGTGCATCTGTATCAAGTGCTCCGAAATCCTCCTGACCGAATACACTGGCAAGCTTTAAGAGACCACCATCTTTTTCCTCAAATGCTGTAGTATATCCCTTCGCTCCCTCAACAGCCTGTACTGCTGCCGACTTTGCAGAATAATTGTCTACTAATGTAGCTTTTCCAATATATACATGTCTGTCAACACAACGAATAATTGTACGGACAGCAACACCAATAATATCCTGATACTTGAGTGTTTCCGGTGTTAAGAATATTGGAATAATAACCTCTGGGTCATCACTCTTTAATACTTCCATATCAGTCTTGCTAAGACTGTTCTTCTCACGATAACCATCAAAAACGCTATCTATCTCTTCCATCTTTATATAGCCCTCATTAACCAAGGCCTGTACAAATGTCATATATGTATTGCCCTGTGCCTTTAAGAGATTTCCAATCTGCTCATCTGTAAGATATCCCTTCTCAACAGCAATATCACCAAAACGCTTATCCATAACTGACTGTAAACGATTTACTTCATCTGCCTGCTCCAATGTCATCATTCCCTCAGCCACAGCAATAAGTCCAAGCTTTACACGTGTTTTATCAAGCTGGTTAACAACCTCTGTTAACTGTCCTTCATTAATCTTACCTGTCTCAACCAAGTAATTTCCTAATATGTATTCAACCATATTAAATCTCCTTTCCCCGGATAACGATATTCTGTTTTTTCACGCATTACCCATATTGACTTAATTATATACAATTTCTGCCAAAATATCAAGCATTTTGTTGAATTAGAGCAAATTGTTACACTATTTTCCCAGATAGTTTTCTTCCATATCCTTAGATATATTTAAAATTTCCATTTCAAGCTCCCTAGCCGACATTCTCCTAGCTCCTTCACCCCAGATTATCATCTGTTCAAGGGCATCTGACGTAGCTACTGTTACATCATTTTTCTTCCCAAGCTTATGAACTGCCTTTTCAATATACTGGTCTGCGGTTTCAGCCTCCTTGGTATATATAACGTGTATATTGTTATATTTTTGTACAGAACCTCTTCCACCCTGAACCTTGTATGCGTCAAAAACTAATATAAGAGTCATTCCCTTATACCCTTGATAATTACACATAATATCCATAAGCTTCATTCTAGCCGAATCCAGATTAAGCTTAGCCAACTCCTTAAGCTCATTCCATGCAAAAATAATATTATAGCCGTCTACCAACAGATATTTGTCTTTAGATGGCAAAGTTTTTTTATTTTTTTCTATATATCTTTGTCTAATCTTTTCATCTAATTTTGCGTTCTCCTCTCTTAGACGTTCTCTTTCCCTCTCTAACCTGTCATATTCCTGCAGATTATTGAAATCCTTGTTTCTGTCTATAGGACCGTAGGTTCTTTCAAATATTGCCTCTAACTCCTTGTCATTGTAGGTTATCTCCGGCACCTTCTTATTTGACTTTTCTTCTATAGAATATTCTTCTTCGCCACTCTGTCTAACAATATGTCCTTCCACATTATCCAGTTGTATATGCTTATAATTGTCAACCTCATTCCAATCCACTACAAAGCCTGCTCCATGAGCACAAAAAACCGACCCCGTTGGATTGTTAATATCTGCCTCCGGATTATATCCCTTTTCCTCTATGATTTCATCAGCATTGTGGCATGGCTCATAACCTTTAAAATTAAGAAATAGCTTCCCTCTTCCACCTGTGTATGCATTAACCTCTGACTGATATTCTCGCATAGTAGCTACTGGCGCAACTCCTGTAATAATTGCCATATCGCCTTCCATATCCGGAAGATTATTTTTCCCACACATTCTTTGAATATCAGACAATGCTCTTCCCACAGCTGTAGACGGCAGCTCCAGTCTAAATTCATATACCGGCTCTAACAGAATGCTTTCCGCCTTCCTTAGTCCCTGTCGAACCGCCCTGTATGTAGCCTGCCTAAAGTCTCCACCTTCCGTATGCTTCAAGTGTGCCTTGCCTGCCACAAGAGTTATCTTCATGTCAGTTATAGCTGAGCCCGTAAGGACACCTCTATGCTCCTTTTCATATAAATGAGTCAGAATAAGTCTCTGCCAGTTTTTACTTAATTTATCTTCACTGCAATCAACATCAAACTTAAGTCCACTTCCCGCTTCTCCTGGTTCTAACAAAAGCTGAACCTCCGCATAGTGTCTTAGCGGCTCATAATGGCCCACTCCTATAACTTTATCTTTTATACTCTCTTTATATACAATATTTCCAGAACCAAATTCCACCTGCAAACCGAATCTTTCTGATATAAGATTTTTAAGGATTTCTATCTCTATTTCTCCCATAACATTTGCATGTATCTCTGACAACTCCTCATCCCACCTTATGTTAAGCTGTGGTTCCTCCTCCTGAAGCTGTCTAAGCTTTAACAGCATATTATGGACATCAATCCCTGCTGGTGGTATGATTCTATAATTTAGCACCGGCTCCAAATATGGCACTGACGCTTCCTTCTCTGCACCAAGTCCAGCACCAGCTGCTGTCATAGTAAGACCTGTGACAGCGCAGACTTCACCTGCTTCCACCCTATTCACACTGGTGAATTTGTCTCCTGAATACACTCTTATCTGGTCTACTTTTTCCTTATTATTCTGGTTTTCATCTGCGGTCTCATAGGTAATGTAATCCTTTACCTTTAAACTTCCACCAGTTATTTTCATATGAGTAAGTCTATTTCCTTGGTTATCTCTTGTTATTTTAAATACTCTGGCAGCAAATTCATCGCCATAATTTCCTGCAGCTGTATATTTTCTAAAATCTCCCAAAAATTCTTCAATACCTATCCCCTTTAATGCGGAACCAAAATAGCAGGGAAATAACTTTCTCTCTTTTATAATATGGGCTATATCTTTATCATCAATAGTACCGCTCTCAAGAAATCTTTCCATTAAATTTTCGTCAAGAACTGCTATATCCTCATAGTCTACATTGTCCATATCCAAGCAACCTGACGAAAGTCCCCCCTGAAGGTCCTCCATAATCTTTTCCTTACTAAGCCCCTGTTGGTCCATTTTGTTTACAAAAATAAATGTAGGAATGTTATACCTTAGAAGAAGCTTCCACAAGGTCAGTGTATGTCCTTGTATCCCATCTGCTCCGCTTACAATGAGAATTCCGTAATCTAATACTTGAAGAGTCCTCTCCATTTCAGCAGAGAAATCCACATGTCCCGGCGTATCCAAGAGCGTATAGCTAACACCATCCATAACAAACTGGGCCTGTTTAGAAAAAATGGTTATACCTCTCTCCCTCTCTAAGCTATATGTATCCAAAAAAGTATTTTTATGGTCAACACGCCCTAAATTCCTAATACTTCCTGTCGTGTACAAAATATTTTCCGATAATGTAGTTTTACCCGAATCAACGTGAGCAACAATGCCCACACAAATGTTTTTCATACCATTCTCCCTCACACATAAAACTAAAACCATTATACACTAAGACGAAGTTGCAACGCAACTTCGTTTAAACAAAAGAGGAAGTCCTGATGGGCTTCCTCTATCTATAATATTTTATTTCATTTTACTGAATGTCTGCATGGAACTCCTGAAGTGACTTAACAGGAAGTATCTCTCCATTCTTTACTGCCTTAATTCCCTCTACAGTTGCCTTAGCAGCTGCCATAGTTGTCATATATGAAACCTTATTCTTGATAGCTGCCTTTCTGATGTAACTATCATCTGTAGCACCCTTCTTACCAACAGGTGTGTTGATAATCAAATCAAGCTTACCGTTGCTGATTACATCAAGTACATTTGGTCTACCCTCATCAATCTTAGCAACCTTCTCAGCTTCAATTCCTGCTTCACGAATCATATCACAAGTTCTACCTGTAGCGATAATCTTAAATCCGCACTCATGCAATCCCTGTGCTACCTCTAAAAGCTCTGGTTTATCCCTATCACCAATACTCATAAGAACTGTTCCTGACAATGGAAGCTTGCTTTGTGTAGCTTCCTGCGCCTTAAAGAACGCCTCTCCAAAGTTAGATGACATACCAAGAACCTCACCTGTTGAACGCATTTCTGGTCCAAGTACAGGGTCTACTTCCTGGAACATATTGAATGGGAATACAGCTTCCTTAACACCATAGTGTGTAAACTTCTTCTCCTTCAAACCAACAACTGGTGATGGTCTACCTGTAATATGTGATGTCATGATATCTGTAGCTAACTTAACCATGTTGATACCACATACCTTTGATACAAGTGGTACTGTTCTTGAAGCTCTTGGGTTTGCCTCAAGTACGTATACCTTATCACCCTCTATAGCATACTGCATATTCATAAGACCAACTACGTTCATCTCCTTAGCAATACGCATTGTATAATCCTTGATTGTAGCAATCTGCTCATCTGTAAGGCTCTTTGGTGGAATAACACAAGCTGAATCTCCTGAGTGAACACCTGCAAGCTCAATATGCTCCATAACAGATGGCACAAATACATTCTCGCCATCACTGATAGCATCCGCCTCACACTCTGTAGCGTGATTAAGGAATCTATCAATAAGAATTGGTCTGTCAGGTGTAACACCTACAGCTGCATTCATATAGAACTCAAGCGCTTCACTATCGTACACAACTTCCATTCCACGTCCACCAAGAACATATGAAGGACGAACCATTACCGGATATCCAATCTTCTCTGCGATAGCAATAGCTTCCTTGGCATTAACAGCCATTCCTGCCTCTGGCATTGGAATCTCAAGCTTATCCATCATATCACGGAACAAGTCTCTATCCTCTGCAAGGTCAATTGTCTCAGGTGTTGTACCTAAGATATTAACACCAGCCTTCTTAAGGTCTGCAGCAAGGTTAAGTGGTGTCTGACCACCAAACTGTGCGATAACTCCAACTGGCTTCTCCTTGTCATGAATACTAAGTACATCCTCTAATGTAAGAGGCTCAAAATAAAGTCTGTCTGATGTATCATAATCTGTAGATACAGTCTCTGGATTACAGTTTACAATAATTGTCTCAAATCCAAGTTCCTTCAATGCCTTTGATGCATGTACACAACAGTAATCAAACTCGATACCCTGACCGATACGGTTTGGACCACCACCAAGAATCATTACCTTCTTCTTGCCTGTATCAGCATTCTGAACATCATCCTTAATATTGTAGCTTGAGTAATAGTAAGCTGAATCCTTTGTACTACTTACGTGTACACCTTCCCACTTCTCTACTATATTATTAGCAATTCTCATATCGCGTATTTCCTGCTCAGATACATCAAGAAGCTGGCTTAAATACTTGTCTGAGAATCCGTTCTTCTTTGCACTTAAAAGGGCATCCACTGTAGGTAGGCTTCCTGCATTCTTCTTTAATGCTTCCTCTTCCTCCACAAGCTCCTTCATCTGCTCAATAAAGTAATGCTTTACCTTTGTGCGTGAGAATATATCTTCAACTGTAGCACCTTTTCTAAGTGCCTCATACATAATGAAATGTCTTTCACTACTTGCTGTGTTAAGCATCTTAAGAAGCTCATCTACAGACTTCTTAGCAAAATCCTTTGCTCCACCGAGACCATAACGACCATTTTCAAGAGATCTTATTGCCTTCTGGAATGCTTCCTTATATGTCTTACCAATGCTCATTACTTCACCAACAGCACGCATCTGTGTGCCGAGCTTGTCCTGAGCACCCTTGAATTTTTCAAATGCCCATCTTGCAAACTTAATTACTACGTAATCTCCGTCTGGAACGTACTTATCAAGTGTACCATACTTACCACAAGGAATCTCGTCAAGTGTAAGACCACTTGCAAGCATAGCGGATACAAGAGCGATAGGGAAACCTGTAGCTTTTGATGCAAGGGCTGAAGAACGTGATGTTCTTGGGTTAATTTCGATAACGATGATTCTATCTGAAACAGGATCGTGTGCAAACTGTACGTTTGTTCCACCGATAACCTGAACTGATTCTACAATCTTATACGCCTGCTCCTGAAGTCTCTTTTGAGTTTCTTCTGAAATAGTAAGCATAGGTGCTGCACAGAATGAATCTCCTGTGTGAACACCAAGTGGATCGATGTTTTCAATAAAGCATACTGTAATCATGTTGTTCTTTGCATCACGAACAACCTCAAGCTCAAGCTCTTCCCATCCAAGGATTGATTCCTCTACAAGAACCTGACCTACTAAAGATGCCTGTAAACCTCTCTCACATACTGTCTTAAGTTCATCTATATTATATACAAGACCGCCGCCTGCGCCACCCATTGTGTATGCAGGACGAAGTACAACCGGATAACCAAGCTTGTCAGCAATAGCCAATGCCTCATCTACTGAATATGCAACCTCACTTCTTGCCATCTCGATTCCAAGACTATCCATAGTCTTCTTAAACTCGATACGGTCCTCACCACGCTCGATAGCATCTACCTGAACGCCGATAACCTTTACATTATACTTGTCAAGAACACCTGCCTGATTTAATTCAGAACAAAGATTAAGTCCTGACTGTCCTCCAAGGTTTGGAAGTAAAGCATCTGGTCTTTCCTTAGCAATAATCTGCTCAAGACGCTCAACATTAAGCGGCTCGATATAAGTTCTGTCCGCAGTCTCTGGATCTGTCATAATAGTTGCTGGATTTGAGTTAACAAGAACGATTTCATAGCCGAGAGCCTTTAATGCCTTACATGCCTGAGTTCCTGAGTAATCAAATTCACATGCCTGACCGATGATAATTGGGCCAGAACCGATAATTAATATTTTGTGTACATCGTTTCTCTTCATCGCTAATCCTACTTTCCCTATATTTGCATTTCTGCCACATTGTAATATAACATAAAAATTTCTCCTTGTGAAGAGAAAGTATATATTAAGATATTAATTTTCTTTTAAACTTTTGTTCAATTCTCCAAGAATTGGCTCTAAAAAATAATCAAGAACGCGCCTTTGTCCGACATTAACCTCTACGGTACCAGATAAGCCAGACATTAGTTTGATATCGAATTTTCATCCATACTAATATGTGTTGTAACTAACTTGTCATCGTAAAAAGTGAATCGAATAATCATTTCATCACTTTGATATATATAACGGCAATCATATATTTGATCCTCCTTAATTTCAGTTGGATATCCTAGTACTTTTATAACATCTGTTGTAGATGTACCATTATCCAAATTATATACCGATATATCATCCGTTGTTTTGAATGATATATCTACAATCATTGAATCTCTATTAACGCTTTCACTTGCAATTGCAACCATTATTTTGTTCTCGTCTCCATGATATAAATACGCTGCGCTTACTCCATCTTCTTTTACTTCGTTCGTAATATTTACGTATTTATATTCATCCCCAAGCTTATTAAGCGTCCACGGAAATTCTACAATCTTTCCGTTAATACTTATATTTTTACATACATCACTCGGATCAAAACTACCAACACTTATTGGCAATTCTGTTGTATGCTGCTCTTCTGTTCCCGATTCCCCTGCATAACTTTCTTGGTCAAATATACTCGTCTTAATATCTGCGCCTTCATCCCTGCTACAACCAAACAAACAGATTGTACTAATAGCCACAGTTAAACATCCTTTGGCAAACCCTTTCTTTCTCATTTTTATCCTCCTATTTCCAATCTCCAAATATGTTTATATGTGTCGCACTCAAACAATTCTCATAAAATTTAAAATCCAATTTCATTTCATCACATAAATATGTATAATGGAGAAACACTCCATCATTACTGATTTCATCAGGTTTCCCCAATTTATTAGCAACATCATCTATAGATGCCCCTCTTCCCAAATCGTATAATGATATATCATCATCTATTGAAAATGTAACTACAACTATTGGTGAATCTCTATTGATTTCTTCTTCTCCGATACCTACCAATATATAATTCGTTTCATTACGCTGAATGTAACCACCGCATATATTATCTCCCTCTTGTACGTTGCTAATTTTTCCATAGGTATATTCATCCCCAAGCTTATTAAGCGTCCACGGAAATTCTACAATCTTTCCGTTAATACTTATATTTTTACATACATCACTCGGATCAAAACTACCAACACTTGTTGGCAATTCTGTTGTACGCTCCTCTCCTGTTGCCGTTTCCCCAGCATAACTTTCTTGGTCAAATGTACTCGTCTCACTATCTGTACTTTCATCCCTGCTACACCCAAACAAACAGATTGTACTAATAGCCACAGTTAAACCCACGTTGATAAACCATTTCTTTCTCATTTTATCCTCCCTACACTTTTTAACATATTTCCGCCGAATCAAGTATGATTGTAAATGGTCCATCATTTAGAAGCACTACCTTCATATCAGCTCCAAAAACTCCCACCTGCACATTTTCAACCTGCTTTTTACATTCTGCGATTATGTACTCATACATTTCCTCTGCCATATCCGGTTTTCCAGCTCTCACAAAGGATGGCCTGTTGCCCTTCTTACAATCTGCATACAAGGTAAATTGTGATACCAAAAGAAGACCTCCCCCTACTGAAGCCAAATCAAGGTTTGTCTTTCCGTTCTCGTCCTCAAATATTCTCATCCCTATAAGCTTCTTTATCATCTTATCTGCTATCTCTACAGTATCTGATTCCTCCACTCCTATTAACACCAGAAAACCTTTATCTATGGCACCTGTTGTGGTACCTTCAACTATTACACTAGCTCTGGCAACTCGCTGTATCACAAATCTCATAGCTGTTCCTCCTGTGTTTTTTCGTGCCTGGCACTCTCATAATCTATAATATAACACAAAATGTTCACAAATCTATGATAATTTGTTAAAGATATAATAATTGGTAATATTAGATAATATTGTCATATTGCGGGGTGAAATTATGAATGTAAATATTGAATTTTTTAGTGAAGAGGCTTTGGAAAATATAGCCACATGCTTATCTTATTCCATTGATAAGGTTATTTATGTAGGCTACTTAGATAATATGAAGGAAGCGGATACAAAAAAGCTTTCTTCCCTTGTAAAAGAAATATTAGATGTGAAGCATGTTGAATTCGTGTCGGTGACACGACACAGCCTCCCTGATGCCATAAGTACCTTGGAAAATATTGTCACATCTGAACGCCAAAAAGATAATGTGTGCTACTTCGACCTGACTGGTGGAGATGACCTTATTTTAGTTGCCGGGGGTATAGTCGCTGAACGTTTAAGAGTTGCCATGCATCAGATTGACCTATCAACTGGTATCTTATATGAACATTCTCCTTTAGAAGACAAAACCAGCATACTTTCCTTGAAGAAAAACACTCATATTTTATCAATTAATGATTATATGAGATTTCGCGGCACATGTGTGAATTCCAATATGCATAAGGATTTCAAATCCCACATTGATGACGACGACTTTGTAAATGATATCAAGAAGCTTTGGAATATCAGCTGCCACCTAAAAAAGAAGTGGAACCTATACGGTAAGTATTTTAGAACAACCACCCTAGTTCCTATAGAGGACTATGTTTTATGCCATCTTGACAATGGCGACGATGCCAATGCTGTTTTCTCTTTCATTAAAAGGCTGGCAAAGATTGGTGTCATCCTTGATTTAAGAATTTTTAAGCGAAGTTTTAAGTTTAAATATAAAAATCAGCGCATCAAAGACTGTTTATGCGACTCCGGTAGTATTCTTGAGTTATACACATATCTTACTGCCATGGAAACAGGATTTTTTGATTCATGTGATGTCGGTGTTCACCTAGACTGGGATGGCACTATGAACGGATGGCGCGCCGATGTAACAAATGAAATAGACGGACTTATTATGAAGAATAATATTCCTACTTTTATCTCTTGTAAAAACGGTCGAATAGATAGCTCAGCATTATACGAGCTTGATGCTGTCACCTCTGAGCTAGGTGGAAAATACGCAAAGAAGCTTATTATATCCACACAGTATCACGACCAAGCCTTAATAGAACGGGCAAAAGAGATGGATATCGTTCTCACCAATCGCGACATATACAAGTGGAATCAGGATGAATTTGGAAAGTTCCTTACAAATATTTATAAGGATATGAATTAAATTAGAATATATTATAGAAAGGACGAATATAAATGGTAAAAATATTTTCAGACAGCACAATGGATTTATCTTCGGAGCTAAAGGAGCGTTACAACGTATCTATGCTTCCTCTCCATGTTCTCCTAGGTGAGGACGAATACTTAGATGGAGTAAATATCACTCCTGATGAAATCTACAAATGGGCTGATGCCAATAAGACTACTCCTAAAACCTCAGCTCCTTCCATAGAGGATGCTGTAGATGGTATGAGCGCAAAAGGAACAGTATAAGAACGCAAAAACTGACCGCGTATTTATCACTCATTCAGGATGTGACGATGCCACTATCGAAAATGTTCGTACATATTTAAAAGAATTGAATATATTTAAAGAAGTTTTAGTTACCAGAGCCGGAAGCGTAATATCTTCTCACTGCGGTCCCGGAACTCTGGGTGTGCTGTTTATTTCCAACTAATTTACAGTAACTTCTGCAAACTGACCACATACTACCTTACATAAATCGTCCGGCTTAAGTTCAATTTGTGAACCTATTCTTCCACCGCTTACCACCATAAGGGGAAGAGTTTTTGCCGACAAATCTATAGTGGTTTTATATTGTTTTTTCATGCCAATGGCAGTACACCCACCTCTGATATAGCCTGTTACATTATTGATATCCTTAACAGGTATCATAGACAGAGCCTTTTGGCCTACTGCCTTGGCTGCTTTTTTCAAATCAAGCTCCTCGTCAATAGGTATGACAAATACAAAATACTCCTTACCTACTGACTGTGTCACAAGTGTCTTATATACAATCTTATGATCCAAGCCAAGTAAATCTGCCGTCTGACTACCATCGATAAATTCATCGCACTCATATGTATGATGATTAAACTCTATTTTATTTCTTTCCAAAATTCGCATCGCATTTGTTTTTATATCTTTTGTCTTTGCCATTTCTCTTTGCCTTTCACTGGTATTTCTTCATTATTATAATATTTACAAATCTATCATATTTCGACATAAAATTCCATAATACATTAAAATCATTGCTTTTTTTATTTTATGTGATATAATTTTTGCGTTGCGTCAACTGAAATTTAGGAGGTAAAACCATGATAGAATTTCTGGCAAGCCTTTTTCAACCGAGTACGGTAATATATGATTTTTTAGCATTAGTCATTTCGATAAGCATCATCATAGACACCCCTTACACGGTACTAGGCTTTTTCTTTACACGAAAATTTAAACCGGCAACTAAACAACATAAATATGCGGTCTGTATTCCAGCACGAAATGAGGAAACTGTTATAGGAAACCTTATCACCAGTATCCGAAAGCAGGATTACCCTAGCGAGCTTGTAACAATCTTTGTTGTAGCTGATAACTGTACTGATAACACTGCAAAGATTGCTAGAGAGATGGGTGCCATCTGCTACGAGAGATTTAATGATGTTGATAAGACTAAAGGATTTGCTCTGCAGTTTCTTTTTGAAAATATAAAGAAGGATTACGGTATTGAGAGTTTTGAAGGCTACTTCATCTTCGACTCAGATAACCTTTTAAAAGAAGACTACATCACAAGGATGAACGAATCCTTCGATGCCGGTGAGAAGATTATCACATCTTACCGAAACACAAAGAACTGGACAGAGAGCTGGATTGCTTCTACTTACGCTCTCCACTGGTTACGTTCAATTAGAACTCGTCATCGTGCACGTTCATTCCTGCACCTTGCAACAAATATTCAGGGAACAGGTTTCCTTTTTGCTAACGAGATTGTTAAGGATGGTTGGAAATATACATCCCTTACAGAAGACAGAGCCTTGACTGCTGACTGTGTAGTACAGGGTTATGAAATTTCATACAATGATGCTGCTGTATTCTACGATGAGCAGCCTACAAGCTTAAAAGTAGCTCTCCGTCAGAGACTTCGTTGGTCTAAGGGTCATCTCTTAGCTTTCGTAGAAAGCGGCGGCGGTCTGTTTAAAAATATTTTTATTGATAAAACAACACAGAAAAAGGAGACTGATAAGTGGTATCACTATGTTGGACGTTCTATAAGACATAGATTTATGTCCTTTGATACATTAGCTCAGCTTCTCCCAAAGAACATTATCAACATCTCTAAGTGGATTATAGTTATGCTCATTCTTTATCCATGTGTATGTGCCTTAAACGGAATGAATGTAAATTTCTTCTCCAACAGCACACATGTTGCAAAATTCTTTGTATGGGCATTTGGAGATTGGTCATTCCACTTATCTCCTGGTATTCAAACATTATTCTTATGTGTTCTTATAAGATTATGGATGAATTTGTGGAGACGAATATGCAACTACTTCTACAACATGCTTATGGCCGTTTACTTATTTATTATCGAGCGTAAGCGTATTCAGAAGATAAGCATTTGGAAAAAAATTCTCTACTGCTTCACATGGCCTACATTTGATATAATCGGTAGATACACACAGTATCTTGCATTATTCAAGAAGGTAACATGGAAACCAATTCCACATAACAGTAAAATCACTATTGATGATATAAAGGAAAAAGAAGGAGTGTCCAAGTAGGACACTCCTTTTAAAATCGTTTTATTCTTCTAAACTGTCGTGTACAGTATCATTTGATTTCTTCTTTTGCTTTGCCATATCTTTGAAATAATTATATCTCAATGTCAAATCATTCTTTCTTATGACAGAACCAATCTTTTCACTCATCATATCAATATATTCCTGATTGGCTGTGCCACCGTATGTCACTTCGCCATTTTCAACATATATATTACCATCATACCATGAATAATCTGAGAAGAATACATATCCTTTATATCCATTTGCCAGTGCATCATTTCCAAGATAATGATTGCTGTTGTACTCTATTCCAAATAGATTTAATACTGTTGGAAGTATATCCGTCTGCATTGTTACAACATATTTATTTTCCGGCTCCACATCACTGCTCCATATAAAAAATGGTGTGTGATTAATCAGATTGTTCTCTGTAACCTTATATTGATCAAGAATCGTTTTGTCCTCAAGAGTGTACAGATAATGGTCTGCATATGCTACTATAACAGTATTTTCATACAATCCATTTTCTTTTAAGGCATCCATCAAAAGCCCTATAAAGTAATCTGTCTCTCCTGCCTGAAGCTTTGCACATTCTTCCTCTGTAAGCTGCGGAATATTATCTTTGCCATACTTCTCTTCTGCCAGCATCTTTGCCACCTCTTTGTCAACAGAGAAAGGTGTGTGGGCAGAATAGGTTATAATGTAGTGAACAAACTTATCATCTCTCTTAAACATTTCATTATAAAATGTACTATTTAAGATAAGCT
The DNA here is from genome assembly GCA_017440045.1 of Lachnospiraceae bacterium. GTDB lineage: Bacteria > Bacillota > Clostridia > Lachnospirales > Lachnospiraceae > SVEL01. The sequence goes on from JAFSIA010000056.1 coordinate 37,314, forward strand.
CTCTATCCAAATAATGCTCTTTGTTCTTGTATTTTCTTACATCAATAAGGCCATAATAGTTGTCATAACCCCAGCTATTGTAGTTTACTCCTCGCGAATAAAACTCACCGGAGTTCATATGAAACGCATTAACTGTATATCCAAGATTCTTAAATAATCTTGCCATAGAATAATCAAAGCTATTCTTATGGAATGAATATACATTTTCTATATATGACATAGGTGTCGTAAATCCAGTGTTTACAGCGAATTCCGAATTGAATGTGGAACCTCCGCCTGTGTACATAGAATAGTGGTTTTTAAAGTTTATGGACTGCTTTTGTAATGCATATAAGTTAGGCATTGTCTCCTCAGTGAGTAGCCAGCTGTCTATACCCTCAAGCTGAAGAAAGATTACATTCTTCCCCTCAAACATACCTGTATATATACTCTCTGTCGCCTGATTTTCCTCACTATATATTGCGTCTAAGAATTCCTTATCCTCAGCACTTATAACCTCCTCAGGCTTAAAAAATGTCACATATATATTCCTTAATGTGTATTCATAAAGGCCTGTAACCTTCATACATTTATTACTATCACTAAAGTCATCATACACATTTCTAGGATTCTTGAATGTATTCCATTTTAACTCACTGTTCTTAGGTCCAAGAACAACAACTGCCAATATATGAAGTATTATAAATATGATAATACATCTTCCAAGTCTCTTCCAGTTGTTTGTCTGAAGCTTAACCTTTTTTATATATAATATAAAAATTAGAATTCCTATAACTAATGCCAATAACAATAGCAACCAATTCCACCATGGCATGCCCAAAATAGCATCCATAATATACGCGCTTCCTTCTCCTGACAGTTCAAGAAGCGTAAAGCTAAAGCAAAAGTCTGTCATGGAAAAATACACTGAATTGACCAAAAGCATAGCAAAGCTTAAGGTAAATATGAGCCAATATAGAAATCTTCCTATAAAGCCCTTCAATGATGCAATTAAACCTATGAACAAAACTATCCAACTAAGTGTAAACATATTTGGTGCTGGATAATAAGCTGGAAAAAAATCTATATCAAGAATCAGTGTTCTTAATATTATATCCATAAATAAAAATGGAACAGCCAAACATAGGATAAATCTATTTTCAATTGTAATATTCTTAATATATATAAGACAATCTTTTACTTTCTTGCCCATATAAGTCCTCCGACTATAATCCAGACTGGTTTTAGCTGGATTATACAAACCAAATAACCCTAATATCAAAAATAGTCATACCAAACGAAAATTATAAACGAAAAATGACGAAAAAGCAATGCTATTTATATTACATCTTAATTAACTTTTAGGGAAATCAAGCCTTTATCTATACATCATTGCTATTTTCAGTTCTTTTTCATCCCATGTTACATGTGACATACTACCTGACACAAGTGGCATCATTGGTGGAAGATGACCTATATCAGCATCCATAATTACCGGAACATTATACTTCTTAACAATACCAAGCACTGCTTCATATTGATTCAATCCCATTATCTCCTGTCCGTGACAATATGGTCTGCCTACAATAAATCCTTTTGCGTTTTCAAACCACCCTGCGCTGTCAAGCTTCCACATAACACGGCGTATATCTAAGACATTTAAGTCACATGCTTCCAAGAACCATATTAAACCATCATCCTTATATTTCTCTGCAAACTCTTTTACCTTATCATATTTTGTCCCTGCAAGATTTGACAGACAATCTAAGCATCCGCCAATAAGTCTGCCTGTTATAGACACTTCCCCCTCCGGATATGCCTTTATCTGTACCAGCTCTGTAACATTGTAAGGTTCATATGGATTATCTTCATTTTTTAATGATTCTTTCTCCCACTTCTCATAGCTTGTAAGAATGTTTTTCTTCCCCTCCAAAACATCCATAGCATCATAAAGAGCCTGGTGCCATGGCTTCATTCCAAAGGTAGCAGCGCAAGGTCCATAGACAGACGCCACATCACAGAGCGTTGTCAGTAAAAATGTCATGTTGGTATTGTCCGAATATCCCATAAACCATTTGGGTTCACTATTCTTTAGCTTATCAAAATCAATGTAGTCAAGGGTCTCGCACATAAGCTCACCGCCACCACATGATATAAGTGCTTTATTTGAGCCATCCAGATAATAATCCATAAACTCTTTTCCACAGTCTTTTGGATTGGTACTTATTCCAATTCCATCACTCTTATAACAGTTAGGTCCAACATTTACCTTAAACCCTAAATCCTCAAATTTAGTCAATGCATTCTCAAACGCTGATTTATATGGTTCTGTTGCGCATCCAAATGACGGTGATACAAAACCTATTTTATCTTTCTCTTTTATAAAGCTTGGATATCTCACTTTTTTCCTCCATATATGTTAAATTCTTATTATTTCAATATGACATTAAAAGTATACATAGCTTTCTTTAAAAAATCAAACTTAATATATTGTTAATATTTATGTATAGAATTACAGCTATTTATATGGTATAATCACTTATAGATATTTCGTGTGAAAAAATTAATATAGAACGGGGATGTTGTATGAATAATGGACGCAGATTAATCCTACGAAACAAGGATTATAAAGATTTTAAGAAAAATCAGGAAGCCTCTCTAAGAGATTATCTTACAGGGCTTCCTTCTAGGCGTGCTCTCTATGAACATTACTCAATGTTAAGTCATAATTCGACCATACATATGATGTTTATAGATATTGATAATTTCAAGCGCGTTAATGATACATATGGTCATAGCGAGGGTGACAAGCTTTTATGTAGTGTAAGTAATCTATTAACTACTATTATGGAGGACCAACGTGTATATCGTATTGGTGGCGATGAGTTTATCGTTATGGTAGATGGTTCTGTAGCAGAGGGTGACCTTATTGAAAAGGTTGAAACCATTTTAGACACGCTTCACGATATGGATTTTAGAAAAGATATTTTATCTCTAATTTCTCTCAGCATTGGTATTGTCTTCGAGCAGAATAACAGCCAGATGCTTGATGAGGTCTTAAATAAATGTGACTCTGCCATGTACCAGGCTAAAATAGATGGAAAGAATCGCTACGTTTTATACAGAGCCTTAGAGAAAGAGATGGAAACCAATCGTCTTTTCGAATCCGAGATGGAGACAGCATTAGCAACGGGACAGTTTAAGGTTTTCCTTCAACCAAAGGTAAATATGCTTAACTCAAAACTGGAAGGTGCCGAAGCATTGGCCAGATGGGTTCATCCACAGGATGGAGTAAGAGCTCCTATTCAGTTTATACCTTTATTTGAAAAGAATGGATTTATTATAAGACTTGATTTATTTATTTTTGAAGAGGTCTGCCGTATTAAAAATTCGTGGAAGGGAACAGATTTGGAACATTTAAAGGTTTCCGCAAATATGTCACGACTTCATTTATATCAGCGTGACTTCCCAGATGTACTAAAGGGTATTGCTGACAAATATGACATTCCTACATGCGAACTTGAAATTGAAATCACAGAGAGCACCTTCTTCAAGGATACTGGTGAACTTATTCGCATGGTTGAATCATTGGAATATAACGGTTTTTCAGTTTCCATAGACGATTTTGGTTCTGGTTACTCTGCATTAAATATGCTTAAGGATATTCCGGTTGAAACAATCAAAATTGAACGAAATTTCCTTCGCTTATCCTCAAATGATTTGAGAGGTAAGAAGGTTATAAAAAATATTATCATTATGTGCAAGGAGCTTAAATTAAACATTGTCGCCGAAGGTGTAGAGACAAAGGAACACATTGAATTCCTTACATCATGTGGTTGCGAAGTTGCACAGGGCTTCTATTACTCAAAGCCTGTTCCGGTTGAACAATTTGTTGAATTTTCGAAAGAATATTTGAACAATGGATACAAGCCTACTCTCTTTACATTTAATGAGACTCTTTCGTCTGATGATGGTGAATATACAGCCTCATACCATATAGACAGTGAAAATCCTGTTAAGTATGAATTTGTACCTAGTCCATTCCGCGGAAGAAAGGCTGTACGCTTACCTGGTGGCGTTACTGAAACCAACTGTTTCTCTATACCTGAAAAGGTATTGTCCAGCGAAAATTTCACCATATCAATGTGGATTAAGATTAATGAATTAACCACTTGGGGAAGTGCGATCTACATAAAACACGAAACCGGTTTTGCATCTATTATCCCTCACGCATGGGAGGGCCACTCAACCTTCCGTATTCGTGACTCAAAGAATGTAAACGGCTGGCATGATACCGCAGGCTGTCAGTTCCCTGTAGGTGTGTGGGTTCACACAGCAGCCATATATAATGCAAAAACTGAAACCACTGTGTTTATGATAAATGGAGATGTACTTGCCACAAGCGAAAACGTACCAACTCAGCGTTTCGTAAAGCGTATCCTTTTTGGTGGTGATGTATTCCAAAATTCCATCAAGGCAGATATATGTGAATTAAAGCTGTATAATGATGTTAAATCTCCTGTAGAAATAAAGGAAATGTTTGAGGAATATACCTCCGAACCGGACTTTATCCAACCTTGGGAAACCGAATAACAAATGTAGCGTACAGCTAAATCATAAAGCGACCTGAAAGATAGATTATTAATTCTAACTTTCGGGTCGCTTCACATTTAACCACTTTATACTAACAATATATTTCTATTCCCACATATCTCCCCAAACCTTATTACATAGAGATACAAGGTAATCTTTCGAATAACTTGAATCCTGCTTAATCATCGCACTTGTAAGCGATAATTCCTGTGTATAATCACTTAACTTCATTGTATACACACCGTTTGTTCCATATGACACATGACTTACTACTGCAGTTACGCCATAATCTTTTATTATAGGGTTTCCACCCTCATCAAGACTTATGGTTACCTCTGCCATTCCGCCCACCATACGATTGGCCTTTCCTTTTCCGCTTTCGCCAGTCCAATTGACAAAATTTCCTATAGAATAATATACCAGCATCTGATTGCCCGTACTAGGGTCTGTTAACATTTCTATCGGTTCTATTACATGTGGATGTGTACCTATTACTAAATCCACACCATTCTCAAGAAATATTTTAGCCCATCTCTCCTGCTCGCCTGTCTGCTCCAACACATACTCAGTACCCCAATGTGGGCAAACAACTGTAAAATCAGCTATTCTTTCCGCCTCTTTAATATCTTCGATTACTTCTTCTTTCTTGAGTAAATCCACTGCAAATGGCATATCCGATGGAAGTGAAATTCCGTTTGTTCCGTATGTGTAATTTAATATGGCAATCTTTATTCCATCCTGTTCATAAACATATATCTCATCTTTCTCTTCCTGTGTTTCATTAATTCCTAATATCGCCATATGAGGATATGTTGTTTTCCAAAATTGCAGACAACTAAGCAATCCCTTACGTCCCTTATCTAAGGCATGATTTGTACCATGACAAACCACATCAAAGCCTGTCTTTACAAGCGCATCTCCCAATTCAAATGGTGCATTAAAATTCGGATAACCGGATATACCTAGATTTTTCCCACCTATTATAACTTCCTGATTTACTATAGCTAAATCTACAGCTTTTATTTCCTCTGATACATTTTCAAAAATCGCATCATAATTATATGAGCCATCCTCCTGCACTGAGCTATCCTGCACTCTATCATGAAGCAATATATCTCCAACCATTAGAAGTGTTATCTCCGGCTGTGAAAATGTAGCCTGCTCCGTAGGTTCTTCAGATGGATTTTTTGTGCTCACTTCTGTAGATACATCGGATTTATCATTATTATTATCGCCTGTACCGTTTTCACTACTTGCATTATTTTCTATTGTATCATTCCCTGTTGTCTCTTTTGTTGATTCATCCCCTGTAGGAATTGTCTGTTCATTCTCTGTAGGAATTGTCTGTTCATTCTCTGTAGGAATTGTCTGTTCAGCCTCTGTAGCATTTATATTTATTGTATCGTTTTCATCTCCACTGCACGCTGATATAGATATAAGCATAATCAACGACAGTATCACAACTGGCAGTCTTCTATATATTTTTCTATATATTTTCTTCATTAGTACCTCCTCTATCATTTCTCCTGTATCGTTTCTCCTCTTTCATTTCTCCATAATTATTTTAATGAGCAATTTTCAAAAAGCTCTCTCACTACTTCCTTGTAAACACTCAGTTTCTCAGCTTTCTTAATCTTCTTTCCATATTTCTCTTCATCAAAAATATTAATCATATAACACCAGAGCTCTTTCATTTTAAATAGCACCGGCTTGTCACCTGACATATATTCCTCATATCTTTCCAATACTTCGTCATGAAATTTTTTTAGAGCCTCTAACTTTGATTCTTTTTGTGTTTCTTTTTGAGGCTTACTCGTTTGCCCTTTTTTTGCCTCCATGTTATTCACATTTATACCTTGCACATCCCACGCCAAAAACGGATTCTGTAAAAAGCCTCTGCCTATCATAATTCCCGTTAAATCATTATACTTTTCAGACATTGTATCAAACTGTGCTTTTGTAACAATATCACCATTGTAACAAAGAGGATTCCTGCTATTTTTTGCGGCATAATCAAACATTTCCATGTTAGGTGTTCCTTTATAAAACTCATTTCTTATACGAGGGTGAATGATTAATTCATACACTGGAAATCTATTAAATATCTCTAAAATCTCCGGAAACTCGTCCGGATCATCCTTTCCAATTCTAGTTTTTATAGAAATCTTCATATCTGTAGTTTCATATATTTTATCCAACATGCGAAGTAACAAGTCTGTATCTCCAAGCAAGCCCGAGCCCTTCCTTTTTGCGACAACAGTGCCTGATGGACATCCAAGATTCAAATTCACTTCGCTGTATCCTAAATCTTTAATGTATTTTGCCGCCAGTAAAAAATCATCAGGATTGTTTGCCAATATCTGCGGAACCAATACCAGTCCCTTATTGTTGTCTGGATGTATATCTCTAAGTTCCTTAGGAGTCAACGGCTGATTCACACCTGGTGAAATAAATGGTGAGAAATACTTGTCAATCCCTCTTCCAAATGCTTTATGAAAAGCATTTCTATATATATATCCAGTTATGCCCTCCAAAGGAGCAAAATACACTTTCATACGATATAAAACCTCCGCAAAATATCTTCCCCAAGTATACCACATCTTTACAGACACGTAAATCGCAGTTTATGGGTAAATCAATAGGCTTCCGACACGGGCGCTAAATGTATATATAAGAGCTACAAAAAATTAAATTTTTATTCTCCCGTTCCGTCAAATAGATTATCTAAGAACCTTGCACGTTACTTTATTTGCAGGGTTCGTGACCGGCGCTTATACGGCCTCCATGCCGTAGGCGCGCCTTTTGCCAACGTCCTGTTGGCAAATCTCTACTCCTTTATGGGGCAAGTTTCTAAGA
>JAFSIA010000057.1 GCA_017440045.1 Lachnospiraceae bacterium
ATGTATTTGATCCGGTACTTCCAAAGGATCTTATAAGCGATAAGACAAAGATCTTTATAAAACCAACAGGAATATTTGTTATCGGAGGTCCTAACGGAGATACAGTTCTCACAGGAAGAAAAATTATAGTAGACACATACGGTGGATATGCTCGTCACGGCGGTGGAGCTTTCTCTGGAAAGGATTGTACAAAGGTTGACCGTTCGGCAGCATACGCAGCAAGATATGTTGCAAAGAACATTGTAGCAGCAGGTATTGCTGACAAGTGTGAGATTCAGTTATCATATGCTATTGGTGTTGCTCATCCAACATCAATCATGGTTGATACATTTGGAACAGGAAAGCTTAGTGATGAAAAGATAGTTGAGATTGTAAGAGAAAACTTTGATTTAAGACCAGCAGGAATTATAAAGATGCTTGACTTAAGAAGACCAATCTATAAGCAGACTGCAGCCTATGGACATTTTGGACGCAGCGACTTAGACCTTCCATGGGAGAAGCTTGATAAGGTTGAGGTGTTAAAAAAGTATATGTAATTAAATATTAAAGAATTTAAATATGCTGTTAGAAGGGGTGACTTTAAAGGTCATCTCTTCTTTTGTTGTAGGGTGTTTGATTGTTAATGAGCGAGCACATAAAGCCACACCTTTCCTTTGATTTAGGACTTTTGAAAAAGTAGAGTACCTTAAATCGCCCCATAAAGGATAACCTGTATGAGAAAATTGTACACGTATTTGATGATGTCTTCCGGTGAGAAGTTCAATATCTACAAGCGATAAAATATTGCCGTAAGGTGAGCTTTCGTTGTAAAGAGGGCTCTTTTCCGGTAAGGTTATAGTTTCCTTAACATTAAAATTAAGCAAAGATTTCTTAACCTCTTTGTTCGTCTTATATTTGTTATCTGTTATGTCCACAACAAAGGATGTGTTTGTCCTGGCATCTCTTAAAAGATAATCACTAAGAGTAAATGAACCATCTGGATTTTTTGAGGCAGATGGAGAGGATATTTTTCTAATGTCTCCACAAACTATGGCTGAATATCTTTTTGTAAAGCTGTGGTGTGTTATTTGTTCGCTTAAAAGCTTGGTAGAGTTTTCATTTTTTCCATAGACAATTACACCGGCAACAGGCTTGTCCAAGCGGTGAACTACGCCCACATAGGGATTTTTAATACCCTTTTTATGAAAGTAATTCATAAGCATACTAACCATATCGGGGTCAAATGAACGCTCAGTCTGAGAAGAGACTCCGGGTGCCTTGTGGCAAACGATTATGTCATTGTCTTCATATATTATTTCTAAGTTCATAAAAACCTCCATGGCTAATTATCAATATAATGTAGACCAAGTATACCATATTTTTTCAAAATAATATATGAGGCGTATACATAATTAAATTGAAAGATGGTCACAATAGCTTAAAAAAGGGGTAGTGAAATGACGAGGACCACGAGACATAAGTGTAAAATATTATTGTTAAGTGGAGGGGTTGCAGCGGCAGCATACCTTTCCATAAAGTACATCTTGCCACTTGTATGGCCATTTATTCTGGCATATGGATTGGCGCTTCTTATATATCCTGTTGTTAGGTTTTTACGAGATAAACTTCATTTTCATAAAAATGCTGCTACGGCCATGACCTTGATTGTGGTTCTGGGTGGAATTGGCTTCCTTCTAAGTGTATTGGTTAGCCGGGTGTTTGAGCAGATGACAAGGTTGGTAGAAAGCTGGCCAACCTATGAAAGTCAGATTTTAAAATATATTAAAGAAATGTGCGAACTAATAGAAAAGGCGTTTAGAATAGATGAAGGTCAGGTGTATGGTCGAGTCTATGATGGAATTGGGAATGCGATGACTAATTGGCAGGTAAATATAATGCCTACGCTTATGAATAATTCTATTAGCACTCTTATGGCATTTGTAGATGTGATTATTATTGTAGCTGTAACTGTTATAGCAGTATTTTATATGGCCAGAGACATGGATGATATGAGGAAAATAAAGCAGCGCAATCCTTTTTATAAGGAGCTTTGCTTTGTGCGTGGTCTTATGTCCAAATTAGTAAGGGCATATATACGCTCTCAGGCCATAATAATGTCATTGGTAGCTGTTATATGTGCCGTAGGACTTGCATTTGTAGGGAACAGCTATTATATACTTTTAGGAGTAATAGTGGGGATTTTGGATGCATTGCCTTTGATTGGGGTAGGCGTAGTTATGATTCCGTGGAGTATTGTATATATGTTTATGGGAGAATATTTGAAAGCGGCAACAATGTTTACAATTTTTATAATATGCTATCTTTTGAGAGAATTTCTTGAACCGAAGCTAATGGGACAAAAGATAGGTATGTCGCCAATAGCCTCGCTTATAAGTATATATGTGGGGTACAGGCTCTTTGGAATTATCGGTATGGTAGCAGGACCCTTTGTGTATGTGCTTGTGCGTGAGATAGTGGCTAATTACGATAATTCTTAGCAAAAGTTAGAAGTGTTTCGTAATCATTAAGAGACGGATCATTTAAAACAAGGTCAAAAAGATAGTTAATAATCTCGCCTAGTGTTTTACCGGGTTCAAAGCCTTCAGATATAAGGTCTTTTCCGGTAATTGCCATATCTTTTACGCTAAGACAGTCACCGGCAGAGACGATTTCATCATACATTGATTTTAAATGTACGATTTCCGCTGCTGTGCCTGCGGTGTAAAAGCCTGCATGTGATACGGCATCTATGAAGGTAAAAAGATAACTGTCAAATAAATCTTTTCCAAATTTAACTATCATATGACGCAGTTTAGTTTTGCTATTTGGAATTGGAAAATTTATTGCTTTAATAAGGCGGCTTGATATATCAATAGTTTTATTGTCAAATTTTAGCTTCTTAAGAACATGACCGGGGTCATTTTCAAATAGCATAAGGGCAGACCAGCGAAGATAGTGGTCTGCAGGTAATAAATTCATAACAGATATAATCTTTGTGAAGGTGTCAGAATCTTTTGTTAAAGATGAGGCATCTTCAAAAATGAATGAGCCCAGATTGTACTTGGCTATTAGACCTATTCTATCGGGATTATTTGAAGTGATTAGCTTGTCAAGCTCTGTCTGTATGCGCTCTTTGCTTATAAGCTTAAGATTTGCAGCCAATGACTTTATGGCTTCGCAGGTGTCTTCGCTAATAGAGAAATCAAGCTGTGCGCTAAAACGAAGGGCGCGCAAAATTCTAAGGGCGTCCTCGGCAAAACGTTCTGTGGCAACTCTCACACAGCGAATGGTTTTGTTTTCTATATCTGCAATGCCATCAAATGCATCTACAATGCCGGCTCTATCATTATATGCCATGGCATTGATGGTGAAATCGCGACGTTTAAGGTCCTCGATGAGATTGTTTGTGAATGTAACCTCATTTGGGTGTCGGCCATCTGTGTATTCGCCGTCAATGCGGTATGTCGTTACTTCATATCCTACACCGCTTATCATAACGGTTATGGTACCGTGCTTGATGCCAGTATCGATGGTGCGGTGAAAGAGTGCTTTTATCTCTTCAGGCTTAGCAGAGGTGGTAATGTCCCAGTCGTGAGGAGTTCTGCCCATAATAGCGTCTCGCACACAGCCACCTACAGCAAAGGCTTCGTATCCGTTGCTTTCCAGTATATTTATAATCATTGCCACGTGAGCGGGCATTTTAATAGCCGGTATGGTCATAGTCCTTCCTCCACATAATTTAGATGTTATTATTATACTCTTTTGGTGCATATTTACACAATAAAAATTTAAAGTTATATTTATCAATTTTATTCATAGGATAGAGTAAAGCGAAAGGGATATGGAGGATACATAGGTGAATGAGCGTAGCTTAGAAGTGTTAAGTCAGTATGAATTGGATGTAAATAGGACAGCAAGAGGAAGAGGAGCATATCTTTTGTGGACAGATAAGGGGTTCTTTCAGTTTATAGAATATAATGGCACAGAAGGGAGACTGCAGTTTGAGGCAGAGCTTCTTGATTATATTAAAGAGGCTGGCTTTGAAAGGGTAGACAACATATATAAGACTTCAGAGGAAAAGCTCTATAGTGAGGATGAATATGGAACTAAATATATATTAAAGAGATGGTATGATGGCAGAGAATGTGATGCCAAAAAGCAATCTGATATTGTTGCGGCAGTACAGACTTTGGCATGTTTACATATCAGTACAAGCGATGTGAAAAGAGAGAGCATCCGAGCGAGCGCACCGCTTGATACAAGTATTTTAGAAGAATATGAAAAGCATAATGCAGAATTAAAAAGAGTTCGAAGCTTTATGCGAGGCAGGGCGAGAAAAACTCAGTTTGAGTATGATGTATTAGAAAATTTTGACGAGTATTATGGATATGCCATGGAAAGCTATTTAGCGATGAAAGAGTCTCAGGAAAAGAATATGTTGAGGCATGCCAATGACGCCTGCAATATATGTCACGGTACATACAATCATCACAATATTATTGTGGATGGAAATAATATGTCTGTGGTGAACTTTAACCGAAGTGTTAAAGGGATGCAGATAAAGGACTTATATTTCTTTTTGAGAAAGATAATGGAAAAAAATGACTGGAATATTCAGTTAGGTGCACTCATTCTTGATAAGTATAATGTCATTAAGCCTTTAACTAAAAATGAGCTTAATGTACTAAGGGTTATGGTCAGCTATCCTGAAAAGTTCTGGAAGGTATTAAATCAGTATAATAACAGTAATAAATCGTGGATACCTGACAAAAATATAGAAAAGCTAAGTGCTGTGTATAGGCAGCAGGAATTAAAGCGCCATTTTATAGGTCAGGTAATGGCATAATTATACATAAAAAGGATGAAAGAAATTTTTCTATTTATCTTTAAATTGTTGCAAAAATATAGTATAATGAATATTGATATCTGATTTTTGTAAAAGAGGTAGGTATGTCCATAAAGAAATTTGTAAATGTACTTGCCGGGTGTGTTGGAATAATTACAGTGATGGTAGGCTGTATATCTTGCAGTGACAATGATACTGGAGACGGATATGGAAGATTCGGCGTCAGTGGAAAGACAACTACAGCAGAGACTACGACAGAGACTCCAAAGAGATACAATACAGAGGAAATAGTGGTGATTTCCGCTATTGACCTGGAAAATAGCAATATAACAGTACGTAGAATAGACGATTCAACTGAGTTTGTTCTTTCATACAATGGTGGTACGGAAATAAAAAGTAAATATGATAATTATATGCTCATGGAGCAGATGAGCGTCGGAGAGATTGTAAGAGCCTGCTATACCTCAGGTACGCAGAAGCTTATAGAGCTGCACGAATATGGTGAAGCGTGGGAAAATACCCAGGTAGTAAGATGGGACGTTGATTATGAAAAAAAGCTTATAACCATAGGAAGCAGTACATATTCATATGATGATAGCATATTTATTACATCAAACGGATATGGTGTAGACATAAGAGAGATAAGCGGAATAGATTATCTGACTGTGAGAGGTGTAGGAAATAAAGCGTGTTCAGTTGTGGTAAACAAGGGACACGGATATGTAAAGCTTACAGATACAGTGAATTATGTAGGCGGCATTATTGAAATTGGCGACAGAATATCTACAGTTATTGTGGAGGATATGGTTATAGCGGCGCCAGAAGGAAACTTTACATTGACAGCATCGATTAAGGGTGTAGGTGGAAGTAAAGACATTACCATAATAAGAGGTCAGGAAACAGTAGTTTCTTTGGGAGAATTTGAGCAGTCAGTTACCAGATATGGCTCAGTTAAGTTAAATGTTCAGCCAAGTGATGCACAGGCAATATTAACTGTGGATGGTAAGGAAATGGATTATTCCAAACTTATGGAGCTCTCTTACGGTGAGCATAAAATGGTTCTTACATCCAACAACTATGATACAGTTACTAAGGAGATAACTATTTCATCAGTTTATACTACTATAAATATAGATATGTCTCAGCAGGAGACAGAATCTACGGAAAATCCGACGGAGGATGAGACCACATCAAATAAGGAGAATCCTACAGAGGAGACACAGACAAGTGACGGAAAGAATCCGGAGGAACCTACAACATCCGGTTCGTCAGGAAATGCCGGTTCAAGCAACAACGTCATAGCAATTACAGAACCTACAGGTGCCAAGGTATATTTTGACGGTGCCTATGTTGGTACATCACCGTTGACCTTTGAGAAGGTTCCCGGTGAGCACACCATTATATTTAAAAAGGATGGATACATTACAAAATCGTATACCATTGACGTATCCGATGATAATCAGGATATGGTATTAAGTTTCCCAGCAATGCTGGAGTCACAGTAGACATACAAGGTTTACTTGAGAAGAATAGGAGGAACATATGAGCAACTACAAAGAACTTTACAATGAGTGGTTAACAAATCCTTACTTTGATGAGGAGACAAAGGCAGAGCTTAAGGCTATTGCAGATAATGAGAAGGAGATAGAGGATCGCTTCTATACAGAGCTTGAGTTTGGTACAGCTGGACTTAGAGGTGTTATTGGCGCAGGTGTAAATCGAATGAATATGTATACTGTTCGTAAGGCTACACAGGGACTTGCCAATTATATTTTAAAGGTTGGCGGCAAGGACAATGGCGTGGCTATTGCATATGATTCAAGAAGAATGTCACCAGAATTTGCAGATGAGGCAGCTCGTTGTCTTGCAGCAAATGGTATCAAGGCATATATTTTTGAATCTCTTAGACCAACTCCAGAGCTTTCATACGCTGTAAGAGAGCTTAAGTGTATAGCTGGTATTAATATTACAGCAAGTCACAATCCACCAGAATATAACGGCTACAAGGTATATTGGGAGGATGGAGCACAGATTACACCACCTCATGACAGCGGTATTATGGCAGAGGTTAAGGCTGTTACAGACTATGCAACAGTTAAGACTATGGATAAGGCGGCAGCTATGAGCGCTGGTTTATATGAAGTGATTGGCGCAGAGATTGATGATAAGTATATTGCAGAGTTAAAGAAGCAGGTTAAGCGTCCGGAAGCTATCAAGGAGATGGCAAAGGATATTAAGATTGTGTACACACCACTTCACGGAACAGGAAATATACCAGCGAGAAGAGTATTAAAGGAGCTTGGATTTGAGAATGTATATGTAGTTCCAGAGCAGGAGCTTCCAGATGGAAACTTCCCAACAGTAAGCTATCCAAACCCAGAAGCTGAGGAAGCATTCGAGTTAGCTCTTAAGCTTGCAAAGGAGAAGGATGCAGACTTAGTTCTTGCAACAGATCCTGATGCAGACCGTCTCGGTGTTTATGTTAAGGATACAAAGAGTGGAGAGTATATTACACTTACAGGTAATATGTCAGGTTGTCTTTTAGGAGAATATGAGATTAGCCAGATTAAGGAGTTGAGCGGACTTCCAGCAGATGGTGCACTTATTAAGACAATTGTTACAACAAATATGGCTGACGCCATTGCTAAGTATTATGATGTTAAGTTAATCGAAGTATTAACAGGATTTAAGTTTATCGGACAGCAGATTTTAGGCTTTGAGAATACAGGTGTAGGAACATATCTCTTTGGTTTTGAGGAGAGTTATGGTTGTCTTATCGGTACACACGCAAGAGATAAGGATGCTATTGTTGCAACTATGGCGCTCTGTGAGGCAGCAGCATACTATAAGACAAAGGGCAAGACTCTTTGGGATGCAATGATTGATATGTATGAAAAGTATGGCTACTACAAGGATGATGTTAAGTCTATTACACTTAAGGGTATCGAGGGTCTTGCTAAGATTCAGGAGATTCTTGATGGTCTTAGAAATGAGACTCCAACAGCTATCGGAACATATAAGGTTCTTTCTGCCAGAGATTACAAGATGGATACAATTAAGGACATGGCTACTGGTGAGGTTAAGCCAACAGGTCTTCCTAAGTCAAACGTACTTTACTATGATTTGACAGATGATGCTTGGTTATGTGTCAGACCATCAGGAACAGAGCCAAAGGTTAAGTTCTATTATGGTATTAAGGGCGAATCATTAGAAGATGCAGCTAAGAAGTCAGAGGCACTTGGAGCTGAAGTTCTTGCAATGATTAATGCTAAGCTGTAGGAGGTAAATATGTCGAAAAGTGATACAACACAGTATAAATGGAGAGACAGAAAGAGAATTATCTTTGGTCTTCCATGGACATTTACCCGATATAGATTGACAGATGATAAGTTAATTATATCTACTGGATTATTCAGTATAAAGGAAGAAGAAATCAGACTTTATAGAATAATGGACGTTACATTAAATAGAAGCTTTGGAGACAGACTTTGGGGTCTTGGAACAATTCATGTGTGCTCATCAGATAAGACAACACCTGAATTTGATATAAAGAGAATTCCAAAGAGTGATGAAGTAAAAGAAATGCTGTCCGATATGGTTGAGGCAGCAAGGAAGAAAAATAGAGTATCAGCCAGAGAATTCATGTCGGCAGACGATATGGATGACGATATGGATGTGGATGATATTCACTAACAGAGAGGGTGTCACATTTTATGTGGCATCCTTTTTTATGATATAGAAAAGTTCTCCATATCATAAATGCCGTATTCCATGCATAAATATAAGAGACATAGTATTTAATGTGGAGGTTTAGACTGTGAAAAGAGTTATTGCGTTAGCTTCGGCAGCAGTATTTCTGGCAGTGGTACTTGGTGGATGCAGCATTGAGAATATAGATAAAAAGAAAATCAAGGATTTGGAATATACAGTTGTTCCGGAGGAAAATATACCGGCAGAGATATATGAAAATATAGTTAAACAGTATGATGAATTTTGTCGTAGTGCATATATATGTAGCGATATGCTGTACATAGTGGTATGTTATGGTGCACAGCCTACAGAGGGTTACACTATAGAGGTTGACTGTTTATATGAAAGCTCCAATGCTATTATCTGTGAAACAACACTTAAAGGTCCGTCAAGGCAGGAAAAGGTGGAGGAAAAAGTCAGCTATCCTTATATTGTACTGCGATTGGAAAAGAGTGAAAAAATGGTGGCATTTAATTAGAATAAGCTTCATATAATAAAATAAAAAAGGTATAAGCATATGGAATTATTAAAGAAAAACATACATATGAATCGGCTGAAAAACCGCATTCTCACTCAGATTACGCTTGATGATGATTTCGTCTTACCTGATATAAAGGCGGACATAGACGGTGTGATTTCATCAGAAGGTGAGGTTGTAATTGACTCTGTCAGAGCAGGAGAGGGTAAGGTTAATATACGGGGAAAGCTCAATTTTAGAATTTTGTACCAGTGTAATAGCGGTGAAAAAAGATTGCACAATATGTCATCATCACTTAGTTTTGATGAAAATATGCTGCTAGATGGAGCAACTGATGGAGATACAGTAAACATTAAGTGGGATATTGAGGATTTATCAATTGGCATTATTAATACGCGAAAAATAAGTGCCAGAGCTGTAGTTTCTTTAGAGGCAATGGTGGAAGATATTTATAATATTGAGATGGTTACGGAGGTTGGAGATACTACATCTCAGCAAATGGACTCATTAAAGAAAACTATAGATGTCAGTCAGATTGCAGTCAGCAAAAGAGACATTATACGTATAAAAGAGGAGTTGGATATTCCATCAAACAAGGGAAATATCTATAACATACTTTGGAATACAGTGAGATTAAAAAATACAGCAACAAAGCTTATGGAAAGACAGGCGCATATTAATGGCGAGGTCAGTGTGGTCGTTCTATATGAAGTGGAGGAAGAGAATGCACCTGTTCAATGGATAGATACAGTCGTACCTTTTAGCGGAGTGGTGGAAGTGGATTGTACAGCCGATATGATTCCGGATATTGAGATTAACATTGCATCGGCAAATATTTCGCCAAAGCCTGACAATGATGGTGAACAGCGCGTGTTAGAGCTTGATATGGTTGTTGATTTGGGAATAAAGATATACAGTGAAGAGAGTATAAGCTTTATCAGTGATATCTATTCCACATCGGCTAAGCTTATTCCTGTGACAGAGAAGGTTAAATACAATACTATTCTTATGAAGAATATGTCTAAGGCTAAGATTAATGATAAATTAAAGATAGATGGAGCCAATGGAACTGTAATGCAGGTACTGGGCAGTGATGGAACCGTGAAGATAGATGAAGTGATAGTAGGAGGTGCAGATGAGGATTCTGTAAGAGCAGGAGCTATAACTGTCAGCGGTGTAGTGGCTGTAAATATTTTATATATCTCATCTGATGACTATAAGCCTATATGTGTTACAAAACAGGTTATTCCATTTACTCATGAGATAGAGGCATATGGAATAAGTAATGATGCAATGGTGTTCATTCGTCCATCGTTGGAGCAACTGTCAACAGCTATGGCTGGAAATAATGAAATTGAGGCCAAGGCAGTAGCCGTTTTCGACACTCTCGTGTTAAGCTGTTTAGAGGAAGAGATTATTAGGGATGTGACAGAGGAACCACTTGATTTAGAAGAGATTAAGGACATTCCATGTATGGCCGGATATCTTGTGAAAAATGGTGATACTTTGTGGAAGATTGCAAAAAAGTATTATACGACTGTGGATAGTATAAAGAAAATAAATGATTTAAAGAGCAACACAATAAAAGAGGGAGATATGCTTCTGGTAGTAAAAGAGAGTATTTAGACTGGAAAATATCTTCAAAAAATAATAGGAGGGATTAGTCCCTCCTATTAATGATTTAATGTTTATTATGCCTGAGTATTTTCAGTGGCAGCAGCCTCTGTCTGCTGTTGAACCTCTGCAGAATTTTCCTTTTTATAAGCTTCAAATTTTTCAAGAACTGCTCCATATGTCTTCTGAGAGATATCTGGGAGTTCTTTTCCCCATGTAGATGTAGCCTGATCGAAGCCCTTCTTAAATGCATCGAGCATATCGTCCATCTTATCTGAATCGCCACCTGATAAAGCGACTGCCATATCAAAGATTCTCTGTGATGTCTGCTCAACGCCCCAGTAGCCATCCTCTGAGATAGCTTCCTGTGCTGCTTCGGCTGTAGCTTTATCTACAGTGAAGTCACCGCTTGCCAAGAACTTCCACATATTATCAGCATCAGTAATTTTCTGACCCTGCTGAAGGAACATCTTCTCGACAAGGCTTCTAAGCTGAGCAACTCTTGCGTCAGCGTCTGCCTTTAATTTTTCAACAAGAGAAGCTCTGTCTGATTTAGACATATTTTTAATATTGCTGCTTTCGTATACAACACCCTCAGATGCTGTAGCATTTGTAGAAGTATTAGTAGTTTCGTTAGCTTCTTTTGTGTCTGTTATAGTTGGTTTCTGATTTTTGTAAGTTTTGTTGTATGCATCTACTGTAGAGTAAGAAGCATTGATTTCAGATGTGTTCATATTCATAATTGACTCCATTCTGCCACATGTTAGGTGGCCACTGGTACCGTCCCTGGTACGTTTGCGTGTTACAGTGTTTCTTTATATCTATATCGGCACTTTAGTTATAAAAGTTTAGATATAAAATAAATATTTGCAAAAAAGTTAAATATGTTTTGAAATAGTAAAGCCCATCTTTTCGCAGATATTTTTTTCCTGATTATCAATGTGAGTTAAAATAGCACTTCTGGCGGCGTCTACGTCGCGTTTTTTAATGGATTCGTATATAGCCATATGCTCGTCTGCAAGCCTATGCCATGATTCCTTATTTTTGATATATTCGTATCTATAGCGGTACATCTGCTCGCGAATATTGTATAGAAGCTGAATCAAACGATTGTTTCCGGTAGACTTGTAAATAATGTCATGGAAACCTACATCCATAGATGCGATATCTGAAGCTGCTTTTGTGTCAATGTGCTTTTTGAATTCGGTAACATTTTCATATAGTTCATCCAGAGCTTCATCAGTCATTTTTTCACAGGCTAAAGTTATAGCCAATGCCTCTAAGCTTCTTCTGACCTCCAGCACATCACGCAGGTCTTCTGCGCTTATACCGGCTACCTGAGCTCCCTTTCTTGGAGTGTTAACAACTAAGCCTTCAAGCTCGAGCTTTCTTATAGCCTCTCTTATGGGAGTACGGCTGACACCCAGCTTATCTGCAAGCTTTATCTCCATAAGTCGCTCGCCGGGAGGAAGTTCACCAGTCATAATGGCATTTCGAAGAGTATTAAATACGACATCACGAAGAGGAAGATACTCATCCATTTTTAAACTAATATCTTTCATCGCCATTACCTCCATCCGTCAGGTAAACCTGACGACCAAGATCAGAGGATTTAAAGAAGTTATAAGCATTCTTTGCAGCCTCTCTGTTGTCGAAGATGCCGAAAACTGTGGGACCGCTACCGCTCATCATAGAGCCTAGGGCACCCATTTCAATCATAATATCTTTAATCTGTGAGATAATAGGATATTCGGCTTCTGTAACTGTGGCAAGAACATTGCCCATTTTTTTAGTCATACCTAAAAGGTCGTTATGTTTAATGGCATCTATCATACCATCTATATCAGGATGGTACTCATTTGATGCGGCATCAAGCTTTCCGTAAACTAATTTGGTAGATACATTAATAGGTGGCTTAACTAAAAGTATTATGCACTGAGGCATAGGTGGAAGTGGTGTTAATATTTCACCAATTCCCTCTGAAAGGGCAGTGCCACCATCTATGCAGTAAGGAATATCAGCACCTAATGTGACACCTCTTTTTTTCAGTTCCTCATTTGTAAGCTGTAGACCAAAAAGCTTGTTGACACCCTTTAGAACTGCAGCGGCGTCAGCGCTGCCACCTGCCATACCAGCAGCAACAGGAATCATCTTTTTAATCTTTATGGCAATGTGAGAGTATATAAAGAATTCTTCCATAAGGAGCATAGCTGCCTTGTAGGCCAAATTATTCTCATTGTTTGGAAGATATCTTAAATTCGTTTCTACATCAATCTCCGGTTTTCCGCTTGCTGATGGTCCAAGGTTTACAATTTCTATATTGTCATAAAGTCCAACTGACTGCATAATCATACGAACTTCATGGTATCCGTCTTCTCTCTTTCTCAAAACATCAAGTGCAAGATTAATCTTGCCATGTGCACGCACTCGTATAAAATTCATGTCGGTGAATCCTTTCTCGCTCATGTAACAATTAGATATATATATTATAACTTTTATTGGTAGAAAATCAAGATTTATGTGAGACAGACTTCAATTAGCGAAGTGAATAATATTTAGTTTGTGTGAAAAAATATAAGGACTACAATAAAAGGAGATATTTATATGCTAAGTAAAAGTCTGGCAGAAAATATGAGAGCAATAGATGAGAAGATAAAGGACTGTGATGATATAAAATGTAGAAAAATGAAGCTGGGCAGAGAAGAGAAGGTAGAGGCTTGTATTTATTATGTGGAAGTCGCCATAAACAATTTAACCATTGAGGAGACTGTTATAGGTAAGCTGATTAATCGTCTCTGGAATATGGAGCCTAGGGAACAGTATGAATATATAAAAGATAATGCGTTGGGAATCACTGATGTAAAGGAATTGTCTACACTTAAGGATGTCATTATGGGAATAATGATAGGCGATGGTGTGGTTTTGATAGACGGATATGATAAGGCTGTAAAAATAAAGAGTAAAGGGTATCCAATGATGAGTGTCGGGGAGTCTCAAAATGAAAAGGTTTTGAGGGGTTCCAGAGAGGGATTTTCAGATGCACTAAAGGCCAATACAGCTCTTGTCAGAAAGAGAATACGAAATGATAAGTTGAAGGTAAAAGAAAAGATTATTGGAAGGATGACAAACACTACAGTAGCAATCGTTTATGTGGATGGCATTGCGAGAGATAGTGTTATTAAGGAAATAGAAGAGAGACTAAATAATCTCAATGTGGAAGGAATGACTGACAGTGGAATAATTGAGCAGTTGACGGAGGAGTCGGTTTTGTCACCTTTTCCTCAGTATCAGACAACAGAGCGGCCGGATAAGGCAGCTATGGAGGTGTTAAATGGAAGAATAGCCCTTTTTGTAGATAATACACCTGTAGCACTTCTTCTTCCCACAAATTACGGAAGCTTTTTTAGGACAGCCGATGACTATTACAATAGATTTCAGATAGTAACATTTGCAAGAATTATAAGGTTTGCGGCGGCTATGATAGCTATGACATTTCCGGCACTTTATCTTGCGCTCGTAACGTATCATCCGGAGATATTGCCCACGTCTCTTATAATGACTCTTGCATCGGCCAGAGTAAACGTACCATTTCCGGCCTGGGTAGAGGTTGTTCTGCTGGAATTGGCGTTTGAGCTTTTGAGGGAGGCAGGTATAAGGATACCCGGACAGCTTGGAAGCACAATTGGTATTGTTGGAGGTATCATTATTGGTCAGACGGCCGTTTCGGCAGGTGTGGTCAGTCCTATGATAGTTATCGTAGTGGCTGTTACGGCATTGGCATCCTTTGCCATACCTAATGATGAGCTGTCATCTGCATATAGAATATTAAAATATTTTGCCATAGTGCTTGCGGCGGTATATGGCTTTTTTGGAATAATTATGTCATGGCTGTTTGTATTAGGCCATTTATCAAGGCTTAAGAGCTTTAATTTCCCTTACCTTATGCCAACGGCAGCAGCTGATATTCACGGCGGAAAAGACTTTAAAGATAATTTGGTAAGATATCCTATTAAATCACTTAAGGAAAAATCAGTTTATGCTAAAAGAGAGGGTAGAAAGGGGAGGTATTAACTATGTTTTCAGATAATGAAAAAATATCTGGCAGACAGCTGTATAGGGCTATAGTTGTAACTGTGGCAGGACCTTCACTGCTTATATGTCCACTCATCGCACGCTCCTTTGGAGCTAACGGTTTTCTTGTATACGGATTAGCAGGAGTTTTTAGCGTGATATACACAGGACTTATGCTTATATGTATGGAGAGGGCTAAAGAAACAAAAGCCTCAAGTGTGAAGAATTTATTTGGTACCATTATAAGAGTTCTCGTATCAATAAAGCTTATTCTTTTGGCCATAGGTGCATTATATTTAATAGTGGATATGGTTTCAGGAATATTACTTCCGGAAACCAGTACTTTTATGATAATTCTTTTGGTGGCAGCAGGGCTTATATATTGGAATAGAGGTAGTATAGAGGCCAGTGGGCGAGCCTTTGAGACAGTGTTTTATTGGGTGCTGTTTCCTATTGTGATTGTTTTGGTATTGGCGGCGCCAAAGGTTGATTTGGATAGGCTTGTTCCTGATTTTCAGGTAAGCGTAGGACGTGTATTGCTAGCTGCACTTTTAATGTGGTTTATATTTACGCCAGCAGAGCTTTTAGTTCTATGTAGAAATCATTTTGTTAAAGGAAGACAGGCGAGAAGTGGGGTGTTTAGAGGGATAGGAGTGGTTATTCTGGGTAATCTTGTAACCTATGGAGTGCTTCTTGGTATTTATGGGGAGACAGGACTAAATCTGGGAGGAACCTTCCCTCTTTTAAAGGTGATGCAGATAAGTGGTGTGCCGGGGGATTTTGTGAGACGAGTAGACGGATTTATGAGTATATTTCTAGTGCTTAGTCTTTTTTGCAGCATGGTGCTATTATTGGATTTTCTTGGAATAAATATATGGAAAATTGTACATTCCTTTAATGAGAAAATTCAGATAGAAAGTAAAAAGAAGCTGGTTTTTTCCTGTGTTATTGTAGTTATTATGTCTATTGCAGTACTGGGCTTAGAGGGCATTATAAGTGACTATAGTGAGGATATTACTTTGGCAGAGAATGTGGAAAAGAAAATGGTCAGTGGTACTGAGTTAGAGGAAAGAGGCTTTGTTATGTCTGTCATCTTAGGAGAGGAGACCGTGACTTTTGAGTTGGCAGACTATAATGATGGCAAGTGGCAGAGCAACAGTACCTATGTAACTATGAAGGAAAACCTATTGTATGATGCGGAAAAAAGATACAAGGATAGTGGTGATAAGAAGCTAGATTTCACCCATCTTAGGATGATTTTTATAGACGAAGCTGTGTATGATAGTGATATAACAGACGAAAATTTACAATATGCCTATGAGAGAGAAAAATATGCAGAGAATATTTTGGTTTGCGTTCTGGAGGGGGATTTAAAAAATATGGCAAAAGGAGCCATAGAAAATGGGGAAGCTTTTGCTGTTAAGATAGAAAATATTATGAAAAATTCCGGAAGAGAAAAGGGAATGGAGTTATATAAAATATATTTAAAAAGGGTTAGCAAGGAAGGCTAACCCTTAGTACATAAGGTAGTAAACAATTTTAGTCAAAAATGTGAAGAAACTTAAAATCAAATCCTATTTCGCTACTAGACATATTTGATATATATTCAAATTCGTCCTCATCTAAAATATTTTTAAGAAGAGTTTTTGACTCGTCGGTTGCAATGCCATATGAACCGTCAACAAAACATAGCGGAGGATACAGAATACACCACCAGTTTTGACCGGAGGTTTCTCCAATGTCGATGCGAAAGGCATCATATTCACCACAGGGAATAGTTACATCACCATATGTTTTTGTAGGAAAAAATTCTTTTGTCATGTAGGCATTTACTGAGTAGTTATAGCCTTCTTCTTTGATGGCATCTTCAGCAATTTTTATTATCTCATCAATATGAGTGTTTATGTAATTTGCACTGTCTTTTTTTGAATCAGATGATTTCATAGACTCTGAAAGATAGTCGACAACCTTATCCTTTACAACAAGCTTTAGTGCCTGGTCCTCATCAGAATCGCTGTTGGCGCGAACATGAAAGCGAATGATTTTCTCGGCGATTTCTCTTTGCATATTGTCCTTCTCTCTGACCTCTGGGGAGAGCAGATATGTACATATTAAGCCTATTGTCAGGGCGATAATTCCTATTATTAATTTCTGATTTTTATTCATATTTATGTATCCTTTCATAAAAAATGAATCATTTAGCTAAGTGATATATTTGAATTATGGACAAGAAAATAGAAAATATACCTGACCATTTGCTTTTATGAAAAATGTAGTGTAGAATGAGCCCATAAGGCAAAGAAATCCAAGGAGAAAGATGATGGATAAGAGAGAAGTTACCATAAAATTTAAGAGCACAATGTATGATACCGGCGAGGGCATAGAGGTATCAGCAAAGGGAATATACTTTTATAAAGATGAAAAGCATCAGGTGATGTATACAGAGGTGAATGAGTCAGGTGCTGATACAAAAAATATTTTGAAGTTTGATGAAGAGTCCTTAGAGGTTACTAAACTTGGTGCAACAAAGACAAGTATGCTTTACAAGGCGGGAAATACTTATAATGATATATATCATACGCCTTTAGGGGAATTTGATATGTGCATAAAGACGGAGGAGTACGCTATGTTCTCCGGGGTGAATGGATATGATTTGGTGACATTGTATAATTTGGAATTAGGTGGGGCACATGTTTCTAAATGCAAGGTAGAGATATCTATAAAATGACTCCGGTAAAAAATAAGAAATTTTTAAATAAACCACTTTACAAACATATGTTCTAGTGTTAATATTATATTAGAACATATGTTTGGAGGGTGGTTTTTTGAATATTATAAAGGTCGATAGGGATTTTACCAGGAAAAACAGTATAATTGAAAACCACAAGAGAGCCGCCTATGAGGATGGAGCAGCGATAAGAGATATCTCTTGGAAGTTAAAGATTTTAACGGATGCTGCAAAGTATGATGTGGCCTGTACATCAAGTGGCGTGGAGAGAAAAGGTAATGGCAGAGATATGGGTAATGCGGCAGCCTGTGGTATTTGTCATGCCTTTGCCGCAGATGGCAGGTGCATATCACTCCTTAAGATACTTATGTCAAATGAATGTGTTTTTGACTGTAAGTACTGCATTAATAGAAAGTCAAATGATGTGCCCAGAGCTACATTTACGGCTGATGAGATATGTAAGCTTACTATGGAGTTTTACAGAAGAAATTATATAGAAGGTCTATTCCTAAGCTCAGGAGTAGTTGGGACACCTAATCAGACTATGGAGCTTATGTATGAGGCTGTTAGAAAGCTACGCATAGAGCATAGATTTAATGGATATATTCATATAAAGGCTATTCCAGGGGCGTCCCAGGAGCTTGTGGAGGCTATTGGATATCTTACAGACAGGATGAGTATTAATCTTGAGATGCCGACGTCCGACGGTCTTAAGGCTATGGCTCCCCATAAAAGCAGGTCCACTATATTGAAACCTATGAAAGAGATACAGGCAGGTATTCATAACAATCGCCTGACACATGGACTTACTGACAAAAGGATTCCTATGCAGATAAGGGATTGCTCCGCAAAAGTCTATGAAAAAGCATTAGGATTACCTAAGAAAGAAACATATAATTTTTTGGTTGAGAATGATATAGGTGGCACGAAAACTGATATTGTGGCTGAACCCAAAGCAGATTATGTGGTGGGTACCAGGGGGAAGTATTTTGTGCCAGCTGGCCAAAGTACACAGATGATTGTAGGAGCGACACCTGAAAGTGATTACCATATTATGAATGTGGCAGAGGCGCTGTACGATAACTATGATTTGAAGCGCGTGTTTTATTCTGCATATATTCCGATAAATGAAGATTCGTCACTGCCGGCTCTTGATACTAAGCCCCCACTTCTCAGAGAGCACAGATTATATCAGGCTGATTTTCTTTTGAGATTTTATGGATTTAGGGCAGGGGAGCTTTTGTCGGAGGAAAGACCTTTTTTTAATGAGAAGATTGACCCCAAATGTGACTGGGCAGTAAGGCACTTAGAGGAGTTTCCAGTAGAAGTAAATACAGCAGATTTGTCGGTGCTTTTGAGAGTGCCGGGCATAGGGGTGAAAAGTGCCAGACGCATTGTGATGGCAAGGCGATATGGCTCTATAGATTTTAATGATTTGAAAAAGATGGGAGTTGTATTAAAAAGAGCGCTATACTTTATTACATGTAAGGGAAGGATGATGTATAGCACAAAGATAGAGGAAGAGTATATAGTCAATCACTTGGTTTATAATGAGCCGCCGGAGAAGATATTTAAGCCGGATACAGGCTCCTATAGACAGCTGAGTTTGTTTGATGTGGGGAGTCCTCTTATGATAGGGAATGGGTGAGTATATGATAAATACAGTATTGCTACATGACGGAACTTTGGATGGCATATTTACGGCTGTCTACAATGGATTTGTCCTTAAAAATATTAAGTATAAAAATAATTATGAAGATAATATATCCATAGCTGATATTCATACCTATGAACCACATTTCTTTAGGGAATATATAGAAGTGGAAACAGATAGGGATAAAGCATACAAAACTGTGGATAGTATTGTGAAAAAAATTGGTATTAGTGGATATGATGTGGCTATGGGAGTGGCATGTCATTTTAGTCCTGATGCTGGGGAGATTTTGTTTGGATTTTTGGTCAGAGGATTTAAGATAGGCAAGGGAGTTGTTAATATGCTTACAGATTCCTATGTGGAAAAAGCATTTGCTCTTAGTAGAAAAACGTATAATGAGTCACATTTGTTTAGAGAGTTTGTTAGATTTACAGATGTTAAGGGCAGGCTTTATTCAAAGATAGAGCCAAAGTGCAACATACTTCACATGATTTGCAGGCATTTTGCTGAAAGATTTCCAGCGGAAAACTGGATTATATATGATGCAGTCCATCATATAGCGGCAGTTCATCCCAGCTTTGGTCAATGGTTTCTCACAGATGATGAAGGGGCAGACTTTGATAGAATAGATTCTATGCCTCATGATGAGTATGTAGATATGTGGAAGCTTTTTGTGGACACTATAGCTATAGAGGAGAGAAAGAATGAGAGGTGTCAAAATAATCATCTTCCAAAGTGGTATAGAAAAAATATGACGGAGTGGAAAAAATAAAATAAAAACAAAATCCTTCTGACGGGACAAAATGTTCTGTCAGAAGGATTCTTTTTTATGATTTTGTTATCACATTTTTATTTATTTGCTATATTCGGATAATAAATCTTTCTTCATATCAAACAGCTTGTCTGATAAATCTACATAAACCTTATGAGGATTAACAAGTCTACGCGATTCTTCCCAGAGGGTTTCCTGCTCTTTTTTGCAGTATGCTTTTATATCCATGACGGAAGGTGAATCGTACACACAAATACCATTCCTAAACACGGCGACAGGAAGTTCTCTTACAGTATAAGTACCAGCCTCTAAGGTGGTCTTTTTCCATGTTTCTATAGGATCAAAGATAGTAAGGTCTTCATCCTCAGAAAATACTTCATCAGCAAGTGCGATGAGATCAGCGCGGAGCATACCCGTTTCCTTGTCATAGAGGCGGAATACTGTCTTGTTTCCAGGGTTAGTGATTTTGACACTGTTTTCTGAAAGCTTGATTTTAGGTGCGAAGCACTCTCTATCATTGTCCCAGATAGCGGCAAGCTTATATACACCACCGAAGGCAGGACAATCCTTTGAAGTAATAAGATTTGTACCAACGCCCCATGAGGTTATCTTGGCATCTTGTGCTTTTAACGTGGTGATAAGATATTCGTCAAGGTCACTGGATGCAGATATAATTGCATCAGTAAAGCCGGCCTGATCTAACATTACACGTGCCTTTTTAGAAATATATGCAAGGTCTCCGCTGTCAAGTCTGATACCGTAGTTCTTTAATTCGATTCCAGCTTCCTTCATTTCTTTGAAAACTCTAATGGCATTAGGAACACCGGAATGAAGCGTATCGTAAGTATCAACCAGTAAAATACATGATGAAGGATACAAATCGGCATAGGTTTTAAAAGCAGTATATTCGTCTTCAAAACTCATTATCCAGCTGTGGGCATGAGTTCCTTTAATAGGTATATTCCACATCTTACCTGTAAGTACATTTGAAGTACCAACACAACCAGCGATTACGGCAGCACGGGCACCATAGATACCGGCATCAGGTCCCTGAGCTCTTCTTAATCCAAATTCCATGACACCATCACCTTTGGCAGCGTAGCATACTCTTGCAGCTTTTGTGGCAATGAGACTCTGGTGGTTAACAATATTCAAAATAGAAGTTTCTATAAGCTGCGCCTCCATAATAGGAGCAACTACTTTTATGAGAGGCTCCATTGGAAAAACGACAGTGCCTTCAGGGATGGCATATATATCACCTGAAAAATGAAAGGAGCTAAGGTATGAGAGGAAGTCCTCGTCGAAAATATTTAAACCTCTCAGATACTCAATATCTTCATAAGAGAATCTTAAATTCTTGATATAATCAATAACCTGTTCCAAGCCACATGCTATGGCATAACCGCCGTCACATGGATTCTTGCGGTAAAACATATCAAAAATAACACGCTTGTCAGTTTTGCTCTTAAAGTATCCCTGCATCATAGTAAGCTGATAAAGGTCTGTAAGAAGAGTAAGATTTCTACTACCCATATATTCCTCCTTAAAACATCAAATAAATATGCTCTATATTACCACAATAACACTTGTAAAAAAAGGGAAAATTTAGTATACTTCTTAAATATTGTAGAACGAAGAAGGGAGAGTTTCAAGTGATACGATTTTTGCTTATAGTGTTATTTTTAGCTATATTTTTTATATGTAGCTTGTTGATATATCCTGTGTTGCTGGTTGCAGGCTTGATAAGTATGGACAGGCGACACAAGATGAGTTATGCTGTGGTTTCGTGGGCGTTTAGATTTATTTTGTTTATAGCCGGAACTAAGATAACTGTTATCGGAAGGAACAGAATACCTAGGGATAAAGCAGTCCTGTATGTGGGCAATCACAGGGGATTTTTTGATATTGTTATAAATTATGCAGTATTGCCACCGGTTATGGGATTTGTAGCGAAGAAAGAGATGAAGAAAATTCCGTTTTTATCATGGTGGATGATGCTTGTAAATTGTCTTTTCCTCGACAGAAAAAATATAAAAGAAGGTTTAAAGACGATTATTGCTGGAGCAAATAACTTAAAGAATGGTATCTCGATGTTTATATATCCGGAGGGAACCAGAACCAGAGGCGATGAGCCGATGCTTGAGTTTAAAGAGGGAAGTATGAAGATGGCGGAAAAGGCAGGTAGTCTCATAATTCCGGTAGCTATGAATAATTCAAGTGCCTGCTTTGAGGATCAGTTTCCAAGGATAAAAAAGGCACATGTTGTCGTGGAGTACGGTGAGCCAATAGATATGACAAAGATGTCAAAGGAAGAAGTAAAGCATATTGGTTCATACACAAGAGATGTTATACAGGAAATGCTTGATAAGAATGCAGAGCTTGTGTTAAAATAATTTGGCATTTAATTCATTAGATGGAAATAACATATAATTATATAAATGGAGGAAGTTATGGACATATTTTTAACAGTATTGGCTGTAATACTTGTAGTAGTAGTTATAGCATTGATAGTTCTCTTCTTTGTAGGCAGACGTCTTCAGAAGAAGCAGGATGCAAATCAGGCACAGATTGATGCAGCAGCACAGACAATGAATTTCTTTATTATTGATAAAAAGAAGATGAAGCTTTCAGAAGCAGGATTGCCAAAGGTAGTTACAGAACAGACGCCAAAGTATCTTCGTCGTGCTAAGTTACCTATGATTAAGGTAAAGGTTGGTCCAAGAGTTATGTCACTTATATGTGATGCCAAGGTGTACGAGACAATCGCTCCAAAGCAGGAAGTTAAAGCTACAGTAAGTGGTATTTATGTAACTAGTGCAAAGAGAATCAGAGGACCAATCGTTGAGAGTGATCCGAAGAAGAGAAAGGCACAGGAAAAGGCTGAGAAGAAGGCGGCAAAGGAAGCGGCTAAGGCTCAGAAAAAGGCTTAAGAATAACTTGCTTGACATATTAATGTCAAAAGTTGTATAATCCTAAAAAATAAATAAAACCTTAAAAACTGTGACGGAGACAGTAGTCTACATAGGAAAGTTCAAGAGAGTCTGCGATGGTGAGATGCAGATATGAGTAGGATGCAGATGAATATCACTCCTGAGTTGTAAGTCGAAAGGTATATAGATACTCAGTAGAATTTACCGCATTTCCAGCGTTATGGGGAGCTCGTATTAAATGCATTGCAGGCGTACGCAGATGTAACAGGTGGTCAACGAGATAATAGCTCGTCCTTTTACAGGGCGAGCTTTTGTTATATTTTACTTTGTGAAAATATAACAAGTACAGATATGATGTATAGAATAAATGAAAAGGAGTAGTATTATGTACGACAAAGTATCCACTAATCTCAATTTTGTTGAGAGAGAAAAGAAAACAGAACAATTTTGGAAAGATAATGATATCTTTAAGAAGTCTATGGAAAATAGAAAAGAGGGAGAGACATATACATTCTATGATGGACCTCCTACAGCTAACGGTAAGCCACATATTGGTCATGTGCTTACTCGTGTTATTAAGGATATGATTCCAAGATACAGAACTATGAAGGGATATATGGTTCCAAGAAAGGCCGGATGGGATACACATGGTCTCCCTGTTGAGCTTGAAGTAGAAAAGCTCCTTGGACTTGATGGCAAGGACCAGATTGAAGAATATGGAATGGAGCCATTCATTGAGAAGTGTAAGGAAAGTGTTTGGAAGTACAAGGGTATGTGGGAAGATTTCTCAGGTACAGTTGGATTCTGGGCTGATATGGACAATCCATATGTAACATACGACAATGATTTCATAGAGTCTGAGTGGTGGGCATTGAAGGAAATCTGGAATAAGCAGCTTTTATACAAAGGCTTTAAGATTGTTCCATACTGCCCTCGTTGTGGTACACCTCTTTCAAGTCAGGAGGTTGCACAGGGTTATAAGGACGTAAAAGAACGTTCAGCTATTGCTAGATTTAAGGTTAAGGGTGAGGATGCGTATATTCTTGCTTGGACAACTACACCTTGGACACTGCCTTCAAACGTTGCCCTCTGTGTAAATCCGGTAGAGAAGTATGTCAAGGTTAGCGCAGCTGATGGATTTACATATTATATGGCAGAGGCTCTTCTTGACACAGTTCTTGGCAAGCTTGCGGTTAAGGCAGACCCAGAAAATGGTGTGGAGGCTAAGGCCGCATATGAAGTTCTTGAAACATTTACAGGTAAAGATCTTGAATATAAGGAGTACGAGCCATTATTTGATTTCGCTAATGATATAATCGCAAAGCAGGGCAAGAAGGCTCACTTTGTAACATGTGATTCATATGTAACACTTACAGACGGTACAGGTGTAGTTCATATAGCACCTGCATTCGGTGAGGATGATGCAAAGGTAGGTAGAAATTATGACCTTCCATTTGTTCAGCTTGTAGATGGTAAGGGTGAGATGACAGCAGAGACAGCTTATGCCGGAGTATTCTGTAAAAAGGCTGACCCAATGGTTTTGACAGACCTTGAGAAAGCAAACCTTTTATATGATGCGCCAAAGTTTGAGCATAGCTATCCTCATTGCTGGAGATGTGATACTCCACTTATTTACTATGCGAGAGAGTCTTGGTTTATAAAGATGACAGCGGTTAAGGATGACCTTATCGCAAATAATAATACAATCAACTGGATACCGGAATCAATCGGTACAGGACGCTTTGGTAACTGGCTTGAAAATGTACAGGATTGGGGCGTTTCGCGTAACCGTTATTGGGGAACTCCAATGAATATCTGGGAGTGTGAGTGCGGACATCAGCACGCAGTTGGAAGTAGAGCAGAGCTCGCCGAAATGTCAGGAGACCCTAAGGCAGCAGAGGTAGAGCTTCACAGACCATATATTGATGAAGTGAAGATTAACTGTCCAAAATGTGGTGGCAAGATGACAAGAATTCCAGAGGTTCTTGACTGCTGGTTTGACTCAGGAGCAATGCCATTTGCACAGCATCACTATCCATTTGAGAATAAGGAGCTGTTCGAGCAGCAGTTTCCGGCGGACTTTATCTCAGAGGCGGTGGATCAGACGAGAGGCTGGTTCTACTCTCTGCTGGCCATTTCCACGCTGATCTTCAACAAGTCGCCCTATA
>JAFSIA010000058.1 GCA_017440045.1 Lachnospiraceae bacterium
ACAAGCCGTTGCTAATTGTAATGCATCCATAGCTTTAAAATTTTTATATTCAGCTCTTATCTGTGATGCCTTATTAGCAATCTCTTGACTTATTTCTATCATTTCCATGTTCATTGTAGTCACAAGCCTATTAAACATTTCTATCAATGAATGGTTGTTATTTCTATATGGGAATACAAAGTATTCTTCCATTGTAATTACAGAAGTTACAAATCCCTTGTTATTCTCATAACCATTCATAAAGAATTTTTTAACCTTATCATAATACTGCGGATTATTAGCATCCTTCTCAATAAAATATATAAAAGGTGCTGTGTCCACGAATGCCTTTTTATAATCTGTCATTCTCACGCATCTCCCTCATATATTCATCTACATTCTGCCCTCTTTCCGTTGGAATAACAAAACTATCCCAATCTACAGGTACTTTAGTTTCTTTCTTCTGTGGATAATTTAATAATGTAACTATTACCTCTGTTCCGTCATATGCTCTAACATCTTCATCTAACAATACTGTATTTCCTTGTATAATTCCTTTTACTGCTGCTAACATAGGCAATCCCTCCTTACTCATCACTACAATTATTATCCATTTCTGTTGTTCCAAACAATCCATTGATTCCTTGCATTATTTGTATTATATAAATCAACTTCTCTTCTGGCATTTGCTCTATTAGTTCCCTTGCCTGTTGTCTTAACTCTGACATTAGTAACCTCTATTCTTCTGCTTTCTTACCTCGCTTCGGTTTTCCTTTTTGCTCCTCTGGATAATCTATAATATACTCTTTCCCATCAGATGTATTCTTTAGAATTAATTGCATTTCTAAAGCATCTGCAATTTCAACTAATTCCAATGTCGAAAAATTATCTCGGTTCATTTTATTATTAAAGTTCTGCTTTGTAACATTCGTTTTCTCTGCTAACTCAACTTGTGTCACATGTTTATCTTCTAAAATCGCTTTAATAACTTCTTTTGCTGACATATAAACATCTCCCATATCTATTTTCACCTCCATTATATCCTATAACCTCTATTTTTACAAGTAAACTTATTGATGTAATCAGCACCAACATATTTTTATGCCGATGCTGATATATTTTACAACATTCCCTTTAATAATCTATGTACTATCTTCCATAGTATTCTTGCAGAAAGTAATTCAATGTTTGGTATACTCTATCAGCTAATTTGTCAACCATCTTCGTCATCTCTGGCATAAGTGCTTTTTTCAAATCATCCATATTACCTATATGTATTGCCACTCTATTTCACCTCTTTTCTTTTGCCAATAAAATGCCTCTTTCAAAGCATGGTATATATACGCTATTAAATCATCGTATATAGCTCAAATTTGCTTCGAAATGTTATTAACGTTAATTTCCTTACCTAGATATATTTAGGCACTAAAATAAGCCTACAATCAATCATATTCCTACAATTGATTATAGACTTATGTTAATGTCTAAATATTAAATTGATACTTCGTCCTTCTAAACAAATATGAATAAAGTCGCAAACTTTTCGTGAATGACTTTGGTAAGATATTTTACCAAAATCCATACCAAATCTTTACCAAAATTGGTGTGATAAGATATGATATTTTACGATACTTTATGATACTCTCTTTATATCACTCAATCATCACTAAAATAGCTGATTTTACTATGTTTCTAAGGACTTTTCAACTAATAGTCTAAACGCTTAGTTTCCAGCCATCTGCTTTGCAACTTCTTCTGCAAAGTTCTCTTCCTTCTTCTCGATACCTTCACCTGTCTCGAAACGAACGAAGTTCTTTAATGTAAGCTCTGAACCTGTAGCCTTTGCAACCTCAGCGATGTACTGAGCTACTGTCTGCTTACCATCCTCAGCCTTAACGTATGTCTGCTCTAATAAACAGATATCCTTAAGCTGCTTCTTTATACGTCCATCAACAAGACCTAAGAAAATCTTGTTCTCAATAATTTCAGCCTTGTCAGCCATAGCAAGCTCTGCTAATGCTGCCTTTGCTTCCTTTGAAAGGAAGTTTGGTAAATACTTCAAATCGTTCTTCTTTTCTTCGTATGCAGCAACATCTTCAGCACTCCATACATTTCCGCTAATAGCCTTCTCAAGTAAGCCCTTTAAGATTGGAACTGGAAGTGTAAATGTATCATTTAAAGCACTATCAATTGTTATCTCTCTCATCTTATCAAGCTCTTCTGCTGAGATTTCATCCTTTGTAGCATACTTTGGACTAAGAGCTGCAATCTGCATTGCGATATTCTTAAGAGCATCCTTAACTTCATCGCCTGTATTAGCTGTATCAGCCTCTACTAAAACACCAATCTTACCACCAGCGTGGATATATGGAACAACTACGCCGTTTGTATTAATCTTCTCAAATCTTCTGATTGTAAGGTTCTCACCGATAACAGCGATCTTGCTTACTAATTCTTCCTTAACTGTCTTAGACTCATCCTTGATAAACTTTTCTTCTGATAAAGCTTCAACAGTTGTTGCATCAGATGCAATAATCTGCTCTGCGATATCAGCTACGAATGTTCTAAATGTATCATTTTTAGCAACGAAGTCTGTTTCTGAGTTTACTTCTACGATTGCTGCCTTGTTTCCATCAACATAAGCAAGAACTGTACCTTCAGCTGCGATTCTACCAGCCTTCTTAACAGCTGTAGCCTCACCCTTCTTTCTTAATACTTCAACTGCCTTATCGAAATCACCCTCTGTCTCAACAAGAGCATTCTTACAAGCCATAACGCCTGCGCCTGTCATTTCTCTAAGTTGTTTAACCATAGATGCTGTAATTTCCATCTCTTAGATACCTCCATAATATAATTATATAAAATGAACATTATCAGTGTCCTTACTCCAAACCTAACTGTTGTTTCAGGAACACTGACATTATTCTGAATCTTCTCAAACAATACGACTATTATTAAGCCTCTGTTGTCTCTTCTACTGTTTCCTCAACGTCTACAGCTTCACCCTGATTAGCCTCGATAACAGCATCAGCCATCTTAGAAACGATAAGCTTAACTGCTCTGATAGCATCATCATTACCTGGGATGATGTGATCTAACTCTTCTGGATCACAGTTTGTATCACCGATACCGATTAACTTAATACCAAGTGAGTGAGCTTCCTGTACACAAATCTTTTCCTTCTTAGGATCTACTACGAAGATAGCATCTGGGAGCTTCTTCATTTCCTTGATACCACCAAGGTTCTTCTCAAGCTTATCCCACTCCTTCTTTAACTCGATAACTTCCTTCTTAGGAAGAACATCAAATGTACCATCCTGAGACATAGCCTCGATTTCCTTTAACTTCTGAATTCTAGACTGGATTGTCTTGAAGTTTGTGAGCATACCACCTAACCATCTCTCGTTAACATAGTACATACCACATCTCTCAGCCTCTGTCTTAACAGCATCCTGAGCCTGCTTCTTTGTACCAAC
>JAFSIA010000059.1 GCA_017440045.1 Lachnospiraceae bacterium
TCCAGCTCTATCCAATGCTATTTCAAATATTTCTTTGTTTGGCTTAGCCACGCCCTCTTCTGCTGATGCAACAACCAAATCAATAAACTTAAGAATTCCGAATTGTTCTAATCTATCTGCTGTACCAAGTGATTGATTAGCAATAACCCCTATCTTATATTTTGAGCTTAGATTCTTAAGACACTCTTCTGCATCATTATATAAGACTTCATATTCAAATTTCCATTTAGGCTTTTCAACATTAAGTAACTTCATAGTTTCTAAGTCACCTTTTTTATTCTGCTTATAAAACTCCATCGCCGTATTATAAACATATTCATAAGTAACACCTGCAAGCTGTGCCACCGTCCTCATTCTATATTCATAAACCTTGCTTTCATCGACCAATGTTGAACCTACATCAAAAAATAACCACTCTATGTTTTCCATCACATTCATCCTTTATCTATCTCTTTCTTCAATAACGTGAATCGTTTGCCTTTCGCCAATAATCCTGTCTATGTATTCTCTTATAAACCTTGGCTTAATTTCATTTTGTTTTATTTCATCTATTGGCAACCAGACTAACTCCTCGCCCTCATCCGTCATATTTTTACACGCATCCAAGCCATTATCTAAAATATTCATATAATAATAAAACTCTATTGTATGGCAGTTAAGTCCATCAATTTTTCCGCCTATGCCTTTAAAAAAATTCTCACATACAACTGCAAGATGGTCGGCACTTGCATGTATACCTGCTTCCTCCAAAATCTCTCTTTCTATACACGACTTGGACGTCTCGCCCAAGTGAACTCCTCCACCAATCATATAATAGTAATCACCAATGGCACTCTTAACAAAAAGCATTTTATTATCGTGTATTAAGATTCCGCCTGTGCGATATCTAAACCAATTGTTCCCTTTTTCAAAACCGCAATCGTACTTCATATATTCCTCCTCTATTTCATATTCCCAACTTTATCATTTCCAATTATATCAAAAACACTCTCAGATTTCCACCTGAGAGTGCTCCTGCATTATCCTTATTCAACTACCCAAACACCCTTACCTCTGTACCGTTTCACATTGTTACAGCCATACATACCATTGACATACTTACCCCAAATTCCTTCGCTACCTGTCTTACTGTAGCATTTTCCTCGATTATGCAATGTGCTATATCTACCGCATCAATCTATTAACGTCCTATTAATATAGCTCCTAACACTATAATACTCCCCCTTAGACACTACTGCATATAAGGTAACAGCTTTTCCCCCTTTATCACAAGACACAATACCATCTTTAGATATATAGTCTCCATCACAATACCACGTTATCTTTGTACCGCATGCGCCCTCTGTTGGAAGCAGCATTCCATCACTCAACTCTTTATCCACTACCGGCATATTTTTTAGCGCCAGATTTACACAATGGGCATCATCAGGAACCTTCATTCCCCACATAGCATCTGTTGCCCACTTTTGACTGATAGTTGTAAAGCACATAGTTTCTACATTAGTGTCTTCTATGGTTTGTTTTAAGAACCTTCCATGATACTCTACTCCATCAATTGTGAGCACAACATTTGATGTGTCTTTTACCATTTTCCATGTGCCCTTATACGCTCCAGTTATAGTATAGTCCTCATTTAATGTAATATTCTTTGGCGTATTACACTTCAAGTTCCAGTAATCCGTAGTTTTATGCAATATAACATCATATGAACCTATTACTTGCTTATCCGAATACACCACATCTGTTTCATCTGTATGTGTATACTCAAATGGTGCTACCACCATTGCACCACCCGTTGTCTCAAACATTTGGTGAACCTGTACTCTATTGTAATCTGTACCATTGTCTGTCTTTTCATGATATATCAAAAACATTTTGCCATTGTCGTCCACATACACCGAATTGTGTCCTTGAGCTAACTGCGCTCTCTTTTTCCATCCCCACTTAT
This sequence comes from Lachnospiraceae bacterium, assembly GCA_017440045.1. Lineage (GTDB taxonomy): Bacteria > Bacillota > Clostridia > Lachnospirales > Lachnospiraceae > SVEL01. The sequence goes on from JAFSIA010000059.1 coordinate 1,949, forward strand.
AGCTAAACATGAGTCTTGCACCGATATTTCCATCTACAGGTCCTACCTCAAACGCACTATTACCCAGATAGTCTTTGTATTCACCTTCGACATTTCCCGATGATAATACTCGCATATTATAGCCCGTATATGTATAACAACCACCTACAGACACAAACAGATAATATCTGTCATTATAATACTTAATATATGCACCTTCGACAGAGGTATCGTTTCCGCCTGCTATTCTTATACCGCAATAAGGGTCTGATGCAATACCATCGCTGGTATCTGTATCCACCTTGTACACCCTATTACTTCTAAAGCCTGTTGTCGCATCCATCTCCAGCATATATATACCACCAGCAAAGGAGCCATATATCATCCGCATCTTTCCATCCTCATCGAAAAAGACATTTGGATCAATGGCATGACAACAGTAATTTTTGTTCCATGTGTTATATTCTTCTGCCACCGAAGTCAGATATTCGGGCATAATATATCTGTCTGGTAGCGTACCATCTGCATCCAGTTCAGCATATTTTAGATAATCTGTTTTTGTATAATCAAAAGTCGTACCCTTCTCGGAATAACCAGAATAGACCACCGTTCCTCTATATGTCCAGTCACCCTTAAGGTCTTTGGTTGTAAGCAGTGCGATAGATGAATTAAATGCAGCCCCATTGACACTGACATACATCATCCATGCACCTTCTGTTCCGTCTTCATTAGCATACTTTGGATTCCACATAACATCTGGTGCCCATATACTCCAAAACAAGTTATAATCCGAATCTCCAGCCGACGACCATGCCTTTTCTTTTGCAAAGATTTTTTCATAATCTCGATTCAAATTATTCTCAAAGCTAGTCCAATTTTCCAAGTCATTTGAATACGCAGACGAGAGACAGGTTCCAAAAATGAAATAAACCTTGCTTCTGGTTTTTGTGCTATTCTGTTCTGCATATATCTTTTCACTTCCTGTATATATTTTTTCATAAATATATCCTATAACTATAGATGGGTCGTGGACGGAAACCCTGCTTCTTAGATTCTCATCAAGCTCACTGTCTTCCTCATCCAGCCTTATCTTATCTTCTACTACTATTGCATCATTATTAGCCGCTCGCTTTACATATTCACCCTTTCCCTTTTCTATCATCGTAACCTTAAAGGTACCAATTTGAGCCATAACATGTAACTTTAAATCTTGCTTAAACCGACCAGCCTCCACGGCAACTATCTTATCAAATATATATTCCTCAGTCTGACCATCCAAATATTCCACAGTATATGTATTACCTTTACGTGTAAAAACCACACGCACTGTCTCGCCGGGCACTATGGCACCATCAGGCGAAGCCTGATACAAGGTTCCTGTTGTACCTGCATACCATACTGTCGCATCCGAAGTAGTTGTCAGGTAATGCCATTCATCATCATAAGCTTCTACACAGTATGCATTTGTGGCTATATCATTATCCGGACTGGCATATATATCAAACACCATATACCCATCACCTGATAATACATAGTCTCTGCTAGATTGAGCGCCCTCCCACCACTTAGTGCCAGTAAGAAGCTCTGTAACCATCACATTTTCAGGTTTCTCAACGTCAGACACCTTGGTAGTTTCATCTTCTTTTGTAATCTCGGTCTCTTCTATATTTTCCTGATCCTGTGTAATCCTTTCATCTTCCGAAGCTGATATATTTTCATTCTGACCATCGTTATTACATCCAGTCAACATCACTACTCCAGCTATAATACACATGCATGTTACAGTTAATAAATGACTTTTTCTCATAAAAATCCTATATATCGCTTCATATTCAAACCATATGAATGATAAACTTTTCCTTTCATTTTATTTCTCACAGTCTCTCCTTACATATGCATCGTGGACCTATTAACTCCAAACTTCTTTGCTACCTGTCTTACCATTGCATTGTCAGATATTATGTAATGTACTATTTACATTTCTACTAACTCTGCCAATCTGTCTTGTACTCTTCTTGACATCTCTTCTACAACTCTTGTGCTGGCTGAGATTTCCTCTGTTGCAGCCGCAAAGTTGCTTACCCTGTCATTAACCTGCTTTACAAGATTTGTCAGCATATCTGCCTGTTCCGTAAGCAATTCCATAAACTTTCTTATCTCTATCGTTTTCCACTTTCATCAATCATTGCATGATTTGCACCCTGAACAGGGCACACAGAAATACACTTGTTACATGCAACGCATTTTTCATTGGTATAGACCAATCCGTTACTAATCTTCGACATATAATTTCACGCTCCTTATTTCTTATTAATGTCCTTTATTCTGTTTTAACCACAATATACACTTCATCCATTATACCCTAGCATTTAAATCGTGTCAAATTTCTCCATTTTTCAATTCAACCAAAATCTTGTAATAACCATCTGATTTTGATATACTTTTTGTTAGGATTTATAAGATTTAAACTTCAAACCGTGAAAGGATAACATAATATATGAAGAAAAAATTTTTAGCCGTTCTTCTGGCTGCCTGTACTCTATTTTCGCTAACCACCGGATGTTCTAGCGATGATGATTCCAAAAATAACACTGCACAAAACACTATAAACATTGCATGCATGAAAGGTCCTACCGGTATTGGTATGATTAAACTCATCTCCGATTCAGATGATGAAAAGTCAGTTAATCATTATAACTACTCTATCGTCGGCACAGCGGACGAAATAAGCACCGGTCTTGTAAAAGGTGATTTGGATATCGCTGCTGTTCCATGTAATCTTGCCAGTGTTCTCTACAATAAAACTGAGGGGGAGATTGTCACTGTAGCCATAAATACTTTAGGCGTATTATATATAGTGGAAGCAGGAGAATCCGTTAATGAGATTACAGATTTAAAGGGTAAAACTATATATTCCACCGGCCAGGGTACCACTCCTGAATACACCTTAAGATACCTTTTATCCCAGGCAGGCATTGACCCTGATAATGATGTGGATATTCAGTTTAAGTCTGAGGCTCCCGAAGTTTTAGCTTCACTTACAAACGACCAAAGTGCAGTTGCCATGCTTCCTCAGCCATATGTTACAACTGCATTAAACAGCAATGAAAATATGAGAATTGCACTAGATGTTACTGCCCAGTGGGAAGAATTAGTAAATAGTACTGTGGTAACTGGAGTTTTGGTTGCCAGAAAGTCTTATATAGAAGAAAACAAAGAAGCCTTTGATGCATTTTTATCAGAGTATAAAGCTTCGACTACCTACGCCAATGAGCACATTGACGAGACAGCCACACTTCTTGAAAAGTATGATGTATTCAAGGCTGCCATAGCAAAAAAAGCCATCCCATACTGCAACGTAGTCTTTATAAATGGCGACGAGATGAAAGATAAGGCATTGGCATACTTAAAAGTTCTTTACGACCAAAACCCAAAGGCTATCGGTGGCTCATTAGAGGAAGGAATGTTCTATATTGAAAAGTAGTATTACGAAAAAAAACTTAATAAAATTTTTCGGCTATACTCTTTCCATTGTTTTTTGGATTATCGTCTGGCACATTGCAGCCATAAGTATAGATAAAGAAATCTTTTTGCCTACACCAGGCAAGGTTTTTTCAGTGCTTATAAATGAGTTGCTGCCATCAGAGACTTTTAAGCTAAGCCTTCTAAACTCATTGCTAGCCATCGGAAAAGGCTTTCTTTTTGGTGCCCTTTTAGGAATTACATTAGCTATACTGTCATATCTTTTAGCACCTGTCAAAGTCTTACTATGGTTTCCTATAAAGGTTATAAAATCTGTGCCTGTGGCTTCCTTCGTAATTCTCTCACTACTTTGGATGGACACTGAACAATTAGCCACATTCATACCGGCTCTTATGGTTTTACCTACATTATATATAAACACTCTTACAGGACTTAAGCAAACCGGAGACAAGCTTCTTAATATGGCTACTTTATTCAATGTACCCGTATTAAGACGCATACGCTACATATATTTTCCAAGCGTTCTTCCATACACTTTATCTGCCTGCTCACTATCAATAGGCATGGCATGGAAGTCAGGCATCGCTGCAGAGATAATAGGACTTGCCAAAGATTCTATCGGAAATGAGCTTTACAAGGCAAAATTGTATCTTATGATACCGGAGCTTTTTGCATGGACTATTGTGATTGTACTTTTAAGCATCATCTGTGAACATATTATCAAAGCATTTATTAGGAGAGCTTAGCTATGGATAAACTTCATTTAAATAATAACATTTTAATAGAAGATATATGTTTTTCATATGAGAATCAAAGGAAAACCATATTTGATAATTACTCTGCCTCTTTCCCTATGGAGCAGGTCTCTATCATTATGTCTCCATCCGGCAGGGGAAAGACTACTCTCCTAAACCTTATAGCAGGTCTTTTAAAGCCATCTTCCGGCTCCATCTCTATACCTGTAGATAATCCAAGATTTGCTGCCGTGTTTCAGGATTTAAGACTCATCGAGAACATATCCATAAAGAAAAATATTCTTTTAGTCAATCAGGCGCTCTCCGATAGTGAAATAGCTGAAGCTCTTAATGCCCTTGGCTTATTCTGTGATGATAAGACATCAGCAGCAGACAAATCAAACTATGCTGATATAAAAGTAGCTAAGCTAAGCGGTGGAGAAAAACAGCGTGTTGCAATCATACGCGCCCTACTTTCACCTAGCGATATTCTTCTTCTAGACGAGCCTTTTAGTAACCTTGATACAGATTCAAAAAATAAAGCAATTAAATACATAAAAGAAAAGACAGCCCATAAGACTGTCCTTTTAGTAACCCATGATGAAAATGATGCCAAGCTTTTTAACTGCACCATTAATTATTTGACTTAAACACATCGGCAACTTCACTGATAGTTATATATGCCCTCGGGTCAATTCGATGAACTATATCCTTCATTTTTGTAATCTGAAATCTGTTAACAACAAAATATATCATAGTCACTTCTGACTTGGAGTAGCCACCCAACGCATTAATCATAGTCATGCCAGTATCAAATTCCTCAAAAAGCGCATCAGACACTTTCTTAGGATGAGCTGTTACTATCATTGCCGACTTAGAACGGCTGATACCTTCAACCAAAAAGTCCACTGTTTTTAAGGCTGCACCATATGTAACAATGGAATACAAAGGAAGTATCCAGCTGTCAATCACAAATCCACATACAATGTAAAGCACTACATTGTACATCATCACAAATGTACCTACTGTTATGCCAAGCTTTTTTGCAAAGATAACCGCCATTACCTCTATACCATCCATAGCTCCGCCAAACTTTATGGCAAGACCGCTTCCAACACCTGATATAAGACCACCAAACAATGCACACAAAAGCAAGTCAGTACCTGCCAAAGGTGATGCAATACTCACATCTATAGGCAGCACATCTGTAATAAGCCACGCAACTACAGAATATATCATTACTGTAAAAATAGCATATACAGTAAACTCAGGACCTTGTTTCTTAAGTCCATATAAAAACAGTGGTATATTCAAAATAATAAGGAATATTGACAGAGTCATCCACTCTGGTGTTACTTGCGCAAGTAGCATTGAAGTACCTGAAATACCACTATCATAAAGCTTTACCGGCGAAAGAAACAACGTGATACCAAAGGCATTCACTATACCAGCCACAGTCAACATCAAAAATCTTGATATCTTTAAGTTTTTTATAAATCCAAACTTCTCCTTCATATTTAGTCTCCTTTTACCCAATAAACTATTTCCGTCATATGCACAATTCCTAATGCGTAACAGAATATCTGTCCACCGTCACCACTGCAAAATAATTGCTGTCTATTATCTGCACCATTTTACATATTCTTTCTTTTACATGGTCATCGTTTTCCTTTACCGTATATGGAATAGCCACATCAAATATAAGATTTGTTCTGGACGGACCCTGTACCACTCTAAAATCATGGATGCTTGCCCCATCTATAAGAAGCTTTACACCATCTTCAACCTTACACTTTAACTGATTAACCACTTCATTATCAGTCTCTATAGGGTCCATATGTATAACTGCATTGCAACCAAGTCTCTCTGTCAGTTCTCTTTCAATATGGTCAATAGCATCATGAAGCTCATATATATCCCCATCTCCCGGCACTTCCGCATGAAGGGAAACCATTACCCTGCCAGGACCATAATCGTGAACAATCATATCATGGATTCCGACGATTTTATCATGGTCCATAACAATATCCTTTATAGCCTTTACAAACTCAGGGTCAGGACTTTTTCCAAGAAGAGTACCAATCGTCTCCTTAGCTGCGCTAAATCCTGCATATAAGACAAACAGTGCAACAGCCACTCCCAAATATCCATCAAGATTTACACCTGTTACTTCCATAACAATAGTTGCTACGAGAACAACTGATGTGGCAACTACATCTCCCAAGCTGTCCATAGCTGTGGCCTTCATAGCCGAAGACTTAATCTTATCTCCAATCTTTTTGTTATAATAAACCATATAGAGCTTCACCAATATAGATATAACTAATATGGCTATAGTAAGCATCTCCACCTCTACAGGCTTCGGTTTAACAATCTTTTTAATAGCGGTTTTTATAAGCTCAATGCCCATGGTCAATATAAGCATTGAAACCACAAATCCCGAGATATACTCAAATCTTCCATGTCCAAAGGGATGGTCCATATCCGGTTTTTTTCCTGCGAATCTAAAACCAATAAGTGTAATAAAAGATGAACCTGCGTCTGATAAATTGTTAAAGGCATCTGCCATTATCGCCACAGAACCACTAAGCATACCTGCTATGTATTTACCTACAAACAGCAGCACATTAAGACATATACCCACAATACTGGAAACTGTTCCATAAATACGTCTCACAATCTCTTCCGAGTCCTTTACACCTTTTCTATTTATAACAAAATTGCTTATAAGCTTTATCATATGCACTCCTTATATAAGTAGAATCAAGCCTAAGTATAACATAATAAATAAAAAAGGGAAATGCAAAAATGCATTCCCCTGTTGTTCATAAAACTCAAATCAGACTGTTCCCTTCTCGTAACCCATGGAATACAGTTCATACATCTGATCAGTGTAATCGCTAGTATACTCTTCCATTTCTGTCACAATACAAAGAAGTCTTTCCATCTCTACCTTATCTGGCTTATAACCTTCTATAGACTTCATAATCTTAGCCTTAAGTTCACCGACATTATCGAAAGAAGCCTCTCTCTCAATGCCAGCCGCTTTTGACAAAACGCCTAAACCATAACAAAGCTCATAATTTCCTAAAAGTATCACATGTTCAAAGCTGCACTTTTTCTCAACAGCCTGAACTGTCAATAAAGGTATCATATCTATCTCCTTTATTACTGTGCACCTGTTGTTGCCTCTTCTTTTGATGTGCCATCTCCTGTTGTAGCCTCTGTAGCAGGAGCTGAAGTTGTCTCCTCTTCAATAGGATTTCTGATACCGTAGTTTTCTTCAAATACAACGTTCTCACATACAAACTCTTCTACAATATAACCGAGGATTGAAGTCTTGAAATCCTCTCCTTCATAAACAGATTCAAATTCCTCTACCGAATCAAAACCATACGATTTAGCAAACTCTTCAATCTTATCTGCGTAAATCTCATCTGTTACTACGATATCCTCTGCTTTAGCTATAGCGTCAACAACCATCTGCTGCTTAAGATATGCCTTAGCTGATTCCTCCATCTGCTTGTTAAAATCATCCTCTGACACACCTACTGCTTTAAGGTAATCTGCAAGCTCATATCCATAATATGAATAAATGTAATAAGCCTGATAATCCTTAAACTCTTTAATTGTGCTCTCTAACTGCTCTGAATCATAGCTCTCAACAGTTGCATTATCGAGAACCTCCTGCCAAATCTCATTGTATATCTGTGTTATATAGTAATCATTTTCAAGATATGCAAGTAAATCTTCTTTTGTCTTACAATCAACATAAGCAAAATTCTTCTCTACCCACTCGTCTGTAAACTCTGGAACAACAGTAACATACTTTGCCTCAATAGTTACATCAAAATGTACATCTTTACCAGCAACTTCTGTATCTGTAAATTTCTCTGGAATTTTTAAATCCAAAGATACCTTATCGCCAATATTCTTTCCAATAAGACCATCTACAAATCCATCAACATTAAATCCGTCCTCTGTCAAGTTAAGTCTGTATCCTTCTCCGCTCTTATACTCTTTACCATCAATAGTAGATGAGTATGTAATCTTTATTGCGTCACCCTTAGCTGTAGTTCCTTCCTTAGCCTCTTCCTCTGTAGACATTTTCTTGAGTACAGAATTAAGGTAATCCTGAACATCCTCGTCAGCAACTGTTGATAATGATGAATCAACCTTTATCCCCTTATATTCACCCAATGTAAGCTTCGCTTCTGTCTTCTTCTCAGACTCGTCATCACTACATGCTGTAAATGAGAATGCTGTGCATAAACATAATGCCATAGCAATTAATCTCTTTTTCATATCTTTTCCTCTGCTTTCTAAATAAATATATCATTTCTATGTCCTCTTTAGACACCACGTTAGTTTACCACATAAGAGAAAAAAATGAAACACCTAAGAGCATATTTCACAAAGATTTCACCATTTCCTCACTATTAATATTGCTATACCTATCTCAAATATCCTTGATACAAATTAAAAACCGTGATAAAATAGATTAACAATTAGCGTGAACAATAAAGAGGAAATAATATGAATAATGTTAATACAGAAATAAGCATTCTTAACGAACGTTTAGCTTTCAAAATAAATATGGCTTTACTCTCTATACATATAGGTCTTTTAATTGCGTTTACATTTATATGGGCACCTATTATGGTTATAATGAATCTTTTTAGTGTGGCGATTTATTTAACCCTTTTTAAGGTTATACAGAAAAATCTTGTATTGTACCTATTTGTTACATTCGTTGAAATTCTGGCTCATATGATTGTTGCCACTATATGTTTAGGATGGGAGTGCGGTTTCCAGCTATACTCTTTCGCAGTAGTTCCAATCGTTTTCCACTGCTATAATCTAGCAAAACGAACAGGGCTTATGAAATTAAATTTAACTCCAATGATTATTTCCATTATTGTATGCTTTTTCGCTGCGAGAATACACAATTTCTTTTTTGAGCCAATATACCATTTGTCAGATTATGCAGCATCCACTATTATTTACTCAATAAACTCGTTTATTGTCTTTGCATTTCTTGTTGTATATCTGTCACTACATAGTTCAATGGAATATAACATAGAAGAATTATTACATCGCACAGCAGAGTTTGACGCGTTGACAGGGCTTGCTAATCGTTTCAGAATTCATGAAGTTTTCGAAAGGTTAACTGATTCATCTTCTGACAAGTCAGAGGAATTCTCAGTTGCCATTATGGATATTGACAACTTTAAAAATGTAAATGATACCTACGGCCATATGGTAGGTGACAAAGTCCTTAAAATGGTTGCTGACATTTTAAAAAGCGTTGAAAACGACCAAGTCCACACCAGCCGTTGGGGCGGAGAGGAATTTTTAGTAGTCGTATCTGGCACCAAATCCCTTGACACGGCCACCGCACTACTGGAACTTATCCGTATCAATGTCTCAAAAGGTGTTGTCAAAGAAGCTGGAAAAGATATTCAGATTACAATATCAACAGGTATCGCCCTTCACAATGTGGAAGAATCTATCTTAGCTACAATAGGTCGTGCCGATACTTATCTCTATGAAGCAAAGATGAGTGGAAAAAACAAAGTTATCACAAATGATAAATATTTAAACCCAATCAACTAAACTAAAAGAGAAGTCAACCTTTTTCAGATTGACTTCTCTTCTATATTATAAGTATAAAGTTTCTTATTCTTTTCCGTTCCAGCAATATGTACAGAGCTTATCAGTACCTATTCCAACAGACTCTAACATATCATCCAAGCGATTAAATCTAAGAGATGTAAAGTTTAATTCCTTCCTAATCTCCTCAACCATACGCTCATACTGCTCTGTCTCTGGGTCTGCGTACTTTTCCAACACCTCATCCGATACATTGTCGCCTTCCAATCTGGCAATGACTCTTCTTGTAATCAAATCCATCTCTGAGCCTGAGCGAGAGAAATTCAAATACTTACATCCGTATAGAAGTGGTGGACACGCAGGTCTAATGTGAACCTCTTTGGCTCCACTCTGATATAAGAATTCAGTCGTCTCACTAAGCTGTGTACCTCTTACAATTGAATCGTCTATAAGAAGAAGACTCTTATCTCTAATCAAATCCTCAACAGCCAAAAGCTTCATCTTGGCAATCAGGCTTCTCTGACTCTGCATCGTTGGCATAAATGATCTTGCCCAAGTAGGCGTATATTTAATGAATGGTCTTGAGAATGGTACTCCTGACTCGTTTGCATAACCTACAGCGTGAGCTATTCCAGAATCTGGCACTCCCGCTACAATATCCGGCTTAACATTATCTCTCTTGGCCATCTTTGCTCCACAATTGTATCTCATCTGTTCAACATTAACACCCTCGTATGAGCTTGATGGATATCCATAATATACCCAAAGAAATGTACAAATTTTCATATCCTTATTTGGATTAACAAGTGTTGTACAGCTCTTTTCATTTATTACTACGATTTCACCAGGTCCTAATTCCTTATAATTTGTATATCCAAGGTTCTTATATGCAAAATCTTCAAATGATACGCAGAACGCTCCATCCTTCTTACCAACAACAACCGGAGTACGTCCATGCTTATCTCTGGCTGCATATATGCCTGCCTGATTGACAATTAAAATAGATACAGAGCCGTCCACTCTATCGAGAGCATACTTAATACCTTCAATAAAATTCTCTTTCTCATTAATAAGAGCTGCAATAAGCTCTGTTGGATTAATATCACCGCCACTCATTTCTAGAAAATGAGAATGTCCGTTATTAAAAAGCTCGTCCACCAGCTCGTCATCATTATTTATCTTACAAACTGTTGTAATTGCATATGTACCATGATGAGAACGAACTATAAGAGGCTGTGGCTCGTAGTCAGATATACATCCAATACCATAATATCCTTTCATCTTCTGTACATCTTTATCAAACTTTGTTCTAAACTGTGCATTCTCTATATTGTGAATAGAGCGGTCAAATCCATCTTCTCCGTAAACTACCATACCACCACGTCTTGTTCCAAGGTGTGAATGATAGTCAATACCAAAAAATAAGTCAAACACGCAATCGTCTTTTGATGCTACGCCAAAAAAGCCACTCATATTTACTCTCCTTACTATGTTCAAATAAACATACACTAATTATAATATGGAACTTTATTATAATACTCTGTTTTTTTCATATTCTCAAGAGCATTTTTTGATTTAATAAAAATTACTTAAAAATAGATAATATTGTCTTATCAGCATATATTTAGAGAAAAGATTGTTTCCTCAAATATTTTCTGACAAATTGTAAAACTTTTCATTTATTTCTTACAAAAACTATGTTATAGTATTAGTAAGAGGAGGTGCGTGACATGAAATGCAAAAGAGTCAGTTTAGAATCTGATGTAGAGAAATATGTAGTTGGTCAAGGTATGGAGGACGGTTTTGAAGCGTGGTCTAAAGTCGTTACACAAGGTTGGATTGTAACCGACTTTCTTATAAAGGTTGAACAGCCAGACGGAACTATTGTATGCCCATACATCAAAAACAGACGTGGATACACCTTCATTGGCGAAGGTGACTACATTGTATATGATGCCGACGGTTCAAAACATGTCTGCGGTGCAGATAAGATTTGGAACCGATATGAACAGATTTAATCTTCATATTACATATACTCCTTTACGTACAGCAGGTGGCAGTTATATTTGCCACCTGTTGTATTTTTATACGCTATGAATTTATACAGGCCAACTTTGCGAATTGTTGCCGGATATAGATATTTAGCTCTCTTGATATATTTTTTTAAATATGCTAAACTGACCTATACATACGCAACTTATTAACAATTTATATACATATAGAAGATTCTAGATGAAAAATTTGGGAGAATAGACAACAGATGAAAAAGATAATATCAATTTTACTAACTGTAACAATGTTAATCTGTGGATGCAGCTCACCTGCAAATGTAAACGAAACTGAACCAAGTAACGACGCAACAAGCGATACAACAGAGACAACTACCGGTTCCGAAAATACAACTGACCAGGCTACTACACCAACAGATGAATCTAACGCAAGCACAGAAAACTCAACTGCAGACCCTAATAATGTAGTTGCCACACCAGATAAATTACCCGTTAATGCTGATACAGCTGTTAGCCAGAGTCCAACTAACCCACCACAGGTAGATGGTTCACACTTAATTGAACCACTTGGAACTATCACAGCCAACTCATTTGAAAAGCATGGCAAGGAATTAAAAATTTATGGTGACCTTAGCGCTACTGACAACCGTATAATAGAGTTGGAATCTCTCTTACAGAGTTATTCAAAAAAGATAGGCTTAGTCGTATGGAGAAAAGATGGCACAAGAGCTTTATCGTATAATACAAGCCAATCATTCTTCTCAGCATGTACTATTAAGGCTGGTTTTATTTTAAACATATGTAAGATTATTGACAGCGGCGCTGTATCTCCTGATACACTTTTAACATATGAAGCCCGCCACTGGCATAAGGGTTCCGGAAGCATTAGATATTCAGCCTATGGAACTAAATATACCGTTAGTGAGCTTATAATAAAGTGCCTGTCTATCAGTGACAACGTTGCTTATAAAATGCTTTTAGAGCACTTTGGACTTAGCACCTACAATGAAATGGTTACTTCTCTTGGATGTAACTCACTTAAAGTATCAAAAATGTGGGCTTCTACTGCTTTACCAAAAGATTACATTATAATATGGAATGAAATATATGATTACCTTCAGTCAAATGCCAAGATGGCTCCTGTTTTAAAGGAAGCTTGTACTAATACTCCTTTTAACTATGGTACTGAAACTCTTAAAGAGGGCGTGGATTACTCACACAAATCAGGTGATAACTTTGGTGCATCAGCTGCATACAGCGATGCCGGTATCGTGTGGGAAGACAATGCATATATATACGCAGTATTTACTCATTCCGAGGGAACACCTTATGACATTAATTTAGTAGATTCATGTATGGAACTGGTATATGATTTAATGAAATAGCTTTAATAAAAGATTTAAAAACGTAAGATATGAAAAAAATAATATCACTTATACTCATAACAATAATTTTAATATGCAGCTGTAGCTCATCTGTAAATGTAAATGAGCCAACCGATAACACGGCTCCTAGCACATCTGAAACAGCTACTAATGTAGAGACTACTACTAGTATGGAGACAACTATTGATAATAGTACAGAGGAAACTGTAGGCGATGGTTCTGAGGCTACTACCGAATCTACTGATAATGATTCTCACCAACAGACCATAATACCTTCGCCTAATACTATGGTTGCCACACCAGACAAATTACAGGTTAATTCTGACATAGCATTTAGCCAAAATTTATCCAGCCAACCTCTAGTAGATGGTTCATACCTAAGTGAGCCTCTAGGAAATATCACACCAGACTCTTTTGAAAAACATGGTAAGGAATTAAAGATTTACGGTGATATAAGTCCTAGCGACAGTCGAGTTGTTCAGTTAGAGTCACTTCTGCAGAGCTATACAAAAAATATAGCATTGATTGTCTACAGAAAAGATGGCACAAGAGCATTATCCTACAATACCGAGCAGACATTCTTCTCAGCTTGTACTATCAAGGCTGGTTTCATCCTAAATATTTGTAAGATTATTGACAGCGGTGCCGTTGACCCGGACACACTATTGGCATATGCACAACGTCATTATCATCAAGGCTCCGGTACCATTAGAAAATCAGAATTTGGTACCCAGTATTCAATAAATGAACTTATAATAAAATGTCTTTCTATAAGTGATAATGTCGCTTACAAAATGTTGCTAGAACACTTCGGACTAGACAGCTACAATAAAATGATTACTTCCCTTGGCTGCAATTCTTTAAAGGTTTCAAAGATGTGGGCCTCAAGTGCATTACCAATGGATTATATTGTAGTGTGGAATGAAATATATGATTATCTTCAATCAAACGGACGAATGGTCCCAGTACTAAAAAAAGCTTGTACAAACACTCCTTTTAACTATGGTACATTAACACTTCCTGATGAAATTGATTACTCTCACAAATCAGGTGATAACTTTGGTGCCGCCGCCGCACATAGCGATGCTGGTATCATTTGGGAGGATGATGCATATATATATTCTGTTTTTACAAACTCAGAAGGAAAAGACTATGATTTAGGTATGATAAATAGTTGTATGGATCTTGTCTATGAATTAATGAAATAATATACTATAGAAATATAAGCAAAAAGGCTACTACCGACAAATATACGGTAGTAGCCTTTTTACATTATATTTAGTTTTTAAATGTGAACATCATTCTTTAACCACTCAAGAACTTCATCAACTGTTGCAAAGTGTCCTTCTATTACTCCAGTCTGAGAGCGCTCTGTGTTCTTCTTCGCCTGAACCTTCAACATAATAGACGAGCCTTCTGCAAAACCAAACGCCTTACAACCAGCATCAACAAACTTCTTTGTCATTGTAACAAGCTCGCCACCTTCAGCTGGTGAAACCGGGCTCATCTGCGAACAGTCAGCTATATATGCCCAACCGGTATTCTTCCAAGCTGCTGCTTCTGCAAGAACTGTATCTGTTAACCACTTTAGTTCGTCAATGTTTGTCTTTCCAACACCTGCCGAGAGAACAATCTTTCTTCCAGGTATAGTTTCTACTGTCTGTGCTCCATTTTTCTTTGCCATAAATATTTTCTCCTTTGCGTTTAGATTTTACGGACAAAATTGTCGCGCAATTGCATTTTTATTAATTATTTTCACGAATACTGTATGTATTATTATAATATTTGCTCACTATTTTGTCAATAAATTGATATAAATTGATGGTTCATGTAAAACCAACTTTAATTTATATGTGTTATATAAGTAGGAGCACAAAAATAGGAGGTGTTAATATGATTACACTTAGTGAAGTTCTAAAGCGAGCAGAAGCTCAGACAGTACTACCCGCCAAGACAAAAAAAAGACTACTAAAAAATATACTGAAGCAATTACTAAATCTAAAACCTAAATAAATTTTCATGTGTTATTTAAGTAGAACAACAAAAAAGGTTGCATACCTTAAAATTTTTACATATTAGGAGGAAAAAAATATGAGTTTATTAAATGCAAATGATGGAAACAAAAACGTAACAACAATCTATATCACTAAGGTTTACAGAAATAGTAAAACCGAATCTTTTGGCGATTCATTTATGAATGATTTTGCATCAGCCGTTCTTCCAGCCGCACAGATTACAAGTGCCATATACCGAAAGAAAGCTCTTAAAGCTATCGAAAAAAGAAACCGTACCTTAGGTTACGAATCAGATTACATATACACCTTATGTAACTATAGTGCCGGAAATAATATAACTGCAGCCGGAATGACAGCAGAGGCTAATTTCTTTGACTATATTGTTAAATATTGCAATATGGAGATAAGAGCATTTAAAATCGCACAAAAACGTGGTAACTTATCACCAAAGCTTATGGAGATGTTAGCTAATCCACCTCACCCATCAGTAGGGCATTACAGCAAAGTCTTCTATACTATCAAGGTGAACTTTATGTGCATGCTGGAACGCTTTAAATAGAATAAAGCGGACAAGTCCGCATCATCTCCCTAAATCCCTCTATCTAGAGGGACTTGCTCCGCTTTGGAGCCGAGCACGGTCAGCGTTAGCTGACATATTCATCTCGTGCGAGTGCTCAATAAATCGCAGTCGCCCGCGACTTCGATTAAGTCCTTAGCGGAGCGTTTTTTGTTTAATAGGTAAGTTCGGAGAACTTTCCTAATTAAACAAAAAAAGGTCGTACACTTAAGTGTACGGCCTTTTGTATGGCTTATTGTTTAACCGAAGTATCTGTTTAAGAGACCTTCAAATGCCTTACCATGTCTTGCTTCGTCCTTTGCCATCTCATGAACTGTATCATGGATCGCATCAAGGTTTGCCTGCTTTGCTCTGCATGCAAGGTCAAACTTACCTGCTGTAGCACCATTCTCTGCATCTACTCTAAGCTCAAGGTTCTTCTTTGTGCTATTTGTCACAACTTCTCCTAAAAGCTCTGCAAACTTAGCTGCATGCTCTGCCTCTTCCCATGCTGCCTTCTCGTAGTATAAACCTACCTCTGGATAACCCTCTCTGTGAGCTACTCTTGCCATTGCAAGATACATACCTACCTCTGTACACTCGCCCATAAAGTTAGCTCTTAAATCTTCCTTAATATCCTCGCTTACTTCTGGTGCCTGAGCGATACCAACGATGTGCTCTGCAGCCCATACCTTCTCGCCCTCCTGACGCTCAAACTTCTCAGCTGGAGCCTTACATACTGGACAGCTCTCTGGAGCCTCTGGTCCCTCGTGAACATAACCGCATACTTTACATACATATTTTGCCATAATTTTTTCCTCCTAAATTTAAATTTAAAGCATTTATTTGTTTTGTGTTTTATAAATCAGTAATGATTACTGTTTTAATATATCATTATGTTTTTGTTTTGTCAACAGAAAAATAGTAATTATTCTTAATTTTATTTTTCCATCTCACAACACTGGTGGCAAACCCCGTAAAAATAAGCCTTGTGACCGTCGATGCGACCACCAAAATTTTTCTCAGCCAGTGTATTTATAAAGTCTATACTATCCATTTCTATATCTAACACACTGCCACACTCTCTACATATAAAATGATAATGAGGCTCTACATTAGGATCAAAATGATCATTTCCATCACCACAGGAAATCTTTATAACCTGACCAAGCTCTTCTAGGAGAGAAAGATTTCTATAAACCGTGCCAAGACTTATATTCGGGTAATCTTCCCTAATATGTCTATATATAAACTCAGCCGTTGGATGGTCTTTTCTTCCCTCTAAAAACTTCACAATCGCTTCCCTTTGCCTGCTATATTTTATAGTTTTCTCTGCTGCCATATTATCCTCCTTGTATCTTAACCACATATAATATAATTATTCAATATCAGTAATTGTTACTAATATTATCATGCATCGTATACATTGTCAACCATTTATGGATAAATACGCTAATATCAGTAGTACTTAAGTAATATTTATCCAATTATTTAATATAATTAGCTTGCATTACTCTTTATCTTGTTGTATTATCCTTTATGTGATGTAGTTTTTAATACTACGTAACAAGTTTTTATTTAACTACTTGAATTATTTTACATCTTTATGCTGATAATACATATTATAGAAGTTATATAAGGAGGTTAATTTTATGAAGAAATTTAATGATTCACTAAAGAATATAGTATCAAAGCTAAAGGACCCTGGTAGCGCCATCACTCATTTTATCGGCATGCTTATGGCTATGTTCGCCGCCACACCCCTTATTTTAAAATGTGGCAAGAATCCTGATAAGGTTCACGTAATATCTTTAAGCATTTTTATTGCCAGCATGATTTTGCTATATGCCGCCAGCACACTTCACCACTCTCTTAAGCTCTCCGAGAAAGGCGACAGACTTTTTAAAAAGATTGACCATATGATGATATTTGTTCTTATCGCAGGAAGCTACACACCTGTCTGCCTTATTGTTTTAGAGCCGGGCATCGGCATCCCTCTTCTAGCTCTAGTTTGGGGTATAGCCATAGGCGGTATTATAATAAAAGCTCTTTGGATTACTTGTCCAAAATGGTTTTCTTCATTACTCTATATCGCTATGGGTTGGGTTTGTGTCTTAGCTTTTTCACCTATATTCGAAACATTGAAAGGTCCTGCTTTCGGCTGGTTACTTGCAGGTGGATTGATTTACACTGTAGGCGGCATTATCTACGCGCTAAAGCTACCTATATTTAATAACAGACACAAATATTTTGGAAGTCACGAAATATTCCATTTATTCGTTATGGCTGGTAGCTTCTGTCACTTTATTTTAATGTATAATTTCATAACAGTAATGTAATTGATTTATGTAAGGCGTGCACTAGAATACAGTGCGCGCTTTGTCTTTTATAATCATATAAGACATCTATCTAAAGCAACAGACTTTAAAAGGTTTTCAAACGATTCATCGTTGTAGGAGAGTCTGTTTGCGACCTTTCATACTATATACTATGCATAAAGTCACGCATTGTTACAGTCCGTCTGGCGATAGCAAAATTATTCCTCATAATTGAGATAATCCAATGGATCAATAGGGCTGCCGTCTTTTGTCATCTTCATATAGAGATGCGAACCCTCGACTGAGTAATACTTCGTAGGTGTTCCAATATATCCTATCAAATCACCCTCTTCTACAGTAGCTCCCTTCTCAATCTGTACATCTTTAAGCTGTCCATATGTGAGCATATATCCATTTCCCATAGATACAGTTACATTATTTCCAATCTCAGAGTTATATGCAATCTCTTCGACCACGCATGCATGTCCAGCATATACAGGTGTGCCCACCTCCGATTGAACACATACAGCATCAGAACATTTATATAAGTCAAGCGTTGCGAAATACACTGTATTTTCCATATCATAATCAATTAAAATATTTCCTTCTACAGGCCATATGATTGTGCTTGCTGCGTCAAAATTCACTCCAACCAAGCCGGATGCTGCATCTGATTCTTCTATTTCTTCACTAGGTGTGTCAGCTGATTCAGTCTCTGGTGTAGTAGAACCGCGCTCCTCATCTAATTGGCTTGTATTGTCTGCCACTTCCTGACCTTCACCTTCAATATTATCAAGGTCTGCACTATCAGTAGGTGCCTCGTTTCCTGTATTTTCTGCCTTTACATCATCCTGCTCTGAGACATCTACTCCATTATCATCACTTAAATCCACAATAGATGAATTATTTTTTGGTTCCTCTCCTCCAAGTAGTGCTCCACCAACTATAGCTGAAACAGTAAGTACACCAACTGCAGCAGCTGCCACTATGGTCTTATCATTAAAAAATCTTCTCTTATATGCCATATTGCCTCCTTCATTTAGGTCATAATATTTTATGATAATATTTTCCCCACAAAGTCAGCTTTTATACCATACGAAGGTTTTACTTATTGCTATATTTTGTTAGCTCCGTCCCTGCATAATAATGACTCAAAATTTCCTTGTAGCTCTTTCCACTTTCTGCTAATTTTTCCGCACCATACATACTTAATCCTAATCCATGTCCCAATCCTTTTGTAACAATTCTAATATTTCCATCATATTCGTCCACCTGAAAATTCGGTGAATTTAATTGAAATATATGTACAAAGTCATCACCTGTCATCTGAACATTCCCAATCTGCAATTTCGTAACGTAACCAGCCTCATCCCTGCTTATTATCTGCATTGTCTCAAGAGGTTTTTCATCATCTATGGAAATGTCTTCTAACGCTTCTCTAAGCCTGCTTGCGAACTCAGATTTGTCAAATGCTACTCCCGTGAGATACCCCTCAGCCTCCACATCCTTTGCGCTTGCTACAGATTTAAGATATTTATATTCTGCTCCCAAAACAGCTTCACCATCTCTTGTATATCCGCAGGATGCACTGTGGTAGTACGGAGTAATTATTTTATCTTCAAATACAATAACCTCCATCGCAGTGTTACTAAGCACCTTCATAAGCTTATTGTAGTTTTGTGTAAATTTTTCTCCCCATATTTTTTCCATATCATCATACAAAACATACTGAAATCCCAACACATCAGCATCTATTTCATTTACACCCTGTCCTTTTAGTCTCTCACAAATCAGTGTTCTTATGACAACAGCCTGACTTTTTAAAGCCTCCTCAGAAGCATTTATATCCATCTGTTTTATAAGTACACACCCTACAAAATCCTCCAAATTCAATCTGTTATCACCAACATACACGTACAGCCCACTATCTGCAGTCTTATAAACCTTCCCCACGCTATCTTTTTCAATCATAAGCGTAAACAGCCATGGAAAACATATAACACAACAAGCTATCAGCATATATTTTATGACATATCTTAATATCTTCTTTTTGAACAAAAAAATACCCCCTTACATATAAACAAGCCGTCGGGCTTATTCCATTATATGTAAGGGAGTGGATTTTATGAATTGATTTATTCTACAGTTCTACCTTTACCTTCTCAAGGTGCCAGATATCCTGTACATACTCCTCAATAGTTCTGTCTGAAGAGAACTTTCCTACGTTTGCCACGTTTAAGATAGCTGACTTAGCCCAGTTCTTCTCATCTCTGTATGCCTGCTCAACCTTCTTCTGTGCCTCAGCATATGACTTGAAGTCCTTAAGGATAAAGTAAGTATCTGCCTTGCCATACTTTGTTGTAAGTAAAGCATCATAAAGCTCTCTGAATCTCTCTGAATCATCTGGAGCATATGTTCCGTTAATAAGCTGCATAAGCACCTTTCTAACTTCCATATCATTGTTGAAGATTTCCATTGGGTCGTATCCACCATTCTGCTCATAACGGATAACCTCATCTGAAGAAAGACCGAAGATAAATGCATTCTCCTTTCCTACCTCTTCAACGATTTCTACATTAGCACCATCCATTGTACCAAGTGTTAATGCACCATTGAGCATAAACTTCATATTACCTGTACCAGATGCTTCCTTTGAAGCTGTTGAAATCTGCTCAGATACATCAGCTGCTGCGAAAATCCACTCAGCATTTGATACACGATAGTTCTCTATAAATACAACCTTAAGCTTGCCATTTATTGACTTATCATTATTTACTACATCTGCAACGCTGTTAATAAGCTTGATTGTGAGCTTAGCACGTCTATAACCAGCTGCTGCCTTTGCACCAAAGATAAATGTTCTTGGATAGAAATCCATCTCAGGATGCTCTTTTATTGTATTGTAAAGGTGCATTACATGAAGAATGTTAAGAAGCTGACGCTTGTACTCGTGAAGTCGCTTAACCTGTACATCGAATATTGAACGTGGGTCAACCTCGATACCATTGTGCTCCTTAATATACTTAGCAAGTCTCACCTTGTTCTGATACTTAATGTTCATGAATTCCTGCTGACACTTCTCATCATCTGCATAAATATCAAGCTTCTTGATATGAGCAAGATTTGTAGCCCACTCATCACCAATCTTTCCTGAAACCCAATCAGCAAGCAATGGGTTACCATGCTTTAAGAATCTTCTCTGTGTGATACCATTTGTCTTGTTGTTAAACTTCTCTGGCATCATCTCGTAGAAGTCCTTAAGCTCCTGATTCTTTAAAATCTCTGTATGAAGTCTTGCAACACCATTTACTGAGAATCCGGCACAGATAGCAAGGTTAGCCATTCTAACCTGACCATCATAAACGATAGCCATCTTCTTAACCTTCTCCTGATTTCCAGGATACTTATTCTGAATATCTATAACGAAGCGACGATTAATCTCCTCGATAATCTGATAACATCTAGGAAGAAGCTTAGAGAATAACTCGATTGGCCACTTCTCAAGCGCCTCAGCCATAATTGTATGGTTTGTATATGCTGTAGCCTTGGTTGTAACACCCCATGCCTCATCCCATGTAAGGTCATACACATCCATAAGGATTCTCATAAGCTCTGCAACGCAGATTGTTGGGTGTGTATCATTAAGCTGGAATACAACCTTCTCGTAAAGCTTCTTTACATCATCATGAGCATCCATATACTTCTTAACTGCAGTCTGAACACTGGCTGATACGAAGAAATACTGCTGCTTTAATCTAAGCTCTTTACCTGCATAGTGGTCATCACATGGATAAAGTACCTCAACAATAGTCTTTGCAAGGTTCTCTTCCTCTGTAGCCTTAATATAATCACCCTTGTTAAATGAATCGAGCACAAAGTGCTGTGTTGGCTCTGCATCCCAGATTCTAAGTGTATTTACAACATTGTTGCCATATCCTACGATTGGAAGGTCATATGGAATAGCTCTGACAGCTCTGTAACCATCCTGAACTACTCTCTCTCTTCCATCCTCGCCCTTTTCCCAACGAGTATAACCACCAAACTTAACCTCACAAGCATACTCTTCACGGCGTACTTCAAATGGATTACCATTCTTAAGCCAGTTATCTGGCACTTCTATCTGATAACCATCGCGAATCTGCTGCTTGAACATACCGTACTTGTAGCGGATACCACAGCCGTATGCTGGGTAACCAAGTGTTGCAAGAGAGTCAAGGAAACATGCTGCAAGACGTCCAAGACCACCATTACCAAGAGCTGCGTCTGGCTCCTGATCCTCGATAGCATTTAAGTCTAAGCCTAACTCCTCGATAGCTTCCTTAATCTCCTGTCTAGCAGAAAGGTTAATGATAATGTTACCAAGTGCTCTACCTGTAAGGAACTCCATTGAAAGGTAGTATACAGTCTTAGCATCCTGCTTCTCATACTCCTTGTGTGTAGCAATCCACTGGTCAATTATATAATCCTTAAGTCCGTAAGCAACACCTGTATAAATATCCTGCTGTGTAGCTTCTTCAATAGTCTTTCTAGATACGATTTTTACGTAATCCTTTACCTGCTTTTTAAATTCCTCTTTAGAGAATGAAATATTGCTCATAAGCTATAATCCTCCTGTACTGTATTAGCATTTTTCAACACCAATAGAAACATCCTCTCCATTGATATTCCACTGCTTATTGTATCCAACTATTTTACCAAAAATGACGTCATTTGCCAATACTTCCGACATTATTTTATCCTTATTGTTTTCCATAATCTGGACAATCTTATCATTCTCAGCTATATAGATGTTTATTTTATCCATAACCTCAAAGTCAGCCTCTTTTCTCATAGTCTGAACCTTGCTGATTATCTCTCTTACATAACCCTCTTCAATAAGCTCCTCTGTAAGGTTTGTATCAAGAACAACTGTAATTTTATTATTATTTTCAGATACATATCCTTCCATCTGAGTCATCTCTATGAGAAGGTCATCCTTTGTAAGCTCTACTAAAGTATCACCTACTGTAAACTTAAGTGCACCTGCTGACTCAAGTTCATCCATAGCAGCATTTCCATCTAATGCTGATAAATACTCCTTGATGCCACCCAGCTGCTTACCGTATTTAGGACCAACTGTCTTAAGCTGTGGCTTAAATGTATATGTTGTAAAGTTTCTTACATCCTGTGTGAATGCCACATTCTTTACATTTAACTCATCTTCAATAATATCCTGATAGAACTCTGAAAGCTCAAAATCAGCCTTTACATACATCTGTCCAATTGGCTGACGATTCTTGATATTTGAAGCATTTCTAGCCGCACGTCCCATTACAACGATATCGAGAACCTTCTCCATCTTATCCTCTAAATCCCTGTCGATAAACTTCTCATTTACCTCTGGGAAGTCGCAAAGATGTATACTTTCCGGCGCATCCTTATAGATATTTCTAACAAGGTTCTGATAGATATCCTCTGTCATAAATGGAATCATTGGCGCTGCAGCCTTGCTTATTGTGACAAGTGCTGTATAAAGAGTCATGTATGCATTAATCTTATCCTGCTCCATACCCTTTGCCCAGTAGCGGTCTCTTGAACGTCGTACGTACCAGTTACTCATCTCATCGACAAAATCCGATAATGCTCTGGCAGCCTCTGGGATTCTGTAATTTGCCAGGTTATCATCCACCTGACCTACAACAGTATTGAGCTTCGACAACAACCACTTATCCATAACCGGAAGCTTATCATACTGAAGCTCATATTTGCTAGGATCGAACTCATCAATATTTGCGTAGAGTACGTAGAACGCATATGTGTTCCAAAGTGTACCCATGAACTTTCTCTGACCTTCTGTAACAGCCTTATCATGGAATCTGTTTGGAAGCCATGGTGCTGAATTAATATAGAAGTACCAACGTATTGCATCTGCGCCGTGAGACTCAAGTGCCGCAAATGGGTCAACTGCATTGCCCTTTGACTTGCTCATCTACTGACCATTCTCGTCCTGAACGTGACCAAGTACGATAACATTCTTAAATGGAGCTTTATTGAATAAAAGTGTTGATTCTGCAAGCAATGTGTAGAACCATCCTCTTGTCTGGTCAACAGCCTCTGAAATAAAGTCAGCCGGGAACTGCTGCTCAAATAAGTCCTTGTTTTCAAATGGATAATGATGCTGAGCAAATGGCATCGCACCTGAGTCAAACCAGCAGTCCAAAACTTCAGGTATTCTTGTCATTTCTTTACCACAACAAGGACAAGGAATCTTCACATTGTCAATGTGTGGTCTGTGAAGCTCAACATTTACCGCATCAGGATTGCCACTTAATTCAGCCAACTCCTGTCTGCTGCCTACAGCAAGCTGATGTCCGCATTCACATTCCCATATATTCATTGGAGTTCCCCAATAACGGTTTCTTGACACGCCCCAGTCCTGTACATTTTCAAGCCAATTACCGAAACGTCCTGTACCGATTGATTCAGGAATCCAGTTAATTGTATTATTATTTCTAATCAAATCATCCTTAACAGCTGTCATCTTGATAAACCAAGACTCTCTTGCATAGTAGATAAGTGGAGTATCACATCTCCAGCAGTGAGGATAGCTATGTTCAAACTTAGGTGCGCTAAACAGTAAGCCCTTGTCTTCAAGCTTCTGCAATACCATAGGGTCAGCCTTCTTACAGAATACACCTGCCATATCTCCTGTCTCTGCTGTCATCTCACCCTTACCGTCA
>JAFSIA010000060.1 GCA_017440045.1 Lachnospiraceae bacterium
ACCTTTAACATTATCTATAAAATACTCAATAAACTCCTCAATCTCGTCATAATCAGACTCAAACACCCCCCAAGGATTACAGTAACCATTTTTTTTAACATATATATTTCCCGAAGATGTGTGTCCAAACAATACTCTATCCTTTGTTATACTATTATAACAATATATTGAAACTGCATTATTTTCTTCAGCTCGTTCGTGTACATTACCTCCATTATCTCTTACCGCTTCTCTATCTTCATTCATAAGATAGTCGATTACTTTTTCCTTTGTATTATCTACATAAACGTATTCGTGCATTTCTTCTCCATCGTCATAAGTAACATGTACACGTGTATCTTCCATGCCACTCAGTAAACCTGTATCTTTCACATATTCCTCAAGAGAATCCGGTTCATAATACGTGTTAATATAAATAAAATAATAATCCTCTATCTTTGCAGCCACAGCATATTCTGTTGATACATTTTTTATTTTATAATATCCGTATGTTCGATAACATGCTCCCAAAAATGGATTGATATTAAATTGCAGATACATATCCTCTAATTTGTATTCCAATTGGGTATTATCATCCATAAACTCCCTTAAGCAATACATATCATCATTATGCATTGCCGCAAAATAATTATATAAATCAAGTGGATATTTCTCTGCTTCTGGTTCTTCGTAGCGTAAAATATACTCTTCATCATATGTTATATCCCTATACAAATCACTTACCAGCTCGCTTAACGAATCCGTTCTATTTATCATTATTATAACTGTTAATATGCTGCATAATAAAACAGCGATTATCAATACACATATTATTTTCTTTTTCATTTTATATTATCCTCCTACTTATAAAGTACATTATATCTAAAAAAAATATGGTCTACTGTCAAATTATATATTCCTGCATCTGATACTGTGTCATTTTTTTTGTAAGAATAATATTGAACCCATCCTTTATTATCATAATATCCTATATTAGGATTGTCCTTATCATAAAATGATTTAAAATATATTTTATTATTAGAAGTCATTAATGGTTCAACTGCTCCATCACTTGCAATCACTCTTCCTGATATACTCCTAGATAATGTTAATGCAAAATTATCATTACTATTAGCCAAATGACCACAATAGCACGAAAGTAAAACAAGCAATTTTATTGGTTTAGGCTTCTGTCCAAAGCTGTGATATTTACTTACAAGCGTCGCACTCTTCTCTTTAGGAGCGGTTCCAATTCCATCTGGAGCACCATGTGCACATATTATAACAATGTCCGTCTCCGGAAGATTTCTCCACCAGTCTATAAATACCTTTGTATCATTCGATACTGTTTCTGAAAAAACTGTATTACTTTTTGCCAGTACTTCATTCTTAATTGCATGTGATGCAGATTTAAAATCCTCCCTGTCTATAGTATATAATACAACTGATATTGTTGCATTTCCAGTAGGATCATAATTATTAACAGGGTCACCACTACAATATGAATACAAATTATCATCAATAATCTTATCCGGCAACAGGCTAACATCATCCATATTCAGAAATCTTCGCATATTCGGATCATAATATCTACTCTTCAGATAGTAAAATCCTGTTTCCTGGTCATAATAGTAGCTCTTGTATCTAATTGGATTAATATTAGCAATATCTTCATTTCCATACACATTGACAATTGCTCCCCATGGATCATATGTATATCCGCATACAAATTCACCTAAATCATTTATAATTCCAATAACATCTCCCATCATATTTTTTTTATAATAATAATTGCAATCACGATAATTAAATCCAATCAATGTATCTCTCTCGTCATATATATACCATAACATTTCATCGCCAATTACTTCTAAAATAATATCTTGTCCATCATAGTAACAAAACGTTGTTACATCATTAACTGTTTTTGTAGTTCTTCGACCATAATAATCATAAGTATATTCGACCTCATTATCATCATTTGAGATACCTTTAAGCTCCCTTCCCTCCCAATAAATATTTGTTCCGTCATAATATGTTAAGGGGTTTCCTATCTGGTCGTACACAATAGTATTTCCATTATATGATGTTAATACATCACTATTTATACTTGATTTATACTCATATATATTTTCGCAAATGATATTTCCTGTTAATATATTCTCCTTTTTCACACAAGAAATATTTCCATGTATATCATATTTATATAACTCCATTATACCATCAGCATAATCTGTATACTTTATAAGTTTTCCTTCCGAATTATATTCATATTCTTTTTTTAGTCCATCAGAATCCTTTATTGCCAATATTTTGTTATTATCATATACATAATCGACAATTTCTCCAGTATTATAAGACAAACTTCTTATTCCATCTTCGCTATAGTTACAATCAATCGAATATAACACACCATTTGAATTACTTATCTTATATCCATAATTCTCCTCTGTATATTCATCTCCACTGACTAGGCATACTTTTGAAAAGTCAGGTTTGTATATAGTCTGTTCTTTTACAGTATCCGAATATTGATATATAACGTTATATATACTCTCATCTTCATAATATGCAATATTATAACCTAAACTCGAAACAATGTTATCTAATCCTTCGTCATTATAATTATATATATATTCTATTCCTGTCTGCATATCAATAAAGTTTTTATCTGAAGCTCCCCATTGATTTACAATTCTGTCGTTAATGCTATATACTGTTTCTCCCATAGCATTCTTTGAAATAGAAATAACATCACCATTTCCATAATTTATCGTTCCCTCATTCTTACTAACTATAAGATTATCGTTTAAATACACCTCTGACACCATTCCATTATTGTATATAAAAGAATAAATATCACCATCATTAGAAAAATATAGCATATTGCCATCTGAGTCATATTCGTATGTACTTATTTTTGATTCTTCTCCATATATTTCTAATTTTAATATAACTTTACCATACGCATCATAATAATATATAGTTTGCAAATCTCCAACAGTCTTTTCTTTCACATCTCCCGTTAAATAATTATATACATACTGATATACCTTGCCATCTTCTCCAAATCCATTTATCACTACATCATATCTACCTACATTGTATAATTGCGGAATTATTGCTTCACTATTATTATCTTCATATCCTGTATATATTCTTACATTATCGTCCCCATCCAACAATCCATCTAAATCACTATCATTCAAATAAGGATGTGTTCCATTACTTATTTCTTCAACATAATTTAATCCATCTTCATCTACATCATTATTTTCTGTATACTCACAAGGATTAGTCAATAAATATATACACTCAATATTATCAGCAAAGCCATCGCCGTCTGTATCTTTATTATTGGGATCTGTTTTTGTAAAAAGTATTTCTTCTCCGTCTGAAATACCATCTTCATCCACATCAATATTTGCATATTTTACCACATTATCTTCTAATATAAAGCTTTCTATATCCGAATATTTAATTTCATTATATCTAGTAGTACCCTTTACAACAACATCGATTTTTTCATCAAAATCTAACTCACCCGCATTTTTAAAATCCTTTAAATTATTAAGTAACTCAAACGAATTAGAAGTATCCCTTCGTACATATACCTCCATTTTATCAAAATAATTTTCGTAGATTTCTTGATCATCTAAAATAATATCATACTTATTATTATCTTTATCGTAATAACAACTTATCTCAAATGTGATATCGTTTGATAAATATCTAATATTTTGTGTCATTACAGATATTTCATCTACACCATTTATTTGCAAAACGCCAACTGATAATTTTGTCTCTTCTGCAATAATTACACCATCTATTAACACATTTGAGGATGAAACAGATACCTTACCATTTGGAGCATATATAATTCCGTTAAAATCCACACTTCCCGCATTTATACTAATATTTCCTGATTTTGAATATATTATTGTCTTTTCATTCGACAAAATTTCCGATGCATTAATAATAATATCATTTTCTGCTACAATTATTTTAGAAGGCAACATCTTATTTACATTGATTTTAATATATGATTGGGAAAATATACTATTGTCATTATCATATATATTATTACCGTACTCATATTTCTCATATACATCTGCATGATTTCCAAGCAATCTTATAATTCCACTATGTAAATCCATCAACTGCTCCTCAATATTAACCTGCCCGTTATAAACGCACACACCTTCATCTGTAATTTTTTTAGTCTGAATAACTATATTTTCTGAGTCGTAGCTAGTTGCTGACGAAACAATCATATAATTAGCAAATGTGCTTACAATTATGCACACAATAACAAACAGATTAATTGCTCTTTTTAATAGTGTTGTAGTTCTTTTTCTCATTGTTTACTTCTTCTCCTTTTGTGTTTAGGTACTTTTTCTATATCTTTATTCACTGTATGTATATACTTCTATTCCTTGCCTCCTTTTTAGATTTCAACTTAACATCTTTTAATTCATTGTAACAACTATTTTCTTTTTTTTAATAATTTCAGCCCCAACGACATCCTACGTGTCCCAACGACATTTTTTACGCATCATATTTCTTCCACCATACTACATATGTCTCATAAACAGTCAACACAATTTGCATAGGTGATAGTAATTTTTGCGTAAGTGATATTTATTTCCTATTACAATTATGACATTTTAATAATAAGTAATGTAATTTTTTAAAAAAATTACTTTTTGTCGTTGGTTTTCGTTGGTTTTTGTTGGTTTTCGTTGGTTTTCGTTGCTTTTTGTTGGTTTTAGGTGTAAACTAGAATTATATTTTTGAGTGGAAAATCAAGGAGATTTATGAATATGTCGGATTTTGCTATTCTTTTAGTCGAGGATGATGTCTCGACTTGCAAACGTTTTATTGAATATATAGACTCAAAGGATGATGTCACCTTAGTAAGTCATACAAATAGTTCTTCTAAGGCACTCTCAGACATTTCCTACCATTGCCCTGATGCAGTAATACTAGATTTAGAACTACATCACGGTAGTGGAAGTGGCCTAGAGGTTTTAGCCGGTTTAAAAGACATAAATTACAAGCCATATGTTCTTGTCACCACAAACAACTCAAGCGAAACTACATACGAGTATGTAAGGCAGCTAGGTGCCGATTTTATAATATATAAGCACCAGAAGGATTACTCTGAAAAATATGCTGTTGACTTCCTATATACTCTTAAGATATTATTAAACAGAATATCTCACAGTGCAAAAGTGATGGATTCGAAACACCAGAATATGTTGAAAAGAAAAAGAACCTACGTATAAGCAGGGAATTAGACTTAGTTGGTATTAGTCCCAAGGCTGTAGGTTATAAATATTTAATTGATGCCATTAGCATCGTTATGGATGGTCCCGTCAGCAATATATGTATATTAATAGCCGAGAAACATAAGGTAAGCACACCTAGCGTTGAACGTGCAATGCAAAACGCTATAAATAAAGCATGGAAGACTTCAGACATAGATACTCTTGAAAAATATTACACTGGAAAAATCTCTTCTGAAAAAGGGTCACCTACGATTACCGAGTTTATATATTTTTACGCTAATAAAATAAAGAATTGTATATAAAATATGCAAAACGCTCGACTTAATCGTCGAGCGCTTTATATGGTATATGTCTACTACTTTTTAAAAACCAAACCAACTACATATACGATCAATAATTACATCCCACATATTTAAACCTCCTTGATTTTTTACAATCTTAAGAAAAATCAAGGCTTTTCTAAATTTGTTGGTGATGTTGCTTTTTGTTGCTTTTTGTTGGTTTTTGTCCATATAAACATTGAGGAGGTTATATGATAGAATCTTATGTAAAATATTACTTTATGCTTGCATGCGGTTTTTATTGCTTCAACAAGCTTCTCAAGCTTAAAACGTCAAAAAAACAATATGCAATGAATCTCATATTGCTTTTTTTCACAAATATTCTTCTTTTTGTTGCTCGAGTAAATTTTCCGTACATAACCACTGTTCTGCTTTTTATTGCTATCTTCGTTCACGCTAATATGACTCACAATATCGACTTCAAAGTTTCTATATTAGCGTCTTTACTTAGTATTGGTCTTAGTTATTTTCTTTTTGCCTTAGCAACCATACTAATCAGTCCACTACTAATTTTTACTGCACTAAAGGAATATGATACAACTTACATAGATCCCTTTTTAATGCTGTTAACTGGTTTTGTACAACTAATTATAGTCTACTCAATTTTCCGTATTAAACGACTACAAAATGGAATGCCATTTTTGTTGCAACAGAGAGCTAATACATTAGGCCTTTTTATCTGTTGCTTTATCGTTTTCTTAACGTCACTTTTCACGATATTAAATACAGACACTGATTTTTATTTTCTTATTACTATTGTAAGTACTATTCTTGGCGTTATCCTTTTCGTATGGTGGAGAAAACAATTAACCATCTCCTATATAAATCGTGCTCACAAAAATGAGATTCTAAGACTTGAAGCTGAGCTGGAAAAAGTCAAAAAAGATAATGAGCATCTTGGCGCACTTATTCATAAAGATAATAAGCTGATTCCTGCTATGGAGATGGCCGTAAAAGATATGTTGTCTGAACAAATTTCTTCTAGTGATGAGCTTCTAGCCACAAAAGCTTCGACTTTACTGTCAGATTTAAACAAGCTTTCTACCGAACGCGCTGGTGTATTGAATTCAAGTGGACATACAAGGAACCATTTGCCAACCACAGGTCTCATCCGTGTTGATTCCATAATCAGCTATATGCACGAAAAAGCCTCTGCCATGAAGGCTAATTTTCAGGTGATGATAGATATTGATATAAATGAATTGATTAAGACTTCCATAAGTGAAGATTCACTTGTTACCATAATCGCTGATTTAACAGAAAATGCTCTTATAGCAACAAGAGGATGTGATGAAAAAAATATTCTTTTAGAAATCAATAAAGAAAACGATAAATTCTGCCTAAGTATTTTTGACAGCGGCATTCACTTTGAACCATATACTATTATAAATGCCGGCAAAAAGAGAGCTTCCACTCATACTGATACAGGCGGAAGCGGTATTGGACTCATGACTACCTTTGAATTATTAAGAAAATGTCGTGGTAGTTATATTATTGATGAAACTATCGATAATCCACTCTACACAAAGAAAGTATCCGTTCTTTTTGATATGTTAAATGAATTCCGTATATATAGCTTGCGAAGTGAAATCATAGATTTAAGTAACGAACATCAGGATATTATTATAAACCGATAAAAAGAAAGAATCTCGCTTGCGAGATTCTCCGCCTGCGGCGGGTTGCTTTAGCAACAACTACATCTCCGCCGCAGTGCGATCCTTAGCGAAACGTTTCTTACTGCACTATACATTCTCCATCAACCATTATGTAATATATCTCGTCTCCTCTGCTTATAATGGTTCTTCCTGCGGTTCCCTCTGTCACCTTATCTACGAATTCCTTTTCCTGCTCTGCCGGGACCACCACATCCACTTCCACTGCCTCCGTATACCTTGTATCTATGCAGGTTATTCCCATACTTCCTATTATATATTGTATCTTTCCTATACCATTATAATCTGTTCCTAAAGTCATCCTTACACCGGCACGTTTTTCAGCAACCTTCGAAGCTGCAAGGCCTGCTTTTACTGCTGCCTGGTAGGCTCTGACTAAGCCGCCTGTTCCAAGGAGTACTCCTCCGAAATATCTTGTGACAACCACTGCCACATTGTGGACACCCTCTCCCAAGAGCACCTCCAGCATTGGTTTTCCTGCTGTTCCTGCCGGTTCTCCATCATCATTGCACCTTGAGAACTCATTATTTTTCCCTATGACTACTGCGGCACAATTGTGTCTGGCATCCCAGTTTTTCTTTTTTATTTCCTCGATAAATGCAGATGCCTCATCCTCGCTATTTACAGGCTTAACATAGGCAATAAATCTGGATTTCTTTTCCTCTATCTCTCCTACTCCACCCTCATATACTATTTTAAAACTATTTTCTGCCATATTTTTCCTCGTTATTTTCAACAACCTTTTATGATACAAATATCCAAAATAATCTTACATTAATAAGGACAAAAATAAAACACTTTATTTTAGAGCCTATATTTGGTATAATAACCTATGTTTATGTCTAAACTTAAAAAGTGTAAATACATAACGGAGGTATAGCATGAATTACGGCAAGTCAAATATAGTTAAAAAGCATAAAGAGCTTGTCTCAACTCCAAGAAGACTGAAAACTAAGGTTATGGTTACTATGTTTAAGGTTTCCATATTCGCAGTTATTCTGCTCATTGGTGCAGTTGGTTTCTTAGGGTTAGGCATGATTAAGGGCATATTAGACGGAGCACCTGATGTAAAGAATATAAACATTGCTCCAGTTGCAGAGGCAACGAAAATCTATGACGCAAACGGAAATCATATAGAGACTCTTATTACTGATGGTTCAAACAGAACCCCTGTGTCTCTTGACCAAATTCCTGAGCACTTAAAATATGCCTTTATCGACATTGAGGATGAACGTTTTGAATCTCACAATGGTATCGATGTAAAGGGTATCTTCAGAGCCATGTATCAGACCATTTTCCAGGGAGATATGCAGGGTGCCAGCACTATCACTCAGCAGCTTCTTAAGAATAACGTTTTTGAAAGTGGTGGTCGCGAGGGTTCAACTGGTGCTCTTATAAAGAGAAAGATACAGGAAATTTACCTTGCACTCCAGCTTGAGGAAAATGTCAGCAAGGATGTTATCTTAGAAAATTATCTAAACACAATAAACTTAGGAAGCGGTTGCTACGGCGTGCAGGCTGCTTCACAGCGTTACTTCAATAAGGATGTATCTGCACTTACTATCTCTGAAGCGGCAGTTATCGCTGCCATCACTCAGAACCCATACGGATACAACCCGGTGTATCATCCTGAAGACAATGCCAAGAGACGTGCTCACGTACTTGAATATATGGAGAAAAATGGTCATATAACAAAAGCCGAATACGAAGAAGCTATGGCTGACAACGTATATGACAGAATCTTAGAGACAAATATGGTCACATCTGAGGTTACTCCTTACAGCTTCTTCACAGACCAGTTAATCAATCAGGTTATTAACGATTTGCAGGAGCAGAACGCATACTCTTATACACAGGCTGTAAACGCTTTGTATAGTGGTGGTTTAAAAATTTATGCCACTCAGGACTCTGAGATTCAGAAGATTTGCGATGAGGAAATCAACAATCCTGAAAACTATCCAGGTCAGGTTTACTACTCATTTGAATGGGCATTCTCAGTTCAGCACGAAGAGGCTGACGAGAACGGCATTGATACTACTCACTACTCACAGTACTCTATTGTAAATTACTTTAGAAATGTACTTGGAGACAAAACCTTTAAGCTTATTTTTGAAAGCGAAGAAGAAATACAGGAGTGCATCGATATCTTCAAGGCTGAGGCCGTAAAAGAAGGAGATACAATCCTTGGTGAAAATATTATTATCAGCATCCAGCCACAGGTTTCATTCACTGTGATGGATCAAGAAACAGGATATGTTAAAGCTTTAGTTGGTGGTCGTGGTGAAAAGACTACAAACCGTGCATTAAACCGTGCTACAGACTCTACAAGACAGCCTGGTTCATGTTTCAAGGTTTTAGCAACCTTCGCACCTGCTATCGACAGATACGGTTACACTATTGGTTCTGTTTTAGATGATGCTCCTTACTACTATCATAATGGACGTCTTGTAAATAACTGGTGGGATAAGGACAATGAAGCTCCTCCAGAAAGACGTACCTACCGTGGTTTACAGAGCATTAGAACTGCTATTGCAGACTCCATGAACATTATCACTGTAAAGCTTTTAACTACTATTACTCCTGATGCCGGTTATGAATATCTCTACGACTTCGGTTTCACCACTTTGGTAGATAGCCGTAAAAACAGCGAGGGAACTTATGATACAGATATTACACAGTCTCTTGCCTTAGGCGGTCTTACAGATGGTGTTACAAATATGGAGCTTTGTGCAGCTTACGCTACTATCGCTAATGGCGGTGAGTACACAGAGCCAATCTACTACACAAAGGTTTTAGATAACTCAGGAAAGATTATCTTAGAGAGACAGCCTGAAAGACATCAGGTTCTCAAAGAATCTACTGCATACATTTTAACAAACGCTATGCACGACGTTGTCACAAATGGTGGTACTGGTGTCAAGGCTAATATGGATGATATGTATGTAGCAGGTAAAACAGGTACTACATCAAGCAGCTACGATATTTGGTTTGCCGGTTACACACCTTACCTTACTGCTACTATCTGGAGCGGTTTTGATGAAAACAAAGAGCTTGGAAACACATCTTATCATCTTACTATTTGGAAAAACATCATGACAAGAATTCATGAGTTAAAGGGTTATGAATATGCTGAATTCGAAAAGCCTGATTCAGTTACAACTGCACAGATATGCGAGAAATGCGGAAATCTGGCAGTGCCTGGTTTATGTGACATGGACCCTGAAAGAAATATGATTAAGACCGAGTACTTCGCAGTAGGTACTGTTCCAACTGACACATGCGTATGTCACGTTGAACACAAGCTTTGTAATGAATCTGGACTCTTAGCAACTGATAAGTGTCCTAATACTACTTCAAAGATTTACAGAATACGTTTCCAAGGTGATGAGGGTACTACATGGGATACTCCTTATACTCTTCCAGAAAACCTAGAAAACAACTACTGTACAATTCATAAATAATATTTTTGAATGAAATTTAATAGATAGGAAACAATACCTTTAGTATGACAATCTGCGCCATACTAAAGGTATTTTTATTTTCAATATATAGATTAGAGGTGAGTTTATGAATAGTACGGTTTATTTAAAAATAGCCTTATCATCCAAGGTACATAAGAAAGATGTTACCGTTGGAGATGTTGCACATGTTTTATCCGAGGATAAAACTTTAGTTAACAAAATAAAAACTTTAAAAATCTATAAGTTCAAAAATGAAAAGGATAATCGTATTGTTTTCTCATCTCTAAAAGTTATAGAACTAATCTTAAACGAATATCAAGGCTTGGAGATAAATCATATAGGCGAGCCGGATTTCTTGCTGGAGTACGAGCCTTTAAATAAAAGAAAGCTTGTCCCACCATCTGTCATCGCAGCTCTATGCTGCGTACTTATTTTCTTTGGTGCTGCATTTACCATTATGACCTTTAATTCCGAGGCTACTATCAGCGAACTTTTTGTAAAAATCTATGAAGATTTAACAGGCAAATCTCATGATGGTGTAACAGCTCTTGAAATCAGCTATTCTATCGGTATAGGTCTGGGAATTATTATTTTCTACAATCATTTTGGTAAGAGAAAAATTACCACTGACCCTACTCCTTTAGAATTGGAAATGAGAAAATATGAAACTGAAATCGAAACTGCTCTTATAGATGGTGCAAAGAAGAAGGAGGACCACATTGATGTTTCATGATATCCTACTGTCAATTGTCGGTTTAACCGGAGGCATATCTATAGCAGGCGGTATATTTGCTGCCATAACAACTGTTGGTGTAATTCCTCAAATTGCTGAGGTAACACGTACACAAAAATATGTCAAATCCTATGAAACAGCTGTAATCCTCGGCGGTATCATAGGCAACATTATAATTATTTTTAAATTTAATCCCTTTTTGCCAGTTTGGTTTATGGCTATTTTCGGCTTAGGTTCAGGAATCTTTGTAGGTTGTCTGGCAACAGCCTTAGCTGAAGCTTTAAATGTTACCACCGTATTCACAAGACGTTTACGTCTCCATACAGGTATACAATGGGTAATTTTATCTCTCGCTTTGGGAAAGGTTATAGGTTCTCTAATATATTTCTTTCGCCAATATAAACAATAATTTAGGAGGTTACAATGAACGAAGATTTAAAAAAAGCTGTATATACAAATGATAAAAACGAACAGGCAAAGGTTTACGAGGAGTATGTAAAGCAGGTTACTCCCACCAAAAGTCTTCCTCTCAATATGCTGAAAGCCTTTATAATCGGTGGTTTAATCTGCTGTTTGGGACAGTTTATAACAAATTTAATTGCATCATCAGGTGTGTCAGAGGATGATACTGCTGCTTGGACCAATGTTATATTAATTGGCATTTCTGTTATCCTTACCGGCTTCGGACTATATAAAAAGCTTGGAGAATTCGCCGGTGCAGGCTCATTAGTTCCCATTACAGGCTTTGCCAATTCCGTTGCATCTTCTGCTATTGAATTCAAAAAAGAAGGTCAGGTATTTGGTATCGGATGCAAAATTTTCACCATTGCCGGTCCGGTTATACTCTACGGAATATTAAGCAGTTTTATTCTAGGTGTTATTTATGTCATATTAAAGATAAGTGGGGTGGTTTAAATGAATAACAATAATCAATCCGTAGGTGTGCAGAGCATTAAATTTTCCACACCTCCGTATATACAGCATTATGCATCTGTCGTAGGTCAAAAAGAGGGCGATGGACCTTTGGGCAGCCACTTTGACATAGTCGAACAGGACAATATGTTTGGTAAAAATAACTGGGAAGAGGCCGAGAGCGCACTTCAGGCCAAGACTGTCCAGTTCTTGCTACAAAAGGCCAACCTTACACCCAAAGATGTACGATATGCCTTTGCCGGCGATTTATTGGGACAGCTTATGGCTACATCATTTGGATTGGAATCCTATAACATTCCACTTTTTGGCTTATATGGTGCCTGTTCCACTATGGGTGAAGGCTTATCACTTGCATCTATGACCGTTGGCGGCGGATATGCGGATAAGGTTTTAGCTTTGGCATCAAGCCATTTTGCAAGTGCAGAAAAAACATTTAGATTCCCGTTGGGCTATGGCAGCCAGCGTAAATTTTGTGCCACATATACAGTTACCGGATGTGGCGCACTGATTGTAGGAGCAGACAGTGGCATTGCCAAGGTAACGGGCATTACAACTGGCCGAATTGTAGACTATGGCTATAAGGAAAAAGATAACATGGGTGCTTGTATGGCACCTGCTGCTGCAGACACCATATATAATAACTTAAATGATTTCGGTGTGAATCCAAATCATTATGACAGGATAATCACTGGTGATTTAGGATACGTAGGTCAGACTATTCTCATAGATATTTTAAAGACTAAGGGATATGACATTAGCGGTGTCCATATGGATTGCGGTATCGAGATGTTTGATAAGGATACGCAGGACACTAATGCCGGTGGTTCCGGCTGCGGATGCTCCGCTTCTACTCTCTGCGGATATATCTTAGGACAGATTGAGAAAAAAATATGGAATAGAGTATTGTTCGTTCCAACAGGAGCACTCCTTTCTCCAGTCAGCGCCAATGAAGGTAACTCTGTACCTGGAATCGCACACGGCGTAGTAATTGAATCAGTGTAATTTTATGAAAGTAGGTTGATTTATGGATTATTTAAAAGCCTTTTTAATTGGCGGTTTAATATGCGCCATCGTTCAAATTTTTATAGACAAAACAAAGCTGTTACCCGGTAGAATAATGGTTGGATTAGTAGTTCTAGGCACTATTTTAGGTGCTTTAGGCATCTATGAACCTTTTATAGACTGGGCCGGTGCCGGCGCCAGCGTTCCACTCCTAGGCTTCGGAAACACTTTATTTAAGGGTGTAAAGGAGGCTGTGGATGAAAGCGGTATCATAGGTCTGTTTATGGGTGGCTTTAAGGCAAGTGCTGTAGGCATATCAGCAGCCCTTATACTCTCCTATGTAAGCTCCCTCATATTTGACTCAAAGAATTCAAACTAAAATCAGTCATCAGACTGTCTTCCACTATTATTTTACGCTTTCTTCCATGATTTGGTGTTTTCTAAATGCCGTTCTTCGAAGAGTATATTATGTTAGTCTTTCGCTAGGTCAGAGCAATTTGAAAGTATGTGTTCGCTATGGATAAGACAAAACGATAGAGACAATTTTGATTCTCGTGTTTTGCTTATCTATGGCGGACGCATACGTCAAATTGTCTGCCACAAAAAAAGACTAACAGCTTTTATACAGCCAAATCTACATGCTGTATTGTTCCTGCCTGACCATTTTCATGGAGGAACACTCCTGTTCTTTGGATAACTGCATTTGCTTCGCTTGATGTACTATTTGTAAGGCTAAACTGTGTCTCACTACTGCCAAGATAGATTGCTCCAACTCCTGCCACACCTATAGCCACAAGTGAATCTGTGCCATCATCATTTTTAGCCCATACCTTGAGCTTGTCAAAAATACTGTCAGCCTCATCTATCCAGCCATTTCCATCCTCGTCATATGCCTTCAAATCCTCAAATCCATTGCCTGATTTAGTTCCAAACAGCTCATTTCCATCGTTTATCTTACCATCATTGTTTTTATCAAAGGCTAAAAATCCACTTCCCTGACCCAGATAAGATATTTCCTCTTCTTTGCCGTCTGCATCCAAATCAAAAAGGAATTTCTGATCTGATACACTTGTCACATTGCTTCCAACATTAATGACAAGAGGGTCCACAAGGGTCTTCATAGTTTGTACATAGGTCTCATTTTTTTCCATAAAGCATCTGGACATTTCCAAATCCACATTAAAAGAAATCTCTCTGCCATCTGCGGTTCTGGCTATTCCTGTTGTGGAAAACGCTGTATTCTCTACTTCTGCTACAAATGAAGATGTCACCGTGTGTGTAACCCACGTATTTATTCTACTTGAGCCACCGCCACCTGCATCACCACCTGACACATTTACTACGTTAGACGCACTCCCTGCTACCAGAGAAAAGCTACCCATATAGCTGCTACTACTGCTAGCGCTGATACTTGTAGTTTTGCTGTCCACAGAATCAGGCTTTATATGTTTACTCTCTCTGCCTAACCTTTTATCCCTTATGCTATTTAACATTTCAAGGATTCTGCGTAAGGTTTCAATCTGCATTGACTTCCTGTCCTTCACCTCTGGAACTCCTGATGTTCTTGCCTTTTTTGCACGTTCTGCCTGGGCATTAATCATGGCTTGAAGATTATTTTTCAAATTCTTCTTTTTTGCCTCTTCATTAACCTGTTCCATCTGCTTCTTTGACTCCTGAAGCTGCTCCATTAAATTTTGTGATTCTGGGGAAATAGTTATAAGTGCCGCCTCATCACTGTCCGCTCTGACACTTATAGATTCACTTTTTACAGAAGTATAACTGGCATAGTTTCTTGTTGATGACATAGAAATATCACTAGAATTAATAATCATGGCCTCCACTCCTTTCTCATCCACGACATGTCTACTAGCCTGCCCTCCTTGGCTGGCCAAAGCAAGGAGACAGCAACCGCAGACAGCCTCCATGCCTATACTTTGTATATCGTCACAATATCCCTTCTCCTTAACAGTACTTATATACCAAAAAGGGGTTCTGAGTACGGAGTTCTCATCCTTGCGGAGCGTTTTTTATTTCTACTTATTTCTACACTTCCACAGTGCCATAGGATGTTTTTCAACATTTATAAGCTCATTACTTTCTCCAAATATCAAATCAGGATTATAACTGCCCTCTGAAAAAGCTCTCCAAAACAATTCTTCCTCCCTTGTCAGAATTAAAATAGACGCAAGGTATTCCTTGACTTCTCGCTGAACCATTTCCAAATCAAATCGTTCTCCTTTGCGAAGTACAGGGTCTAAATCACGTTTAATTTGCCGCGCTGACACTTTCCCAATATTATCGAGTTCAAATTATTCTGGTGGCTGTTCTGCTCCGATTGCACTATAAAACACAACACATTTTCGAAGCATTTCTTCTCTATTACCACTTCTACAATAATCCAAATCAATATCAACAGACAGCCTTGGTAAATCAAAAATAGTAAGATTAATCGCTGTACCACCTTTTAAGGCAATTCCTCTTGATAAAAGCTCATCCGATTCCATAAACTTCAAAACATCAGCCAAACGACATACTTTTTCCAGTGTATCTCTCACGAATCCTAATTCTTTTGCCATTCTACCAAGAGTTAATCTATCCAATTGCATCATAATCACCAACTCCTTTATCTATTAGTTTTTTTAATGATGATGGAGCATAGAGCTTCCATCGTTTATGAAATACATTGTCTTGCGATTCTTTCATTAAATAGCGCTTTGCATCAGAAGAATATTTCTCACACTCCGCAAAAAAGAATTCAGAAAAGTTAAATTCCTCTTTCATTTCTTCAAAAAGATAACCGCATTTCTGATACATAAATCCATTGCTACTTCTTGCAAGACATTCAAGTACTTTTTGTTCATTCAACCCGGGCACTAGCATGATACAACGTATCACTTCCTCTAGCCCCGCAATCTTTTCAAAGTCCCGGATACTGTCTACCACTGTCTGTTCCACAGATGTTACCCTCACATTTCCCTGCTGTATTACTTCTATATCAGGCTTACGCTCTACACGACGATATACAACTCCGTCATACTCAAAATCTGAAAATCGCTTATCTGTTGCAACAAAACACTCATAAAATACCTGATTTCCATATCCAAACACTTCAAAAGCACTATGATGCGTGATATATGCGTCTGGAAACAGATTGGAACCTATCTGATAACGCGAAAGAACC
The DNA here is from genome assembly GCA_017440045.1 of Lachnospiraceae bacterium. Lineage (GTDB taxonomy): Bacteria > Bacillota > Clostridia > Lachnospirales > Lachnospiraceae > SVEL01. The sequence continues at coordinate 16,595 of JAFSIA010000060.1, forward strand.
GGCTGTTTTGTTTCTAAGCTGATTACAACATAAAAGTCTCTTTTCACTTTTTCTATCAGTCCCTTTTTCTGATATTCATAGATTACTTGATTCGCTATACTTGGTGTCCCTACTATTTCTATCAATTGTTCTCTCGAAAAGTATCCCTTTGCTAACAAATTTTCATAATGTTTCATCTTTAATCACCTACTGTTTTTATTTTGTCACAAAATATTATTTATTTATAATACTATGTGATGTTTTAAAAATCTATGTTTTGATTTTATCATAAAATATTATATATATCAAATACATTATGTTTTTTTCAAAACGTCCTGTTTCTTTTTTTTATAGCCTTTACATTTGTTAATTTTTGAGCAGAAAAAAAGTCCACATACTTATCTTTTACATAAGTATGTGGACCCTCATTTGTCTACTGTGCCACTGCCGTAAAGCCAAGGTCATCAAGCTCTGATACTGCCGTCTTTACACAATGCTCACATCCATCGATTGTCACTGTCTTATCAGCAAGGGAAACCTCAAACTTTAAATCTACTGCTGTCAATGCCTTGCTTATTCTCTCTACACACTTCTCACAGTGCATTTCTTCCACCTTAAGAACTGTCATCTCTATTCTCCTTTCTAAAAGCTTCTTATAGCATCATCTTCATCTGAAGAGTTTTCTATTGATTTAATAACTACATAGTAAGATACATTTTCATTTACCACAACCTGTACACGGTCACCAACCTTGTGCCCCATCACAGCCTTGCCTATAGGCGATTCAATACTTATATTTCCTCCCAATGAGTTACCTCTGACTGATGTAGTGATTTTGAAACGCTCTGTTTCATCATCCTCCTCAAAATATAGCTCAACAGTTTTGTTAATGCCTACTTCGCCATCTTTTGACTGGTCAGATACGATATTTGCATTCTTTATCATTCGCTCCAAGTATCTTATACGGCTCTCATTTTTATTTTTGTCGCGCTTAGCGGCGTAATACTCAAAGTTCTCACTTAAATCGCCCTGAGCTCTGGCTTCCTTCACAGCCTCTATAGCTTCCTTACGCACCACAAGTTTGCGATAATCTATCTCTTCCTGGATTTTTTTTATGTCATTTTCTGTAAGATTGTCACCCATTTTACTTCACCTTTCTAAGCTTCTTTGTCTTAAGACGCAATGCATTTGAAACTACACAAACCGAGCTAAGTGACATTGCCAAGCCTCCAAACATTGGATTGAGAAGCAATCCATTTATAGGATATAATACACCTGCCGCCAATGGAAGTCCAATGGAATTATAGCAAAATGCCCAGAATAAATTTTCCTTTATATTTGTAATGGTAAGTCTGCTAAGTCTTATTGCCGCAGGTACATCAAGTAAATCCGACTTCATAAGTACAATGTCTCCGGCTTCTATGGCAACATCCGAACCATTTCCGATAGCGCAACCCACATCAGCCTGTGTCAATGCCGGTGCATCATTTATGCCGTCTCCAACCATCATAACCTTTTTGCCCTTTTTTATAAATGCCGATACCACATTGGCTTTGTCTTCCGGAAGGACCTCAGCGATAATCTCATCTACACCTGCCTGCTTTCCAATAGCATCTGCTACACCTTTATTATCACCTGTCAGCATAACAACATGAAAGCCCTCTTTCTTCAGTAGCTCTATAGCCTCTTTACTTGTATCCTTTATGGTGTCAGCCACACTTATAATACCGCGCACCTTTTCATCTATAGCCACAAAAAGTGGAGTCTTTCCATTATTTTCAAATGCAATTGCCGCATTTTGCATTTTATCTGAAACAGCAATATTTTGCTTCTCTATGATTTTTCTATTTCCAACTGTCACATTATAATGATATTCCTTCTCATCATCCATTGCCCACACTGCTGAAGTGATACCCATACCTGAATGATTTTCAAACTGACTTACTGTATATTTCTTTGAAATATTATTACTTGTCGTCTCTCTTTCTGCCGCTGCATCTATAACTGCTTTAGCCAACGGATGCTCTGACATATTTTCAACAACTGCTGCCAGCTTTAAAAGTTCATCTTCATCGAAATCCTCTGTAACAATATCCCTTACAGATGGTTTGCCCTCTGTAATTGTTCCCGTCTTATCCAGGATAACTGTATCAATCTTATGAGCTATCTCCAGTATTTCTCCATTTCTAATGAGTATACCATTTGTAGCTCCCAAACCAGTTCCAACCATTATTGCTGTAGGTGTTGCAAGTCCAAGTGAGCAAGGACAGGCTATAACTAAGACTGACGTAAATATTCTAAGCACAAAGGAAATGTCTTTCCCCAATATGAGCCACGTAATAGCTGCAACAATGGCAATAAGTATAACTACTGGAACAAAGACTCCTGCAACCTTATCTGCAAGCTTTGATATAGGAGCCTTCTTTCCCTGTGCATCCTCTACAAACTTTATAATCTTGGCAAGTGTTGTATCCTCGCCAACCTTTGTAACCTTTACATAAAGCACGCCATTTACATTAATGCTTCCACCTATTACATTACTTCCCTCTTCCTTTTCCACAGGAATACTCTCTCCTGTAATCATGGCTTCGTCTACGCCGCTTTTTCCCCTTACAACCACTCCATCCAAGGGAATCTTAGCTCCAGGCTTTACGAGGACAATTTGACCTATTTGAAGCGTTTCTGTAGGCACCTCTGTTCCATCCTCCAAGATAGCTACATCAGGTGCCAGTTCCATAAGCTTCTTTATGGCGCCTTTAGTTTTAACCTTACTTATGCCCTCTAAATACTTTCCAAACATTATAAGTGTTATGACAACGGCTGCCGATTCAAAGTACAAATTGTGAACATAATGACTATCTACGGGTATTAAATATGTCATTGCCAGACTGTATATAAACGATGCTCCACTGCCTATTGCCACAAGAGAATCCATATTAGGATTCATATGAAAAAGAGCTTTAAAACCATTTATAAAGAACTTCCTTCCAAACCATAATATTGGAATCGCTAAAAGCATCTGCGTCAACGCGTAGTTTGACGGATATTTATTCATATCTATAATACTTGGAACAGGGAGACCTTCTATGAGCATAGGCCCCATAGAAATATACAGCAATACTACTGTAAAGACTGCCGCACTTATAAGATTCCTCTTATGATTCTTTAGATTCTCCTCCTCCTTATCGTAGATAGAATCATCCTTTGATGACTTATCCGCTTTCTTTGTATCAGTCAGCTCCTGCTTTTTTTCTTCTTTGACAAATGGCTTTATACCAAAGCCGGCTTTTTCCACCTTTGACATAATAAGCTCAGGCGTCACCTTATTCTCATCATATTTAATTGTCATACGATTGGTTGTCAAATTGACTTCACTTAACTCCACACCATCCAGCTTTCTTGTCACTCGTTCAACAGCTGCCGAGCAGGCTGCACATGACATTCCTTCTATTAGGTATATTTCCTCTATCATATCAACAATCCTTTCTATTAAATATCTATACGTAATCCTCTATTGTAATATATATTCTTCCTTTTCTCGTTTCACCGGCTATCTCCTTAAAGGTCATTTTTCCATATCCTCTGACAGATATGACATCTCCCTCTTTTACCTGATAGCTGTTATTTTCACATACCCTGCCACCTACAAATACCTTTTGATTTCTAAAGAGCAACAACGCCTCACTTCTTGAAAGCTTATATCTGCCTGCCACTATAACATCCAGTCTTAATGAAGATACAAGTATCTCCTTTTCCTGCTTTTTTACTTCCAGCTGTTCTGGTATCTCATTAAGTCGCTCCACTCGGACGTGAGTATGCTTCACTTTATCAAGATTTTCTTCTATGTATGTGGCTATTTTCTCCTCTGCAAATACATATGCATCCTTGCCCTTTACTAAAATATCTCCAACAGTCTCCCTCTTTATGCCAAGATTCATTATGGCTCCTAGGAAATCTCTGTGAGTAAAATTGTCAGCAAATTTTTCCATCAATGGTCTTATCCGTAAAATAACAATAGGAAACGGCACCTCATAGCCTATACTTTCCGCATCTCCAAAACGTGCCATCTGTCTCTCTGTATTCTCCATGCCACCCCAAAGTGTATATTTCACTCCGGATTTCCCACAGGTTTCATGCAATATTGATATATCTGAAACTGATAAAAAACCTGTAAAGAAATACTGGGAGCACTTATAAGAGCGCTCCCCTAATTCCTTAAGGCGTTTCTGCAAATATAACTCCTCGTCTGTCATTTGCACTCCTCTATCATAGCCTCAATCTCGGCCTTTGTCGCAAAACCAACGTGCTCATTTACGCACTTTCCATCTTTAATAAACACAAGAGTAGGGATGCTGGCAACATTATATAAAACAGCCAGCTCTGCAACCTTGTCTACATCCACCTTAACAACCTCCATCTCGCTATGCTCATTAGCAATTTGCTCGATAACGGGTGCCAACATTTTACATGGACCACACCATGTTGCAAAGAAATCAATAAGAACCATCTTGTCGCCCTTAACCAATTCCTGATATTCATTAAAATCAATCTCTCTTGCCATATTAATTCTCCTCTCTATTTGTCTAGACATTGTAATATTACATATCTTTTAAATTACCCTTTTTAACATTTTCATTTATCATATCAAAAACCATTTCATACAAACGCTCAGAGCCCGGTCTAACCTTTCTCTCGGCACGTTCCTTTACCTTAGATGCCGCCACTCCATGCTCTCTCCACGCCAGACCATTTGATGCATCATTTAACATAAGCGGCTGCACGCTGTCAATGGCGGTAGCAAACTTCGCCTCCGGTGTCTTTGCTTCTTCAAACTCAAGCCAAAGATTCATAAAATACTCTGCCTGATCTTTTGGTAACATACCAAATATTCTTTCTGCCGCCTTCTGCTCCCTCTCCGCCTTTGTAGCATTGCCTGCATCATCATAGGCGTAAGTATCACCTGCATCAATCTCAACCACATCATGAATAATCACCATCTCTACAGTTCTTGACACATCTATTTTCTCGTTGGCATACTCAGACAACAGCATTACCATAACTGCAAGATGCCAGCCATGTTCTGCATCATTCTCTTTTCTAAGGGCATTAAGTGCGCTTAATACATATGTCTGACGACCTATTCCCTTTTCCTTGTCCATCTCCAACGCGAACTGCATCTGTTTTTTTAAGCGTGTATTACTATCCATCAATTATAACAACCTCGTATTTTTCTATCTGTTAAGTTATGGAATCTTACTTTGTAGCTCCAAGCAAAAGTTCCTGTTTTCTCTTTTTCATATGATATAAAATAATGTCTCTGGCCTTGGCAGCCTCTGCCTTCTCCAATGCCGGCACATCCTTTAGCGGATATTCCATACCCAGCGCCTCGTACTTTGGCACTCCCATTGTGTGATAAGGCAGTACATCTAAAGCCTTCACATTATCCAACTCTCCCAAGAAGCTTCCCAACTGTTGTAGGTACTCAGACTTATAGGTGATACCCGGCACCGTCACATGGCGAATCCATATAGGAAAATCCTGCTCATTTAGATATCTTGCAAAATCAAGAATATGTGCATTTGAATGACCTGTTAAAACCTTGTGCTGCTCGTCATCAATATGCTTTATATCAAGCATTATAAGGTCTGTATACTTCAAAAGCTCGTCCAGCTTTTCCATAAATTTTTCATTGTTCCTATTAAATGTAACGCCCGATGAATCAATACATGTATGGATGTTTTTAGCCTTTGCCTTCCTGAATAATTCTATAAGAAAATCAATCTGCATAAGTGGCTCTCCACCTGTAACTGTCAAACCTCCATTTGTCAGATACGGTCTATATTTCTCATAATCCTCTAACAGGTCATCAACCTCTCTTGGTGTACCTGCCTGCATATCCCATGTATCAGGATTGTGACAATACTGACAACGCATTGGACATCCCTGCACAAATATAACATATCTGACCCCCGGGCCATCAACTGTTCCAAATGTTTCTATTGAATGAATTCGACCTACCATATCATTACCGAACCTTTCGTGTATTATACAAACAGTATACCCCAAAAAAATCTTTTCTTAAAGAGAATTTTTTACTTCTGTGCACGGAGTGCATTAAGAATTGCAATGACACATACTCCAACATCTGCAAATACTGCGTACCACATTGATGCAATGCCTACAGCAGCCAGTGCCAATACAATAAGCTTTACACCTATGGCAAAGACAATATTTTGCTTTACGATACCCATTGTTCTTCTAGCTATCTTTATTGCCTTGGCAATATTCGATGGCTTATCATCCATAATAACAACATCTGCTGCCTCAATGGCTGCGTCCTGTCCTAAACCGCCCATTGCTATGCCTATATCAGCTCTTGCAAGAACTGGTGCGTCATTTATACCATCTCCAACGAATGCAATTCTTTCCATATCACTTTTTTTATCCAGTAGCTCCTCAACTTTTTCTACCTTATCTCCCGGAAGCAATTCACTGCATATTTTCTCTATACCAAGGATTTTTCCTACGTGCTCTGCAATATTTTTTCTATCGCCTGTAAGCATTACTGTCTTCTTTACACCTAACGCCTTTAATGCTTCTATAGCCTCCTTGGCATCCTCTTTTATCTCATCAGCTATAACAATATATCCCACATATTTAAACTTTTCATCACTCTTTTTCGATGCCACATAAACCACAGTTCCAAGCTCTTCTACCGGCTTATATTCTACTTCAAACTTATCCATGAGCTTAGCATTTCCTGCATATATGATTTCATTACCCACATCTGCCTTTATGCCATAGCCTGATATCTCCTCATAGCCGTCAGAATCAGCATTTTTCACAAGACTATCATAGATTTCTCTGTCATCACTCATAAGCTGATTTCTAAGAGATAATGCTATAGGATGATTAGAAAACAATTCTGCCTTTGTAGCCTTTATTAATAACTCCCTGCCATCAGACTCTTCACCTGATGCTGCCTGTATTTTTGACACCTTAAAATTACCTTTTGTAAGTGTACCTGTCTTGTCAAAAACTACAGCTGAACATTCTGCAAGCGCCTCTAAATAGCTGCTTCCCTTTACCAAAATACCCTTCGAAGACGCTCCACCTATTCCTGCGAAGAATGTAAGCGGAACCGATATTACAAGGGCACATGGACATGATATAACAAGGAAGCTTAATGCTCTATATATCCACTCTGACCATACATCAGCACCGGTAATACCTCTAAAGGCCTGTATAACAGGTGGCAAAATAGCAAGTGCCAATGCAAAATACACAACTGCCGGTGTGTAATATCTGGCAAATTTTGTAATAAACTTTTCTGTCTTAGCCTTCTTCTGATTGGCTTTTTCTGCCAGTTCAAGAATCTTAGCCACTGTAGATTGACCAAATTCCTTCTCTACCTCTATCTCAAGTACTCCACTGACACTTATTGAGCCACTTATGATATTATCCCCTTCAAATACTTCTCTCGGAAGACTCTCACCTGTAAGTGCCATTGTGTCTATTGTTCCCTCACCTTTTGCAAGTTTTCCGTCTAACGCCACCTTTTCTCCCGGTTTTACGACAATAATCTCCCCTATTCTAACATCCTTAGGATCTCTCTTAACTACAGAACCGTCATCAAGCTTCACATAAGCAACATCAGGTCTTATATCCATAAGTGCCGTAATAGACCTTCTGGACTTACCAACAGCATATGACTGGAACATCTCACCTACCTGATAGAACATCATAACAGCTACAGCCTCCGGATATTCACCTATAAAAAACGCTCCAACAGTAGCTATGCCCATAAGGAAATTTTCATCAAAAACTTTACCTTTTCTTATGTTCTTAACCGCTGTCATAACCACTTCACCGCCCACTGTAAAGTAAGACACTAAATATAGCACTAAGCTTATAGTTTCCACTGTCCCAAGGCTTATGCCTGTCATATCCGAAAGGTTAACTGCAAAATTTTCCGTAAGTACCGCTGCTATAAATATGACAGCACCTATTATCAATTTTAATATTTCTTTTTTCTCTACTGTCCCACCGTGCTCGTGGTCATGACCACAGCCGCAACCACAGCCACACTCCTCCTCATGTTCATGCTCCTCATGAGTATGGTGATGATGACATCCACAGCTCTCTTTTTCTTCTTTATCTTCTTTATGCTCATGGTTGTGATGGCATCCGCAACTCTCTTTTTCTTCTTTATGCTTATGGTTGTGATGGCATCCGCAACTCTCTTTTTCTTCTTTATACTCATGGTCGTGATGATGTTCCACATGATGTGCTTTGTGGCAGCCACAACCGCATTCTTTTTCTTCATTTTCATTACTCATATTTATGTACCTCCTACTACCCTATTAAGTTTTATATTGACTTCCTCAAAGTAGATTTATCTTAAATATCACTTATTCATATATATGCTCTATACCCTGGCTGAGTATCTGCTCTATATGATTATCAGAAAGAGAATAAAATATTGATTTACCTTCTTTTCTATACTTAACAAGTCTCATCTGCTTTAATACTCTGAGCTGATGTGATACCGCTGACTGGCTTATATTCAAAATCTGTCCTATATCGCACACACACATTTCTGATTGAAGTAAAACATACAAAATCTTTATACGTGTGGAATCTGCGAACACTTTAAAGAATTCAGCCAAATCAAAGAGAATTTCCTCCTCCGGCATATTGGAATTGACCTTATCTACAATATCCTGATGAATATGGATATAATCACACATTTCTTCATTTCTTTTATTTTCCATAGCTACCTCCATTTGTCATCTTGCGCATATATGAATAGTTGTTCATATGTTCAATATATATTATGTTATATAAACTGTCAAGCACTAATTTAAAAGAATATTTCTTACTTATAAAAATGTTATTACTATTATAAGTATAAGTGGGTCTATACAATGATTATTTGACGCTTCTACAAACAATCCCCAAACTTGACCGCTAGTTTTCCCTTCTTTTCATTCATTTCTTCCATTTTATCTACCTAATCAGCATTTTTCTTGCTCTTTAGGTAGAGTTTTTCTTCTCTTTCCGCCCGTTTCCTTCCTTTTTCTCTACCTAATCAGCATTTTTCTTGCTCTTTAGGTAGAGTTTTTCTTCTCTTTCTGTCCATTTTCTTCCTTTTTCTCTACCTAATCAGCATTTTTCTTGCTCTTTAGGTAGAGTTTTTCTTCTCTTTCTGCCCGTTTCCTTCCTTTTTCTCTACCTAATCAGCATTTTTTACAAACTTTAGCTAGATTTTTTCCCTTTCTTGCCTCTGTTTTTCCTCTTAACACTTTTTCCAACCCAGGCATTATAAATCTCATTAGTCTTAAAGAGCATATCTTTCATATACAACGAAAAAGGCCACTAAAATATAGTGACCTTTACATACAAAGCTTAGCTATATTACATCATGCTGCTCTGAGAAAAGAGTGACTTTACATGCTGAATATCTTCCTGACCTGCCTTGTCAGCTGGTACATAGTAAGCCTTCTCTCTAGCCATCTGGTAAAGCTCTTCCTGTGACATTTCACATGCATTACGAAGCTGCTTTAATGTTGCCTTCAATTCCTTGTTTTCTGTCTGAGGAATCATCTCGCTATATCTAACAAGCTCACCATTCATACCTGCTAAAATATCATTTACCATTGTCTTTTCCTGCATCTGCATTATATTCACCCCCGTTTTATAAGAACTTCATTAACTGCTCTTTGTTCTGCATTGCTGTCTGTGCACCCTTCTGGAAGAAGTTCTTAATCTTTGTGTCAGTTGCACAGTTAGCATATTCCTGTAGCTTACAATGGCTTGTGTCAAAGCCTGCAATAAGGTGGCGAAGGTTCTGTAATTCTAATTCTGAGATTTCTGTCATGTGTGATACCTACCTTTCTATAACAAATATATAAGACTGTCTAAATCACATTAGACAGTCTTACAAATTCAGTATTAGCAATTACGTTCTTTTTATTCGCTATAAAATACTTTTTTATATATAATTTTAATTCATATTTTTTAATGGATATTTTTAAGGCTATTTTCCAAGTCTTCCCTTAAAATCTTCATATCCAAAGGTTACTATTTCCTGCAATGTTCCATCATTTTTTAATGAATAAATGGACGGAAGCGGCATTCCGTTAAATGTATTATTTTTACATGTGGTATAGATGGCCATATCTCCAAATATAAGCTTATCTCCCACATTAATTGGATTTTTAAATGTATATGAACCTATCACATCCCCGGAAAGGCATGTAGGACCTCCAAGTCTGTATGTATACCCTTTTTCTGATACTGCAGTTTTCTCTTTTTCATCTGCTTTATTGATAGATTCTTCATTATCTACAGCCGTTCCTCCATATAATGGTGGCATATATGGCATCTCAATTACATCAGGCATATGACAAGCAGCCGATGCATCTATAATCAAGTTTGTCACATTACCATTTTCTATAATATCCAACACTTCTGTAATCATATATCCGGCATTTAATGCGCATGCTTCACCCGGCTCCAAATACACCTGAACTTGATATTTTTCCTTAAAATTCATAATGCATTTCCCAAGAAGAGCGATATCATATCCATCCCTTGTAATATGGTGACCACCGCCAAAATTAACCCACTTCATTTTATGCAAATACTGACCAAACTTGTCCTCTACTGCGTTCAAGGTCACTTCCAGGGCATCTGCATCCTGCTCACACAATGTGTGAAAATGTATACCGTCAAGGATTTCTATGAGGTCGTCTGTCATATTTTTATTCCAGTTATCCAATGTGACGCCAAGTCGACTGCCTGGTGCACATGGATCATAGATGTCATGACCTTCCTGTGTGGAACACTCCGGGTTAATCCTTATACCTACACTGCGGCCTGCTGCCTTAGCCTGCTTTCCAAATTTAGCAAGCTGCGACACAGAATTAAACACAATATGGTCCGCATATTTTAACACTTCTAAAAAGTCCTGCTCCTTATATGCGCCACAAAACACATGAACCTCACCTTCAGGCATCTCCTCTGCCCCGAGCCTTGCCTCATATAGACCACTAGCCTCTGTTCCTGCCAGATACTGGGACAGAATTTCATATGTATTAAAATTTGAGAAGGCCTTTTGCGCCAATAAGATTTTACAGCCTGTTTTCTCCTGCAAATCTTTTAATATACTGCCATTTTTATGAAGCATTGCCTCGTCAATAACATATGCAGGAGTCTGTATATCCTTAAATAACTTTTCTATATGATATTTTTTAAGCCCCCAAAATGGCTGTCTATCTTCATTAACTACTGCAAATATAGTTTTATTATTACTTTCCATAGTCATCTACCTTTAGTCAACAAGTACAGGCTCAAAGCTCTCCTCATATGGAAGACCATACTTTGAAAGTGCCTCCAAATATGGGTCCGGGTCAAACTCTTCAACAGTATATACACCCTTTTTGTCCCACTTATTTGTAAGCAGCATAAGAGCGCCACACATAGCCGGTACACCAGTTGTATATGAAATCGCCTGAGAACCTACTTCTTTATAGCATTCCTCGTGGTCGCATACATTGTAAATGTAATATGTCTTTTCCTTGCCATCCTTCTTGCCTGTGAAAATACATCCAATATTTGTCTTTCCCTTTGTTCTAGGACCAAGTGTGGCAGGGTCTGGCAACAATGCCTTTAAGAACTGGATAGGAACGATTTCCTTGCCCTCATACATAATCGGAGTAGTCGATAACATTCCTACATTTTCAAGACATTTCATATGTGTAAGGTAGCTTTGACCAAATGTCATAAAGAAACGAATTCTCTTAACATTAGGAATATTCTTTGCCAATGACTCGATTTCTTCATGATGAAGAAGATACATATCCTTCATACCGACTTTATCAAAATCATACTCTCTCTTGATGCTCATTGCCGGTATTTCTACCCAATGTCCATCCTCCCAGTAGCTTCCCGGTGCAGAAACCTCACGAAGATTTATTTCAGGATTAAAGTTAGTAGCAAACGGATATCCATGATCACCACCATTGCAATCCAAGATATCGATTGTATCAATAGTATCAAAATGATGCTTTAACGCATACGCACAGTAGCTCTGTGTAACACCCGGGTCAAAGCCTGAGCCTAAAAGTGCAGTAAGCCCTGCTTTCTCAAACTTTTCCTTATATGCCCACTGCCAGCTATAGTCAAAATACGCTGAAAATCCCTCTTCTTTGCAACGCTTCTCATATATTTCACGCCACTGTGGTTCCTCTATATCCTCAGGCTCATAATTAGCTGTATCCATATAATTTACTCCACAGATAAGACATGCATCCATAATTGTCAAATCCTGATATGGAAGAGCAATATTCATAACAAGCTCCGGCTTGTAGTCATTAATAAGCTCTACGAGCTGGTTGACATCATCCGCATCAACCTGAGCTGTAGTTATGTTTGTTTTAGTCTTCCCTCTAAGCTTACCAGCCAAATCATCACACTTTGATTTCGTTCTGCTGGCTATACATATATCTGTAAATACCTCACTTACCTGACAACACTTCTGAATGGCAACTGATGCAACGCCACCACATCCTATAATTAAAACTCTACTCATCTTTATCCTTTCCGAAAAATCAAATATTTTTACATTATACTTTATTTATATTTTATCTGTTTTTTTATTTAACTTGACACTAATCACTATTGCATATCCATATTATGCTTTGTTAGTCAGATAATGCCAATAAAAGCTCTCTTAAAACCTTACATGCAACTGCTGTAGATGCACCTGACGCATCCAACATTGGTGCCAGCTCATTTATATCTGCTGCAACTACATCTGCCTCACAAACAGTGAGTATAGCCTTTAGCAATTCACTAAAGCTTACACCACCAGCTTCCGGTGTGCCTGTCCCCGGGAAAATCGAAGGGTCAAGACAGTCCAAGTCAATAGTAAAATATATTGGCACATTCTTTTCCTTTAAATCTCTTATAAGCTCAGACAAGCCTTCGAAGTCAAACTTATGCATATCTGTGTGCTCTTTGGCAAATTCAAATTCTGTTTTTTCACCACTTCTTATGCAAAACTGATGAATACGCCCGTCTCCCAAAAGCTCGTAGCATCTTCTTATAACACAGGCATGGCTTAATTTAGCACCCAGATAATCATCTCTTAAATCTGCATGAGCATCAAAATGTATAATGTGCAAATTATCATATTTTTTTGCCACAGCTCTCACCGAACCAAGCGTAACTAAATGCTCACCGCCGATTAAAACAGGTAGCTTCCCATCCTCTAGAATCTGCTCTGCTCTCTCCTCTATGTCAAAAAGGGCACTCTCCTGACTTCCAAAGCAAAGCTCCAAATCTCCACTATCAAAAATATTATAATCAATCAAATCTTTATCCTGATAAGGACTATATGTCTCCAAACCAAAACTTTCGTGACGGATGGCGGAAGAACCGAATCTAGCGCCCGGTCTAAAGCTGGTTGTAGAGTCAAATGGTGCACCAAAAAGTACTATATTCGCCTCATTATAGTTCCTTTCACATCCAATAAAGTTTTCTACATTATTTTTAAGTTTACTTTTCTTTTCATTAAAGTCACTCATTATTCTACCTCCTGTAACATTTCTTCAAGGAATGCAGGAAGGTAAAAAGCACCCTTATGCAATCTTGTTGTATAATATTTTGTTCTAAGGTTTAACTTTTGCCATTTTTCTGCGTCCAAATCATCAACTGGGTGATATTTTTTGCTGGCAAATCCAAAAAGCCAATATCCGGCTGCATATGTAGGTATATGGGCCTGATACACGCGACTTATAGGAAATGTGCTGGCTATACGTCCATGGCTTCTCTTCATAGCAGTAGCGTCTTCCTTATAGAATGGACTACCCTGCTGATTAACCATTATGCCATCTTCCTTAAGTGCCTTGTAGCAGTTTCCATAAAACTCCTTTGTGAAAAGTCCTTCTGCTGGACCGAATGGGTCATTGGAATCTACAATTATCAAATCATATTCACTTTCACATTTTCTGATAAACTTAAGTCCATTTTCAAAATATATATGTACTCGTCTATCATCGAGACGGCTGGCATTCTCCGGCAGGTACTGACGACAGGCTTTTATAACCTCCTCGTCCATCTCTACTAAATCAATTCTCTTTATGGACTCGTACCTTGTCAGCTCATGTACGACACCACCATCACCTGCCCCTATAACAAGAACCTTCTTTACATTTGGATGAACTGCCATAGGCACATGTACTATCATTTCATCATATATAAACTCGTCTCGCTCGGTTAACATAATATTGCCATCTAGCGATAAAACTCTACCAAATTCAACTGTATCAAAGACATCAATACGCTGATAATCACTCTGAAATGAGTAAAGCTGTTTATTAACACGCAAACTAAGCTTAACATCTGCTGTGTGATGCTCACTAAACCAAAGTTCCATCTTTATCCTCCTTTGTTTTTCAAGGTTTTTTCATATTATGTAAACTATATATTCATATCTAAAACGTTTAAATTTTCGATTTTGGTGTCCTCCGGACCAGTCAACTGACATCCCTTTTCCTTTGCATAAGAAATATATTTTAGAATATCAGATGTAATCATTTCACCAGGAGCCAAAACAGGTATACCCGGTGGATAGCACATAACAAATTCACTACAAATCTGCCCCTCTGTCTCCATTATAGGCAGGCTCTTTTTAGCTGCATAAAAGGCTTCCTGTGGGCTTTTTACAACAATCGGTTCTATGTACTCCTGCGTTAATAAACCAGAAGGATCCCCCTTAAATCTGCGCTTTATCTCTGCCAATGCGCTAACCAGTCTCTCTACCTCCTGGAATCTGTCTCCTATAGAAAGATACGCCAACACATTTCCAAGATCACCAAACTCAATCTGAATATCATATTCATCTCTCAAAATATCATATACCTGAATACCGGCAAGCCCTACGTCAAGAGTATGTATACTAAGCTTAGTCGGGTCGAAGTCGTAAACCGAATCCCCATCTATAAGCTCACTGCCAAAGGCATAAAAATCACCTATTGCATTAATCTCCTCTCTGGCATACTGTGCAAGGTCTGTAACATGATTAAAGACTTCCCTTCCTCTGAGAGCCAGATTTCTTCTGGAAATGTCAAGACTTGACATAAGAAGGTAGCTTGCTGAGGTTGTCTGAGTTAAGTTTATAATCTGTCTAACATAGCCCGGATTAACATTCTTTCCTGTAAGCAATAAGCTAGACTGTGTTAAGCTACCTCCGCTTTTATGCATAGACACTGCTGCCATATCTGCACCAGCTGCCATAGCTGAAATAGGAAGATTTTCTCCAAAATATAAATGAGTTCCATGAGCTTCATCAGCAAGGCACATCATTCCTGCTTCATGGGCCATATCTACGATAGCTTTAAGGTCTGAACATATTCCATAGTAGGTTGGGTTATTAACTAATACAGCCACTGCATTTGGATGCTCCTTTATGGCATTTGCAACCTGCTCACGCTTCATGCCCAAAGCGATACCTAATTTTTTATCAACCTCCGGGTTTACATAAACCGGTACTGCTCCATTTAAAACAAGGGCATTAATGACACTTCTATGTACATTTCTCGGAAGGATAATCTCATCGCCTCTCTTACAAGCTGTGAGAACCATACTCTGCACCGCACTAGTTGTACCACCAACCATCAAAAAGGCATTTTCTGCTCCAAAAGCATCTGCAGCAAGCTTTTCAGCCTCCCTTATAACAGACACCGGATGACACAGATTATCAAGAGGCTTCATACTGTTTACATCCACACCTACACATCTCTGTCCCAAGAAATCTGTAAGCTCAGGATTTCCTCTTCCTCTTTTATGACCAGGTACATCAAATGGCACCACTCGCATCTGTCTGAAGCTTTCAAGCGCCTCGTAAATAGGTGCGCGCGATTGTTCCAATTCGTATATTCTCTTCTCCAACTTACCCTTCCTCCTATTATATAAATTAAAAAAAGGTAGCGTATTTCTACGCTACCTGCAAAGTCAACTTATTATGAATTCATATTTATATATCACCTGAATTTAGCACGTATATATCATATTTTTGATATATTATGTTAACCACTATTTCTATTAATTTTAATCTAAAATTACAGTAAACAGTTATGTGATATTAAACATACTCACTATAATAATCTAGAGTCTATATAGCAATCATTACTTTTACTACTCTTATTGACTGTTTCACAAGTCAGCGCAAATACTTGCACTATTCGGTTTATAAGAAACCAACTGGTTTATAAGAAACCAACTTATAAAATAATCGGCAGTGGACCCGGCTGTCCGTATGGCCTTGACTCTTTCGAGTGGTCCTTAATAATTGTTATAAGAAAAGCTCTAAATTATGTTTTTCTTAAACCTAAATCAGAATATCACACTATAATACCACTGTCAATAAAAACTTTTCGACAGATTAACGCTTTACCAAGGAAAACTACTGATAAATTTGACCCATATTTCCCATAGACATATATGTCTTATAATTTTTATTTATCTTACTAAAGGTTGCAACGGCACTTATACCTACAAACAGCCACAAGGTACCCGTAACCTGCTGGAACATAACTATTCCTGTTATTACTTCTGCAATACCTAAAATAAGCAACAATATAGCCATAACCTCACTACGTAACAGCTGCATACCAAGTGCTATTCCAGAGATAAGTATTGCACCTATATATCCCCAATATGGCAAATTATTTATGGCTGCAATAGCTATATTTAATGCACCTATAATATAACAAACAATTGCACATGTTCTTATCTCTTTTACAAATGGCTTTGGAAGATACTTTGTCATATATTCACGCTTTGATACATATCCTGTAGGCGCTACACCATTTGGAAATTCTGGTGGTAAATATCCTCCTGTAATATCACTTGCGTATGGCAAATTAGAAACTGGCTGCATATTCGCCTGTGGATACATACCTGATGGCATCTGTATATTTGTCTGTGATGAATTTACAGGCTGTCCACAGTATGGGCAAAATGCATCACCAGGATTTTGCTTGGCACCACACTTTATGCAAAACTGCGTTTGATTATTTACATACTGGTTATCCATGGTTTTTATCCCCTTTTCTTTCGTAATTTAGACATAGCTATAATAACTCTAAGTAGGGTAAATCGCAAGTAGGGAATTCTGTTTATTTATATGGAATTATGACTCTCTTAACTTATTATAAAGGATTTTTTCTGCGTGAGTACGCAAGTTGATTTTCTTTTTGAATAACAATTTCCAAGACGCTTGATTTTTTGAAATAAGGACTCTGCAAAAAGCAGAGTCCCTATGACATTTTCTTTCAATATTACTATTTAACCAGATTGTGGTAAATGTCAAACCCTTATAAAGCTCATAAAACACTGCTTTCTGGCACAGCATTTTACTTCAACGCTTAATAGACACTCAAGTTGCCTATCTCTGATACTATACTATAATATCTTAATAAATATGTCAATGTTCTTTCCATTCTTATACAAGTTCATCCCATTCATCTTCCTCGTATATATCTGTAATATTTTTTTCTTTCTCAGAATTATATTTTATTTTGTTATATTGTGGAATAATTAATGCTCCATATATAATAATAAAAATCAATAACACATATATTGCCATTCCTGCTTTAAGACTAGAATCTCCCGCTCCATTGACTCCCATACATCGGTTAAATATGATTGGAAAAATCCATGTAATAACTATTGTAAAAGCTGATATGCCCACAAATGCTTGTCCACAATCTACTACGGCTATTCTATCTCGCTTTGATAAACCTATAAGCACTACTATAGTTCCCCCTAACAGCGCTATTCCACTTAATATAATTGCCCAGAAAGCAACTAACATAATTGTATCGTTACTATCGTAAACATTCATAGACTCCGCACCTTCTATGCATATTTCTAATAACTCTGTAAAAGTATATTCTATATCTACCATGCTCGCAGCACTACCATACTTAAATGCTAATCTCTCAAGCATCTCCCCATAATATTTAGGCACAATTATTGGCATAAATACAAACATTGCTATTATAACAATCACAAAAAGCCAATTAAGCCCATATAATATATATTCTTTAACTTTATTTATGTTTACTGTCGGTTTGTGACAATACGTATATGTATTCTGCGCAAATGGAACATCCGATTGAACGTAAGTTGTATTGCTATATTCTATTTTCTGACCACATTGATTACAAAATTTAGAACCATCAACGATTGTTGAACCACATTTAAGACAATTCATAATATACCTCCCATTAAAAACTATTCTATTTTAGTCTTTTCGCAGTATTAATATAGTCTGCAAGAGTCTTCATCATTGTTTCAGCTATATCAAAAGATTCAAACTTACTTACTACAAATGAATTCATTATTCCACCTGATTCAATTAATGGCGCACTAATAATTTCACCTTCAATCATAATATACAATACCCGTCCTAGATTAGCTTCCAACATATCCGCCATCACTTCTTTTCCACTTTCGGATAAAAAAGCTTCTACGAAATACTGCTTTTCTCCTGTTTCAGAATCAACACTTTCTACCACCTGAGCACCAGTAATATGCTCTAATGTAATCCAAGTCTTTTCCTCAGCCGTACCATAATTAG
>JAFSIA010000061.1 GCA_017440045.1 Lachnospiraceae bacterium
AGAGACTTGCGGCTGAGAAGGCTAGCAAGATGCTCGAGGAAGCTTTTGAGAACAAGACAGTTCTTAAGGCAGTTGTATCTCAGGTTATGACAGGTGGTTTAAGTGTTGTTGTTGATGAGACAAAGGTATTCATCCCAGCAAGCCTTGTATCAGATACTTTTGAAAAGGATTTAACAAAGTACAATGGACAGGAAATCGAGTTCATTATAAGCGAGTTTAATCCTAAGAAGAGAAGAATTATCGGTGACCGTAAGGTTCTTCTTACAGCTGCTAAGAAGGAAGCTCAGGAGAAGTTACTTGCTGAGATTTCAGAGGGCCAGGTTGTAGAAGGTACAGTTAAGAATGTAACAGACTTTGGTGCATTTATTGATATCGGTGGTCTTGATGGTTTATTACACATCTCAGAGATGTCATGGGGACGTATTGAGCATCCAAAGAAGGTGTTCAAGGTTGGCGAGAAGCTTAGCGTTCGTATAAAGGAAATAAATGGTACAAAGATTGCATTAAGCCTTAAGTTTGATGAGACAAATCCTTGGGCAACAGCTGCTACAAAGTACGCAGTAGGTAATGTTGTAACAGGTAAGGTTGCCAGAATGACAGACTTTGGTGCGTTTGTTGAATTAGAGCCAGGCATTGACGCTTTACTTCATGTATCACAGATTGCTAAGACACATGTTGAGAAGCCAGCAGATGTTCTTAAGATTGGCGAGGAAATCGAAGCTAAGGTTGTTGATTTCAACGAGGAAGAGAAGAAGATTAGCTTAAGTAAGAAGGCTCTTGAGCCAGATGTTGAGGAGACAGCTGAGGCTGTAGAGGATGCAGAGGCTACAGAGACAACAGAAGAGTAATCTTTTAAAGTAGCATACGATATATAGGAAGTTGCGAAAGTGACTTCCTATATTTATAATCAAAATATGTTATGGATTAATACACATAGGAGGGGTCTTATGGATTATGAACAGTTTAAGGAGCAAGTCCTTGCATTAACAAAGATTAATCTTCATATGTACAAAGAAAAGCAGATGAAGAGACGTATTGATTCGCTTATTGCAAAGAATAAAATTGATGGATACAAGGCTTATATTGAAGCAATAAAGAAAGACACAAAGCTTTTTGAGGAGTTTGTAAATTACTTGACTATTAATGTTTCAGAGTTTTGGAGAAATCCTGACCAGTGGAAGGTTTTGGAAGAGTTTGTTGTTCCTGAGCTTATAAGTAAATTCGGAAAGAATTTAAAAATATGGAGCGCCGCATGTTCTACAGGTGATGAGCCATATTCATTAGTAATGCTATTATCAAAGTTTATGCCTCTTAGTAATATTAAGATTTTAGCCACTGATATAGATAAGCAGGTTCTCGAAAAGGCCAGAGTTGGTCTGTATAACGAGAAGAGTTTAGTGGGGTTACCTGAGGAATTTAAGAAAAAGTATTTCACTCCTGTTGGAAAGACTAATTATCAGATATCAGAAGAGATTAAGCGCTGCGTTGAGTTTAAGGAAGGTAATTTGTTGGCAGATAAATATCCTTCAGGACTTGACCTGATTGTATGTAGAAATGTAGTAATCTACTTTACAGATGAAGCTAAGAGTGAGATTTATAAGAAATTTAATCAGTCATTAAAGTCTGGTGCATACCTTTTTGTTGGTAGCACAGAACAGATTATAAATTATAAGGATTTAAATTATTCATCCTTTAAGTCATTCTTCTACAAGAAGAATTAGTATATGAATTAAAGAGGTTCTCTATGAGAGTTATTGCAGGAAAAGCAAGACATATACAATTAAAGACAATAGAAACATTTGATACAAGGCCAACAACTGACAGAATCAAAGAAACATTATTTAATATGATACATAATGATTTGTATGATGCGAGATTTCTTGATTTGTATAGTGGAAGCGGTGCTATAGGCATAGAAGCACTTAGCCGAGGAGCTAAGAGTGCTGTATTTGTTGAAAATAATGGAGCTGCAGTTAGATGTATTATGGAAAATCTGCAAAAGACTAAGCTGTTACAGGATGCTACAGTTTTAAATAGTGATGTTATTGCGGCGATAAAGTCTTTAGATAGTAAGGGAGAGCCTTTTGATTATATTTTTATGGATCCTCCATATAATAATGAGCATGAAAAAAGAGTGTTGGAAGCTCTTAAATCGACAAAGCTTGTGGATGAGTATACAACAATTATTGTAGAGGCATCACTTGAAACGAAATTTGATTATCTAGAACAGTTGGGATATAAGCTCATTAAAAGGAAAGAATATAAAACAAATGTGCATATGTTTATAAGCATATAGTAAATTCAGGAGGGATAATATGAGTGTTTCGGTATATCCGGGCAGCTTTGACCCGGTAACATTAGGTCATATTGACATCATAAGAAGATCTGCAAAGATGACAGATAAGCTGATAGTCGGCGTTTTGAATAACAATTCAAAAAGAAGCTTGTTTACAGTAGATGAGCGCGTTGAAATGCTTAAGGAAGTTACAAAAGATATGGAGAATGTAATGATTAAGTCTTTTGATGGACTTCTTGTTGATTTTGCAAAGGAATGTGGTGCAAATGCCATTATCAGAGGCCTTAGAGCTATTACAGACTTTGATTATGAGCTTCAGATGGCACAGACAAATAGAGCCTTATATGATGGTGTTGACACAATATTTATTCCAACAAGTATTGAGTATTCGTTTCTTAGCTCAACAACTGTTAAAGAAGTTGCCAGCTTTGGTGGCGATATTAGTAAATTTGTTGCCCCTTATGTTGAAAAAAAACTTAGAGAAAAATACAACAACTAGTAACATAGTACTATAAAAGTGTTAAAGGTTGTAAAAAAATACAAATTAGTGTAAACTTCAAGGGTAGTACATCCGTAAAAAAGGAGAAGAAGAATGAACAGCAGAATT
Source organism: Lachnospiraceae bacterium (assembly GCA_017440045.1). Lineage (GTDB taxonomy): Bacteria > Bacillota > Clostridia > Lachnospirales > Lachnospiraceae > SVEL01. Next base: position 2,904 of record JAFSIA010000061.1, read on the forward strand.
GAACAGATTATATCTGAAATAGAGGATTATATTGATGGTTGTAGATTTCAGCCGTTATCAAAGACAAATATCGTTGTAAATAAGGATGAGATTGAAGAGCTTTTAGCAGAGCTTAGACTTAAGACTCCTGACGAGATTAAAAAATATCAGAAGATTATAGCAAACAGAGATGCAATTCTTCTTGATGCAAAGCAGAAGGCTGATGCAATGCTTCAGGATGCTGTACAGCAGACAAATGCCCTTGTAAGTGAGCATGAGATTATGCAGCAGGCATATGTACAGGCTAATGAGGTTGTGCAAAAGGCTACAAATCAGGCACAGGCTATTCTTGATAATGCAACAAATGATGCGAATAATATTCGTATGGGTGCTATGCAGTATACAGATGATATACTTGGAAATCTTCAGAATATTATTACACATTCTATGGAGAATATTACAAACAAGTATAATGATTATATGAAGGCACTTCAGACAAGCCTTGATGTTGTAGTAGCTAACCGCAATGAGTTAAATCCACCTGAGGAACCTGATATGGAGAATATCGCGGCAAATGCAGATAGTTCTGTTGAAGGTTTAAGTGATAATGATGATTTTGAAGATTATACAGTACAGCTTGATATGTAATGTAATTATCTTAAAATAAATTGCGATTAAAACATGATATGCCCCGCCTTTTGGCGGGGTATTTTAGAAGAGGAGAAGAAAATGAGTAAAGCAGTATTGAAAAATCCGATTTTTTGGTCAGATGTACCAGATGTTGATGTCTTACGTGTTGGGGATGCGTATTATATGGTTAGTACAACAATGCATGTAATGCCGGGATGCCCTATTATGAAGTCAAAGGACTTAGTTAATTGGGAGATTCAGTCATATATTTATGACACTATTGAAGATAATGATGGTTATAATTTGTTAAATGGTCAGAACGTGTACGGAAGAGGCCAGTGGGCAACAAGTCTTAGATACAACAACGGCACATTTTATGCATGTTTTGTTTGTAATGATATGAAGAAAACATATACATATTACACAGATGATATTGAGTCTGGTAACTGGAAGAGATATGAATATGATGGTATATATCACGATATGTCAATACTTTTTGATGATGATGGCAGAGTTTATATGTTCCATCAGTGTGGAAATATTAGAATTACTGAGTTTGAGTCTGACCTTTCAAAAGTTAAGGAGGGTGGTATTGACCAGCTTTTATTCGAGACACCTAAGGAGAATATTGGACTTCCTTGTGAGGGATGTCATGCTTATAAAAAGGATGGATATTATTATCTGATTTTTATAGAGTGGCCAAAAGATGGCAATGCCAGAAGAAGAGAGATTTGCTATCGTTCAAAAGAACTTTTAGGACCATATGAGAGAAAGATAATAATGGATGATGATTTGGGATACCACAATAAGGGTGTGGCTCAGGGAGCATTTTTTGACACACCTGATGGACAGTGGTTTTCAATGCTTTTTCAGGATCATGATGCAGTGGGAAGAATTCCTTGTATCATGCCTATGACTTGGGAAGATGGTTGGCCTGTTTTAGGTATAGACGGAAAGGTTCCACATGAGTTTGTTACTCCTTTTGAGGAAGGACCAAAGTTTAATATGGTTATAAGCGATGACTTTAATCATAGTGAGAATAAGCTTAGCAACCAGTGGCAGTGGAATCACAATCCTCTTAATACAGCATGGTCATTTACAGATAGACCAGGATACCTTAGACTTACTACAGCCCAGATGGCAACCAATATTCTTGATGCCAGAAATACTCTCACACAGAGAACAGAAGGACCAAATTGTACATGTACGACTGCAATTGATACATCAGCCATGAAAGATGGTGATTTTGCCGGTCTGGTGGCACTTCAGAGTAACTATGGTACGGTAGGCATTAAAGTGGTTGATGGTAAGAAAACTATAGTAATGTCAAATAAAGACGGTGAAGTTGAAGCAATCCCAATAGATAATGATAAAGTATATTTTAGAATTTACTTTGACTATGAGGATAGCAGAGATATAGCAGACTTCTATTACTCACTTGATGGAGAGAACTTTACAAAGATAGGTTCGGAGCTTAAGATGCTTTATACTCTTGACCATTTTATGGGATATAGAATAGGCTTGTATAATTATGCTACAAAAGAACTTGGTGGATATGCTGACTTTGAGTATTTTGATTACAAAAGAGGCTAAAGTATAGCTTTTTAAAGAATATTGTTGTAAAGGAAAGTTTATTTAACTTCCCGATACAACAATATTTTTTTTATTATATAGAAAGTTATCAAAACTTTTCTTTTAAATTGACATATAAATAAAGCTTAAAAGAAAAACAAATACTGAGCTTAAAAGCTTTGATTTAATGTAAAATGATATAGGTAAGCTGCTGCCATGCAGGACACTTTTTGTTTGAAATATTGTGCATATTCCACCGAAAGAAGTAAGTGCTGTGATGATACCTGTAATATATGGGATATTTAGATGATTAGTGGTCTCGCTGTAGGAAGCAAACAGATTAAGCCCACTAGAAGATTCTAAAAAGGAGCCTATAATGGCACCTGTAATATTGGAAATTCCCATAGTATATAAAAATAAACCGCTTATTATGCTAAATATTATAATATATCCACCTATTTTTGCCTGTATCTCAAAGGCTGATAAAATACATTTTTCAAAAAAAGTAAAGAAGGGTGTTTTATTATCTTTTTCAGTGCAAATATTATTATTGTCACATATATTATCGCTATTTTTATATAGAGGTTTTGTTACAAAGTAGGAGCAGAAGAAGCTGGAAAATATCATTATAATATACAATATCCATTTATCGGTAGAATTTATATGTATAAAAGGGGTGTAAACCCTTGCAAATACAAAATTAATCAGAAAAGATGGACTTAAATTGTTGCATGCACACATTAAAAATGTGGCGGTTGATTTTTTAATAAGTCCGTTTTTATAAGAGTCAGCAGCAAGCTTTGCACCGATGGGGCAACCACAAAAAAGACCGCAGAGTACAATTAGAATATGATTTTTTGGAAGAGGTCTTTTTAAAATTTTTTCAAAGAATTTACAAGGAAGATTAAAAGCATCTAAATATAAAAGAAGTGAGCTTATGACTGTATATGGAAGGAGTGCAGGAAGAATAGTGCTTAGCCATAGCTCCATTCCAATATTGGCAGAATTTTTTGTTATGTCTGGAAATGACAGCATAAGAAAAAATAAAAAAAGAAATATAAAAGTTAGAAAATTTTTCTTCATTATGTGCACACTTTGTAGTATATTTATATAGTATATGTTAGGAGGATTTAATTATGCTTGAAAAATATAGTTTACAACCGGAGAAGGTTTTTTATTATTTTGAGGAGATATCGAAGATTCCTAGAGGTTCTGGAAATACAAAGGAAGTAAGTGATTACTGTGTTTCTTTTGCGTGCGAGAGAGGCTTATATGTAAGACAGGATGAACTTAACAACGTAGTCATTAAGAAACCTGCGACTAAAGGATATGAGGGTAAGCCGGGTGTTATTATACAGGGACATTTGGATATGGTTGCAGAGAAGGACTCAGACAGCAATCACGATTTTATGAAAGACCCTATCAAGCTTATAGTTGATGGAGATTTTCTTACTGCTGACAAGACGACTCTTGGTGCTGATGATGGCATAGCAGTAGCTATGGGACTTGCAATTTTAGATTCAGATGATATAAAGCATCCTGAACTTGAGGTTATATTTACTGTAGATGAAGAAACAGGTATGTATGGAGCGATGGACCTTGATATGTCAGATATAATGGTAAGTATATGCTTAATCTTGACAGTGAGGATGACGGAATTATTACAGTAGGTTGTGCCGGAGGTAAGTCAGCGCATGTTACTTATGCTTTAGACCTTGGTGAGGTAGCAGGAGTTATATATGAACTTAAGATAAATGGACTTAAGAGTGGACACTCAGGAGTTGATATTAATAATGAGAGAGCTAATGCAAATATTCTTATTGGACGAGTTCTTAAGTACATCAATGATAGAATTGCCATAAGAGTTGTAAGCATTAATGGTGGCTCAAAGGATAATGTTATAACAAAGGAGAGCGTGGCTAGATTTATTATTCATACTCATGAGGATGTGGAGAAAAAAGTATCTTTGCTAAAAGATGCACTGTCAGAGATAGAGGCTGTTATAAAGAATGAATATTCGATATCTGATAAGGATATTAATATAAGCTTATCTGATGGTGAGTATGGAATTTTTTATGCTGCATCAAGAAAAGCAACAGATAATGTGTTGGCATTTATCAATGTGGTGCCATTTGGTCCACAAAATATGGTACCGGGAATGAATGGGCTGGTTGAAACATCTCTTAATATGGGAGTTGTAAAGACTGAAAAAGATAAAACTACAATTAATCTTTCTATTAGAAGCTCGGTTAATAGTAGAAAGGAATTGGTTGCAGAAAAAATAGAGATATTGGCTAAGCTTACAGATGGAAGTTATGCAGAGGATGGAGAATATCCAGAGTGGGAATATAAGGCTGATTCGCCATTACAGAAGCTTTTGTGTAAGGTATATAAGGAAATGTTTAATGAGGACCTTAAGCTTGATTTAATACATGCAGGTCTTGAGTGTGGTTATATCTTGGAAAAGAAACCAGAGCTTGATGTAGTATCCTTTGGACCACAGACGTATGATATACACACAACAGCTGAGAGGGTTTCCATTTCGTCAGTTGCCAAGGTGTATGATTTTGTTAAAGGAATTATGGAGGAAATATGCGATTAATGAGCATTGCCAGCGGAAGCAGCGGAAACTGTATATACGTTGGAGATGATAATACACATTTGCTTATAGATACGGGAATAAGCAGAAAAAGAGTTGAGGAAGGGTTAAATACTATAGGTTTGACCCTTTCTGATATGTCAGGAATACTTGTTACTCATGAACATTCAGACCATATCAGTGGTCTGGGTGTCATACTTAGAAAATACCATATTCCAGTATATGGAACAAATGAGACTATAGAGGAATCGGCAAAGACAAAATATTTAGATAAGGTTGATTTCGCTCTTATGAATGGTGTCAATACAGATGAGGATTTTACAATAGGAACCCTAAAGATTCATCCGTTTTCTATATCCCATGATGCTGCCAATCCTTGTGGCTATAGAATAAGCGACATTGATGAAAGGAAAGCCGTAGCTGTGGCTACAGATATGGGATGCTACAATGAATACATAGTAGATAAGCTTAAAAACCTTGATGCTATATTATTGGAAGCAAATCATGATATTAAAATGCTTCAGGTTGGCTCTTACCCATATTATCTCAAGCAGAGAATACTGGGCAATCACGGACACCTCTGCAATGAAATGTCTGGAAGACTACTGGATGAAATATTATCTGACAAGCTTAAAAAGATATATTTAGGACATCTAAGTAAGGAAAATAATTATCCAGATTTGGCATATGAGAGTGTCAGAGCAGAGATTAATCTAAGCGATAGTCCATTTAAGGCAGATGACTTTGATATTGAAGTGGCAAAAAGAGACAGGGTTATGGAATGCTTTGATATCTAAAAATCTTTGTTTTTTAAGTGGTTGAAATAATAGGGATTTTCACATATAATTGTAACGATATGTTAAATGTCATTTTTAGTAATTATAATATAAAGCTATAAATAGAGAGGATGGTTCATATGAAGAAGACAGTTATTACTGTGGTTGGAAAAGATACTGTAGGTATTATAGCAAAGGTTTGTACATATTTAGCAGAGAATAATGTTAACATTTTAGATATTTCACAGACTATCGTACAGGACTATTTTAATATGATGATGATTGTAGATGCTAACAAGGCTGAGAAAAAGTTTGGTCAGCTTAGTGATGAGATGGCAGCACTTGGTGACCAGATTGGTGTTCAGATAAAGATGCAGTCAGAAGATATTTTTAACATAATGCACCGCGTGTAAATATAGAAAATAACGGAGGCAGATATGATTAATTTATTTGAAGTAAAAGAAACTAATGATATGGTTGAGCATGAGAACTTAGATGTCCGTACGATTACAATGGGCATAAGTCTTCTTGACTGTATTGATAGTGATATAGATAAGCTTAATGAGAAAATATATAACAAGATAATTTCAAAGGCTAAGAACCTTGTTGCTACAGGTAACGAGATTGAGAAGGAGATAGGTATTCCTATTGTAAATAAGAGAATATCAGTTACACCTATTGGCTTGGTAGGCGCTTCAGCCTGTAAATCTTCAGATGATTTTGTTAGTATTGCAAAGACCCTTGATAAGGCAGCTAAAGAAGTAGGTGTAAACTTTATTGGTGGATATTCATGCCTTGTTTCAAAAGGTATGACACCAGCTGAGGAGATGATGATTCGCTCTATACCAAAGGCACTTGCATGCACAGACAGAGTGTGTAGCTCAGTAAATGTTGGCTCTACAAAGACAGGTCTTAATATGGATGCTGTTAAGCTTATGGGTGAGGTCATCGTTGAGACAGATGAGATAACAAAGGATGCAGCCTGCCTTGGTTGTGCAAAGCTTGTAGTATTCTGTAATGCTCCGGACGACAATCCATTTATGGCTGGTGCATTCCACGGTGTTACAGAGGCTGACTGTATTATCAACGTAGGTGTATCAGGACCGGGTGTTGTAAAGAATGCACTTAGCAAGGTTAGAGGAAAGAACTTTGAGGTGCTTTGCGAGACAATTAAAAAGACAGCATTTAAGGTTACAAGAGTGGGACAGCTCGTGGCACAGGAGGCTTCAAAAAGACTTGGAGTGCCATTTGGTATTATAGATTTATCTCTTGCGCCAACACCGGCAGTAGGTGATTCGGTTGCAGAGATTTTAGAGGAAATTGGTCTCGAGAGAGTTGGTGCTCCGGGAACAACTGCGGCATTAGCACTTCTTAATGATCAGGTTAAGAAGGGTGGCGTTATGGCTTCTTCTTATGTAGGTGGTCTTAGCGGCGCGTTTATTCCTGTCAGTGAGGATCAGGGTATGATTGACGCTGTTAACGTAGGCGCCCTTACACTTGAAAAGCTTGAGGCAATGACTTGTGTATGTTCAGTAGGTTTGGATATGATTGCAATACCGGGAGATACTAAGGCTACAACTATTTCAGGTATTATTGCAGATGAAGCAGCAATTGGTATGATAAACCAGAAGACAACAGCTGTAAGAATCATTCCAGTACCGGGAAAGAAGGTTGGAGAGATGGTTGAGTTTGGTGGATTACTTGGATATGCTCCAGTAATGCCTGTAAACAACTTCTCATGTGATGCCTTTGTAAACAGAGGAGGCAGAATACCAGCTCCAATTCATAGTTTCAAAAACTGACAAGCGCAAGAAAAAAGGAAGCACTTGCGAAGCAAGAAAGAAGGAAGAAAATATGTATATTGGTTGTCATTTGTCGGCTTCAAAGGGCTATAAAGCTATGGGTAATCAGGCTATAGAGCTTGGAGCGAATACATTTGCTTTTTTTACAAGAAATCCCCGTGGGGGTAGTGCAAAAGAGATAGTGGAAAAGGATGTTCTATCGTTTCTGGATATAGCGGAAAAGGAGCAGTTTGGTAAGCTTGTTGCCCATGCCCCGTACACTATGAATGCTTGTGCTGAAAAAGAGAATATTCGTCAGTTTGCCATAGAGATGCTAGAGGATGACCTTAAGAGAATGGAGTATACTCCGGGCAATTATTATAATTTCCATCCGGGCTCACATGTGGGACAAGGAGCAGAAAAGGGGATTGAGATGATTGCTGAGGTTTTGAATATGGTTTTAAAACCAGAGCAGAGTACAATAGTACTTCTAGAAACTATGGCAGGTAAGGGAAGCGAAGTTGGCAGAAACTTCGAAGAACTTCGTGAGATTATTGACAGAGTTGAGCTAAATAGTAAGCTTGGTGTGTGTTTTGATACATGTCATGTCTGGGACGGTGGCTATGATGTGGTTAATAATCTTGATGGTGTCTTAGATGAATTTGACAGAGTTATAGGTCTTCATAGACTTAAGGCCATACATCTTAATGACAGTATGAATGATATTGGTAGTCACAAGGATAGACATCAAAAGATTGGTGAAGGTCACATTGGCGAAGCTGCCATGAAGCGTATTATTGCCCATCCGGCACTTAAGGATAAGCCATTTATACTTGAGACACCTAATGACGAAGCAGGATATGCCAGAGAGATAGCGATGATAAAGTCTTGGCTGTAATCAGTCAAATGACTATTCTGAATATATATGAGGAAGGAAAATCAAAATGAAGATTAAAAATTTAGTAGGAAACAGATTTAAAGAGCGTCCATCAGACTGTGTGGTTGACAGCCATGCACTTATGGTGAGAGGCGGATATATTAAGAATGTGGCAAATGGTATTTTCTCACTTTACCCACCTGCAAAGAGAGTTACAAAGAAGATTGAAAATATTATCCGCGAGGAGATGGATAGAATTGATGGTCAGGAGGTTTTATTCCCAGTTGTTCTTCCAGGTAGTCTTTGGGATGAGTCTGGCCGTTATGACAGTGTTGGAGAGGAGCTTTTGAGATTTAAGGATAGAAGCGGCTCAAGAATGGTTCTCGGTATGACACACGAGGAGGCTTCAGTACAGCTTGTAAAGGAATATGCTAACAGCTATGCAAAGTATCCATTTATGATTTATCAGATACAGACAAAGTTCCGTGATGAGGCAAGACCTAGAGCTGGTCTTATCAGAGTTCGTGAGTTTACAATGAAGGATGCTTATTCATTCCATACATCCCAGGAGGATTTAGAGGCTTATTATCAGAAGTGCTACGATTCATACAATCGCATTTTTGCCAGATGTGGTATTCCAGAGGTTGTTGCTGTTGCATCTGATTCTGGTATGATGGGTGGAAGCGTTTCTCATGAATATATGCTTCTTACACCTGTTGGAGAGGATTCAATCGCTATTTGTACAGAGTGTGATTATAGAGCCAATAAGTAAGCAGCTGACAGTATTATTGAAAATGATAATCTTATTACAAAGGCTGATTTGGCAGAGGTTTATACACCTAATTGTAAGACTATTGAGGAAGTGGCAGATTTCTTAAAGGTTCCTGTAGTACATACAGGTAAGGCTGTTGTATATCAGAAGAATGCTGATGATTCATATGTTGTAGTGTTTATCAGAGGCGACCTTGATGTAAATGAGGCAAAGCTTACAAAGATTGTAGGTGAGAATGTTCATCCAGCTGTTATTACAGAGGATTGTGGCATTGTGGCCGGATTTATCGGACCAAAGGGACTTACAGACAATGCAATGGTTATTTTTGACAGCTCATTAAAGGGCATTGATAATCTTGTAGTTGGTGCAAATAAGACAGATTACCACTACACAGGCTTTAATACAGAGAGAGATTATGGCGATGTTTCATATGTAGATGTTGCAAAAATCACTGAGGGTGGCATCTGCCCATGCTGTGGTAAGAAGTCAATTACTGTACAGAGAGGTATTGAGGTTGGAAATATATTCCAGCTTGGTACAAAGTATTCTAAGTCTATGGGACTTACATACCTTGATGAGAATGGCGAGACTAAGGACGCTATTATGGGCTGTTATGGTATCGGTGTTGGACGTATGGCAGCTAGTGTCTGTGAGGTAAAGCACGATGATTATGGTCCAATTTGGCCAATTTCAATTGCTCCTTGGGAGATTCATATGTGCCTGCTTAGAGCGGATGATGCAGAAGCAAAGGCATTTGCAGATGAACTTTATGATAAAATGCAAAATAGCGGAATGGAAGTTTTATATGATGATAGAGCAGATGTTCGTCCAGGTGCTATGTTTGCAGATGCGGACCTTATCGGTGCTCCAATTAGAGTAATAGTTGGTCCTAAGAACTTGCAAGAAGGTCTTGTAGAAATAGTAAGTAGAGATAAATCTATTTCTATGAAGGTTAATAAGGATGAAGTAATATCAAAGGTTATGGAAATCCGTGCTGAGATGTTCGCAAAGATTAATGAGCAGGTAAAATAGTAATATACTATAAGAGTAAACCCGACAGTTAAGATTACATCCTGACTGTCGGGTTATTATTTAAAGAAAATAGAGGTGAAAGGTAATGAGTGAAGAATATAAGTTTTTTTCAAATAAAAAGTGCGAATATTATCCTTGTCATAAAAATATTGATGAGATAAATTGCCTCTTTTGTTATTGTCCTTTAAATTCACATGAAAAATGCCCTGGAACCCCTAAGTATATAGAGGTTAAGGGCAAAAGAATCAAGGATTGTTCTGATTGTATATTTCCTCATAAGAAGGAAAATTATGATAAGGTTATTAAATTATTATAATACGTCTCTCAAACTCATTTGGGATGTCTGAATTGTATTTGGTTCTAACAACCATATTGTAAAGCTCGTCACAGTATATGGATTGTTTAAGCATTTTGTTGTCAACATCATTTAAGTTGGGATTGTCATTGGCTTCCTTTAGCTGTCCAATCAAGGTAAGGGAGCTTCTTTTCTTAATATCATTTAAAAGATGAGAGGCATCCTTCTTAAATCCAAGAATACGTGCATATGATGCAATATCGTTTGTCATATAGTCGTAAACATCCGTTTCTGTAATATTTAAGATTATTGATAATAAACCACGACTTATGGCACTATATGCAATGTTTTTTGTCTTTAATTTTTCTATAAAGCCCGTAATAGATTTTAATCCATTAGAATTTAAAACATTATATATGCGATTTGAGAGAGATGAATCTATGCCAGCATATATTGACAGGTCAGTATTTAGCGATTTCTCAAAAAGAAGTCGTTGACCGAGAATTTGGCTGAAGTCATCAATGCATAGTGATGACGGATTGGTAAATATCATTTCGTATTTTTTATCAAAGCTTATAAGTTCGTTGAAATTATTACCGCAGTTTATAGCATTTCTAAGGGATGTAGCAGAGTACATAACATTATTTGCGTTATCTTCGTGATATGAAGCTTTCACTCTTTTTAGCGCTATTGGTTTAATATTGGAATTAATATGAGTAAGAGCCTTTAGGTACTCAATTGCCAATATATTGTTTGGTTTATCAATAATATCACTCAACTGGTTTTTGTATTTTTTATGATCAGATGAATTATTGAAATAATCCTTTAATCCAAGACTTCTGGCAGAAGCGTAGCTAAGTCCGTCCTTGCTGTATGCTTTTATGTAAGCGTTTAATGAGTGGGATGGATCTTTTTTTGCGCTGTACAACACATCAGCAATAGAAGAAAGTAAGTTTAAATCATCACATTCACAGCCGAAACATAAGTAATCGACTATGTCTGTCTTATTTAAAAGATTAACTGCTGCATATGCAAAATATTCAGCGCTAAGATGAGAAAAGGGAATAGGCAATTCCAAGATAATATCAGCACCATGATTTAGCGCAATTTCCGTCCTTGTATATTTATCTAAAAAAGCCGGAGTGCCACGCTGGACAAAGTTACCACTCATTATAACTATTGCTGTGTCAGCACCGGTTAATTCTTTTGCTTTCTTAATGTGATACTCATGTCCCATATGAAATGGATTATATTCAGTTATAAGACCGACAATACTCATAATATTCCTCTATTATTATATATTCTGTATAAAAATACATTCTACTTACACAGTATTTTTCCTTTTGTTTCACATAATAATCACATTACTATGTAAAATATAATTTGTAAAGTTAAATCCAATACAGAAATAGATTTTTTGTACATAGAAGGAGATATAATTATGAAAAGAAAAATATTATCACTTACCATTTGTAGTATGCTTTTGATAACAACTTTATTTGGTTGCTCAAGTGAGCCGGACGACAACCTGGCTCAACCAAATCAGCCTGGAATCAATCAGCCGGTGGATGGATACATTGATGATGATGGAATTTATCGTCCAAATGATTACGATGAAGAGAATGAGACTGTAAATTCAGAATATGGTGACAAATTTGAAATTGAAGTAAATTATAGTGACAAGGAGACTATAACTGTTGGAGCGAGTCAGATAAATAGCTTCAATAATGAGATTAAGCTTAATGATGAAACTGTTACCATCTCAAAGTCGGGTGAGTATGTATTATCAGGAACTATAAGCAATGGTCAAATAATTGTAGATGTACCTGAGAGTGATGCAGAAGTGGTGACACTTATATTAAATGGTGTAGATGTGACTTGTGATAATTCAGCACCATTATATGTAAAAAGTGCCGATAAAGTGGTGTTATGTCTTGTAGATGGAACAGAAAATACATTTACCGATGGGAAATCCTATGATTTTGAGGATGAGACAGAGGAAGAGCCAAATGCGTGTATATTCTCTAAGGATGATTTGGTTATATCTGGCACAGGAAAACTTAATGTAAAAGCAAACTTTAATAATGGTATCGCGTCAAAGGATGATTTGACAATTACTGGTGGTATAATAAATGTTGATGCTGTAAATAACGGTATTAAAGGTAAGGACTCTATAGCAATAATGGATGGTAAATTTGAAATTGTATGTGGAGCAGACGGTTTCAAAGCTGATAATACCACTGAGACAGAGCAGGGATATATTATCATCGATGGTGGTGATTTTAAAGTAGAGTCAGGTGAAGATGCATTCCAGGCAGAGACATGTATGGTTGTAAACAATGGTATATTTGATATCACAACTGGTGAGGGTGCTTCAAATGCCAGCTGGGATAATGGTGGTGATGACTGGGCAAGACCAGGTATGGGTATGGGAATGGATGGAAATCAGTCAGCTTCCACTAATGATACAGTCAGTATGAAAGCTTTGAAGGCTGGATGTGATTTGACAATTAATGGTGGAACTTTCAAGATAAATTCTGAGGATGATGCTATGCACACAAATGTTTCAATAGAAATAAATGGTGGTGATTATGATATTACATCCGGTGATGATGGAATACATGCTGACAGCACACTTGTTATAAATGGTGGAAAAATATCAATAACACAGTGTTATGAAGGTGTAGAAGCAACAAATATTGCTTTCAATGATGGTGAGATAGAAATAAAATCCTCAGATGATGGCTTTAACGCTGCTGGCGGAAATGATAGTTCAGCTATGGGTGGAAGACCGGGTATGAATAATTTTGCAGGTTCCACAGGTAGTCTTACATTTAATGGTGGTTATGTATATGTTAATGCATCCGGTGACGGATTGGATGCCAATGGAACTCTAACAGTAACTGACGGATATATAGTAGTTGATGGCCCTTCAAATAGTGGAAATGGAGCATTTGATTATGATGGAGGCTGTAATGTTACAGGTGGTTTTGTTTTAGCTGTAGGTGCTGCAGGTATGGCGCAGATGCCTAATAATGCATCTATAAATTGTGTTATGATTGGTTTAAATGAAACAATATCTAATGGAAAGTTACTCAATGTTTCAGATAAAAATGGAGATTCCATACTGACATATTCCGGAGCGAAATCATACAATAATGTAGTTCTTTGCACTGCTGATTTAAAAACTGGTGAGAGTTATACTGTTAGTGTAGGAGGAACTGTGGATGGTGATGTAGAAAATGGTATTGCTACAGGAAATTATTCAGGTGGTACAGAATATACAACATTTACAATAAGCAGTACTTTATCTACAGCCGGAAATGCCAATGGTGGAATGGGAGGCATGGGCGGTATGAATGGTATGGGCGACTCAGGAAATATGGGTGACGGACGTCCCGGCGGAAGAAGATAAGATAATATAAGATAAAAAAAGCAAGTCTGAAAAAATAGGCTTGCTTCTTTTTTATCTGAATCATCACTGACAGAATGTACTTATTTTTATACAATTAATATCTAAAATTCGACTTGTATACAAGGAGTTATAGAGTTATAATTAAAACAGTATGGGCCTTTTAACCCTAATTCAGAAAAGGAGATTTTGTTATGGCATTTATTGATGAAATGAAGAAAAAAGCAAAGCAAAACAAAAAAACTATCGTATTACCTGAGTCAATGGATAGAAGAACATTTGAAGCTGCTGCAGAGATTCTTGCAGAGGATGTTGCAAATATCATTATTATTGGAACACCAGAAGATGTAAATAAGTATAGCGAAGGTCTTGATGTATCAAAGGCTACTATCGTAAATCCTGCAACATATGAGAAGACAGAGCAGTATATAGATACATTAGTTGAGCTTAGAAAGGCTAAAGGCATGACAAAGGAGGAGGCAACAAACCTTCTTAATACAGAGTATATGTTCTATGCATGTATGATGGTTAAGTGTGGCGATGCTGATGGTGTTGTTTCTGGTGCATGTCATTCTACAGCAAACACACTTAAGCCAGCGTTACAGATAATAAAGACAAAGCCAGGCACAAAGCTTGTTTCAACATTTTTCGTTATGGAAGTGCCAAATTGTGAATACGGCGAGAATGGTACATTTGTTTTCGGTGATTGTGGTCTTAACCAGAATCCAAATGCTGAGGAGCTTGCAGCAATAGCTGTATCTTCGGCAGAGAGCTTTGAAGCACTTGTTGGTGCTAAGGCAAAGGTTGCAATGCTTTCTCATTCTTCAATGGGTAGTGCAAAGCATGCTGATGTTGATAAGGTAGTTGAAGCTACAAAGATTGCAAAGGAATCAGCACCTCAGTTTGAGATTGATGGTGAACTTCAGGCAGATGCAGCTATGGTTCCAAGCGTTGGACAGTCTAAGGCTCCTAATAGTGCAGTTGCAGGAAATGCAAATGTTCTTATCTTCCCAGACTTGGATGCTGGAAATATCGGATATAAGCTTGTACAGAGACTTGCAAAGGCTGAGGCATACGGACCATTATGTCAGGGTATTGCAAAACCTGTAAATGACCTTTCAAGAGGATGTTCTGCAAAGGATATTGTAGGTGTAATTGCGATTACAGCTGTTCAGGCACAGGTAGAAGCATAAATTTACTAACAAATATTGATAAAATACTATTTCTAGAAAGGATAATATATTATGAAGATTTTAGTTATAAATTGCGGTAGTTCATCACTTAAGTATCAGCTTTTTGATATGGAGCATGAGACAGTCTTAGCAAAGGGTCTCTGTGAGAGAATAGGAATTGACGGTTCGGCTCTTACACATAAGCCAGCAGGCAAAGATTCTTGTGTTGTTGAGAAGGCTATGCCAGATCATAAGGTGGCTGTGCAGATGGTTCTTGATATGCTTGTAGACCCTGTTCATGGCGTTATTAGCGATGTAAGCGAGATTACAGCTGTTGGCCACAGAGTAGTTCATGGCGGACAGAAGTATGTTGGCTCTGTTGTAGTTGATGAGAATGTTATAAAGGCTATAGATGAGTGCGCAGACTTTGCACCATTGCATAATCCAGCAAACCTTACAGGTATTGAGGCTTGTCAACATGCTATGCCAGGTGTTAAGCATGTGGCAGTATTTGACACAGCTTTCCACCAGACTATGCCAGATAAAGCATTTATGTATGCAATACCATATGATTACTATGATAAGTACGGTGTACGTAAGTATGGTTTCCATGGTACAAGCCATGCGTTTGTATCAAAGAAAGCTATAGAAATGGCTGGTTTAGACAAGGATAATTCAAAAGTTATTGTATGCCATATTGGAAATGGTGGCTCGTGTTCAGCTGTATTAAACGGAAAATGTGTTGACACAAGTATGGGTCTTACTCCACTTGAAGGTCTTATTATGGGTACAAGAAGTGGTGATATTGATGCAGGTGTAGTTCAGTATATTGCAAATAAAGAAGGCAAGGACGTAAACGAAGTTCTTAATATTCTCAATAAAAAGTCTGGTCTTTTAGGTTTAAGTGGTATTTCAAGTGATTTCAGAGATGTTACAAAGGCCTCAAAGGAAGGAAATAATCAGGCGGAGATAGCTTTGGAGGCATTTGCATATAGAGTAGCTAAGTATGTTGGCTCATATGCTGCTGCAATGAACGGAGTAGATGCTATTGCGTTTACTGCAGGTGTAGGTGAGAATGATGCTCCTATGAGACAGAGAATCTGTAAGTATTTTGGTTATCTTGGAATCACAATTGATGCTGATGCCAACGATAAGTTTAGAGGTACAGAGGGTGTTATTTCAACAGCAGACTCTAAGGTAAAGGTAATGGTTATTCCAACTAACGAGGAGTTAAAGATTGCACAGGAAACATTAGAACTTGTACAGTAAATATTTTTTGTATATTTTTGTTGACAAACACACAACATATGGGTATAATAGCCAAGGTGCGATTAAAGAGAGGTAATTATGCTTATTGATTTACATCCACTTTTATCCCAAAAGGGTAAAGTAAAACAACTTGAAACAGAATTGGAGATGGATTCTTTTTCATCAAAAATGGGTACATATCAGATTATTGATAAAAAACCTATGAATTTTGTTTTTACAAATTTAGGAGATGGAAACATTTTAGTAGATGCTGATATTGATATCGCTCTTGGTATTCCATGTGACAGATGTTTGGAAGTTGTACGCACACAATTGAAAATTCAGACTTCTATAGAAGTCAACTTGAGCGATACGGATGAAGTTGCATTAGGGAAGTATGATTCTGAAGATGACGAGATTCTTGATGAAAATGATTTTGTCAATGGTACAGAATTTGATGTAACAAAGTTCGCTTACGGTGAGATTTTAGTGAATTTACCTATGAAGGTTCTTTGCAAAGAAAACTGCAAGGGAATTTGTAATAGATGTGGCACAAATCTCAACCATGGAAGTTGTGGTTGTGATACCACAGAATTAGACCCGAGAATGGCGAAAGCTTTAGAGGTCTTTAATAGCTTTAAGGAGGTGTAAACCATGTCTATTTGTCCAAAGAATAAAACTTCAAAAGCAAGAAGAGATAAGAGAAGAGCTAACTGGAAGATGACAGCTCCAAATCTCGTAAAGTGCTCAAAGTGTGGCGAGTTAATGATGCCTCATAGAGTATGTAAGGCTTGTGGAAGCTACAATAAGAAGGAAATCGTTACTGTTGACTAATTAGTATTCGATTAAATAGGTATTAAAGGATTATCGAAAGATAGTCCTTTTTTTCTATATAAAAACAAAATAAAAATCAATAAAAAATCATTTTATATAGTTGATTTATATACGTTTATCTAGTATAGTATCCATTGTGAGCCTTACTATATTTAAGCGGAGGTAGAAATGTTAAAGGATAAGACTATCGTAGCAGTTGATGCTATGGGAGGAGACAATGCACCTGTTGAAATAATTAAGGGTGCAGTTGATGCGGTTAATGCAAATAATGCCGTAGCAATAAAACTTGTCGGTGTCGAGAGTATAATTAACGAAGAACTGGCAAAATATGAATATGACAAAGAAAGAATCACAGTTTTTAATGCCACAGAGGTTATAGCTACAGAGGAGCCACCAGTTAAGGCTATTAAATCAAAGAAAGATTCATCTATCGTCGTTGCAATGAATATGGTTAAGCATGGCGAGGCGGATGCCTTTGTTTCAGCAGGTAGCACAGGAGCTGTATTAGTCGGTGGACAGGTGATTGTAGGTAGAATTAAAGGTATTGAAAGACCACCGTTGGCACCATTACTTCCAACAAAGACAGGTCATACATTACTTGTTGACTGTGGTGCAAATGTAGATGCGCGTCCAAGTCATCTTGTACAATTTGCTAAAATGGGTTCTTTATATATGGAAAACATTATGGGCATTGAGAGGCCAAGAGTTGCCATTGTAAATAATGGTGCAGAGGAAGAGAAGGGTAATGCTCTTGTACATGAGACATTCCCACTTCTTAAGAACTGTCCGGATATTAATTTTATTGGCAGTATTGAGGCTAGAGAGATTCCAACAGGATATGCAGACGTTATTGTATGTGATGCATTTGTTGGCAATGTAATCTTAAAACTTTATGAAGGTCTTGGAACAACACTTGTATCTGAGATTAAGAAGGGGCTTATGAGTTCCTTCAAGAGCAAGATAGGAGCACTTCTTATTAAGCCAACGCTTAAGAAAACACTTAAGAGATTTATGGATGATGAACAGGGTGGAGCTCCACTTCTTGGTTTGAATGGTCTTGTTGTTAAGGCACATGGTAGTTCAACTGCAAAGGATATTCAGAATGCAATATACCAGTGTATTAACTTTAAAGAGCAGCAAATTAATGAAAAGATAAGAGAAAACATTAATTTACAGGAAAGCTTATAAAAATATTTTTATATAAGAAAGGAAGTTTTATTATGGAATTCGAAAAGTTACAAAACATTATTGCAGAGGTATTAAATATTGATGCAGAGGAAATTACAATGGAGTCAACATTTGTAGATGATTTAGGAGCAGACTCTCTTGATGTATTCCAGATTATAATGGGTATTGAAGAAGAATTCGATATCGAAATTCCAAACGAGGAAGCTGAGAAGATTTCAACAGTATCAGATGCTGTAGACCAGATTAAGAATGCTTTAAACTAATAACAATTAGATTGTAAAGATGTTTTTTTAGTAAGAATGGGGTCTGATACCCCATTCTTACTACATTTTTAAAGAAAGGTATATTATGAGAGATATTAAGGAGTTACAAGCAAAAATTGGTTATCAGTTTAAAGATGAATCATTACTTGATCTAGCCTTGACTCATAGTTCATATTCAAATGATAATAAGCTTGGTAAGCATAAGAATAATGAACGACTTGAATTTTTAGGTGATGCTGTATTGGAGCTTACATCAAGTGAGTTTCTTTTTTTTGAATATGCATCAAAGCTGGAAGGAGAGCTTACAAGACTTAGAGCCAGCTTGGTTTGTGAACCAACACTTGCAGAGTCTGCCAGAGCATTTAAGTTAAATGAGTATTTAAGACTAGGTCATGGTGAGGAAAACACAGGGGGAAGATATAGGGATTCAATTATTTCAGATGCCCTGGAAGCACTTATAGGTGCAATATATTTGGATGGTGGTTTTGCTAATGCAAAAGAGTTCGTTAAGAAATTTGTTTTAAATGATATAGATAACAAACATCTCTTTTATGATAGCAAGACCATACTTCAGGAGATTGTTCAAAAGAAGTATAAGGAGCGCGTTGAATATGTACTTGTTGGCGAATCCGGACCGGATCATAACAAGTCATTTCAGGTAGAAGCAGTGTTTAAGAATAGTGTTCTCGGAAGAGGTCAGGGAGGCACAAAGAAGAGAGCAGAGCAGCAGGCTGCTTATGAGGCAATTTTGTCAATTAAAAGAAGTGAGAAACAGGAAGGTACAAAATGTATTTAAAAAGTATAGAGGTACAGGGATTTAAATCCTTTGCCAATAAGATAAAGTTTGATTTTCATAATGGTATAACAGGTATTGTAGGACCAAATGGAAGTGGTAAAAGTAATGTTGCCGATGCTGTTAGATGGGTGCTTGGTGAACAGCGTATTAAGCAGCTTCGTGGTGGCAAAATGGAGGATGTTATTTTTGCTGGAACAGAGAATAGAAAGCCTCTTGGTTTTGCTTATGTTGCTATCACATTAGACAATTCTGACCATAAATTAGCTATTGATTATGAAGAAGTCACAGTGTCCAGAAGATTATTCCGTTCTGGTGAAAGTGAGTATATGATTAATGGCTCTATTTGTCGTTTAAAGGATATTAATGAACTTTTCTATGATACAGGTATCGGTAAAGAAGGTTATTCTATTATTGGACAGGGACAGATTGATAAGATTTTAAGTGGTAAGCCAGAGGAGAGAAGAGAGCTTTTTGATGAAGCAGCCGGTATTGTAAAGTTTAAAAGAAGAAAGGCAGAGGCAGTAAAGAAGCTTGACAATGAGAGAGATAACCTTACTAGAGTTATAGATATATTAGCTGAGCTTGAAAGACAGCTTAAGCCATTAGAACGTCAATCAGAGACAGCCAGAAAGTATTTAAAGCTCAAAGAAGAGTTAAAGACATATGATATAAACATGTTTCTTCTTGAAATTGAGCAGATTCGTACAAATCTTTCCGACATTGAGAAAAAATATGCCATAGCTACAGCTGAATTGCAGGAAAATAAAGAGACACTTGATAATATCAAAAACCAGTATGAGGTTTTAGATGGTGTTATTGAGGATATGAATTTACAGCTTGAGGATAAGAAGAATTGTCTCAATCAAACTAATATTGCTATGGAAAAGTTTGATGGTGATATTAAGGTTTTAAACGAGCAGATAAATTCAGCAAAGATTAATGATGAACACCTTAAGAATCGTATGGCTTCTATATCAGAGGATATTGAGGACCATGAGAAGGAGAAGGAAAGACTCCTTTTGGAGAAAAAGGATATTGATGTCAGTCTCTCAGAGGCTTCAAAGATTCAGAATGAGGCAGATGGAAAACTAGCTGAAATTGCGGCAAAGATTAACGAACTCATGGAAGAGATTGAAAAATCTAAATCTGAGATTATTGAGCTTTTAAATGAAAAATCTGGCGTTATGGCAAAAATGCAGCGTTATGACACTATGCTTGAGCAGATTAATATTCGTAAGGCAGAGCTTAGTCAGAAGCTTTTAAAGTCAAAGAGCGACACAGAAGAACAGGATAAGATTATCGCAGAGCTTGAAGCAGAGATGAAAAAGGTTAATGATGAGATTATCCAGTATAGTGAGCAAGCTGATAAGTGCGAAGGTCAGATAAATGATATAAAGAGAGAAAATGCTGACCTTATTAAACAGAGAGAAGAAAAGCAGAGAAGATACCATCAGGTTAATTCCAATCTTGAAGCATTAAAGAATATGACTGAGAGATATGAGGGATATGGAAATTCTATTAAGAAGATAATGGAGCTTAAAGAGAAGGAAAAAGGTATCGTTGGTGTTGTTGCTGATATCATAAAGGTAGACAAAAAGTACGAAACAGCCATTGAGACAGCTTTAGGTGGAAATATTCAGAATGTAGTAACAGATACAGAAACTACAGCTAAGGAGGCAATTGAATATTTAAAGAGAGGCAAGTTTGGTAGAGCGACATTTCTTCCACTTAGCAGTATTGCCAATAAGACAGGCTTTTCTAATGAGCGTGTCTTAGAGGAAAAGGGTGTTATTGGTTTGGCATGTGACCTTGTTCAGATAAAGAAAGAATGGGAGAACATTGCTAAATATCTTCTTGGAAGAATTGTAGTTATAGATACAATTGATAATGCACTTTTGATAGCTAGAAAGTATAATTATACACTTCGTATAGTTACTTTGGAGGGTGAGCTTCTCAATGCAGGTGGTTCTCTTTCCGGTGGTGCTTTTAAAAACAATTCAAATCTTCTTGGTAGAAGAAGAGAGATAGAGGAATTAGAGAAGGCATTAGTTGAACTTAAAGAAGAAAATCAGCAGATAAATGAGACTCTTGAAGAGAATGAGAGCAAGTTAAGAGAGGCTAATGAGGAGCTTGAAAAGATTAAGCTTGTATTAAACGAGCAGTATATTTTACAAAATACTGTTAAGATGAATATGAATAAGGCTGACGAGAAGAAACAGGAGCTTACAGACAGCTACGAGGACTTCAACAAGGAAAATACTGAGATTGCCAGCCAGATTACGGATATTAAATCAAGCTATGATACTTTGAGCACAGAGCTTCTTACATTTGATGATAAGAATAAGTTTATAGAACAGCGTATTGCAGACTTAAATAAGCAGGTTGAGGAGCAAAAACAGCTTGAAATCCTTGAGACAGGAAAAAATCAGGAACTTAAGCTTTCATATGCAGAGCTTAAGCAAAAGCTTGAATTCATAAGAGAGAATGTGTCAAGAATTGATGCGGAAAATGAGAAGCTCAATATGGAGCTTAAAGAGATAAGCACCAATGCAGATGATGCAGCATCTTCTGTTCTTGATAAGATTAAGGAAATAGAATCAATAGAGCAGGCTATGGCTGACGCTAAGAGTCGAAAAGCGATTTTAGAAACGGAAATCGGCAAGCTTTCAGAGGATAAAGAAGCTCAGACAAGAGAACATAAAGATTACATTACAAGACGTGAAGAGATTTCAACTCATATTAATGAGTTAGATAAGGAAATTTACCGCTTAAGTAGTCAGAAAGAAAAGCTTGAGGAAGCCAATGAGAAGCAGGTCAACTATATGTGGGATGAATACGAGCTTACATATAGCGTAGCTCTTACAATGAAAAACGAGGAGCTCACAAATCTTGCCAGCATAAAGAAAAATATTTCATCTTTAAAAGGTGAAATTAGAGACCTTGGAGATGTAAATGTTAATTCTATAGAGGAGTACAAGTCAGTATCTGAAAGATATACATTCTTAAAGACACAGCATGATGATCTTGTTATTGCCGCCGAAAATCTTGAAAAGATTATTGAGGAGCTTGATACTGGTATGAGAAATCAGTTTACTGAGAAGTTTACTGAGATTAGAGTCGAATTTGACAAGGTATTTAAAGAACTTTTCGGAGGTGGAAAGGGTACTATAGAGCTTAATGAAGATATGGATATCTTAGAGGCTGATATTAGTATTATTTCTCAGCCACCAGGCAAGAAGCTTCAGAATATGATGCAGTTATCCGGTGGAGAGAAGGCACTGACTGCTATAGCACTTCTCTTTGCAATACAGAATCTTAAGCCTTCCCCATTCTGTCTTTTAGATGAGATTGAGGCGGCACTTGATGATTCTAACGTTGTTAGATTTGCAGGATATCTACATAAGCTTACTGACCATACACAGTTTATTGTTATTACACATAGACGAGGTACTATGGCTGCGGCTGATAGACTTTATGGTATAACAATGCAGGAGAAGGGTGTATCAACACTTGTGTCAGTTAACTTATTAGAGGCAGAATTGGAGAGTGACGAGAAGGCTCGTAACGGAAATTAAGTAGGAAGGTATAAATATGAGCGAAGAAAAGAAAGGTTTTTTTAGAAGGCTTGTAGAGGGTCTTGGAAAGACAAGAGATAATATTGTATCTGGGTTTGAAAGTATTTTCTCAGCATTTTCATCAATTGATGATGATTTTTATGAGGAGTTGGAAGAAATACTTATTATGGGTGATATAGGTGTTTCTACAACAAATAAAATCATTGATGATTTAAAGGCAAAGGTTAAGGAACAAAAAATTAAGGAGCCTGCAGAATGTAGACAACTTCTTATGGATTCCATAAAGGAGCAGATGAATCTTGGCGAAACAGCTTATGATTATGAGAATAAAACAAGTGTACTCCTTGTAATAGGTGTAAATGGAGTAGGAAAGACAACATCTATCGGAAAGCTTGCAGGTCAGTTTAAGTCACAGGGTAAGAAGGTGGTACTGGCTGCGGCGGATACATTTAGAGCAGCGGCCATAGAGCAGCTTACAGAGTGGGCAAACAGATCAGGAGCTGACATTATATCAAGTAGAGAGGGTGCGGACCCGGCATCGGTAATTTTTGATGCGGCACAGGCAGCCAAGGCTAGAAAAGCTGATTTGTTAATATGTGATACAGCAGGAAGGCTTCACAATAAGAAGAATCTTATGGAGGAGCTAAAAAAGATTAACAGAATACTTGATAAGGAATATCCGGAAGCCTACAGAGAGAATTTGATTGTGTTAGATGCAACAACAGGACAGAATGCGTTAGTGCAGGCTAAACAGTTTATGGAGGCAGCTGATATTACAGGAATAATTCTTACAAAAATGGATGGTACGGCGAAAGGTGGTATTGCAGTGGCAATACAGTCGGAGCTTGGCATACCTGTTAAATATATTGGTGTTGGTGAGCATATTGAGGATTTACAAAAGTTTGATTCAGACACGTTTGTAAATGCGTTATTTGAGGTGTAGCGAAAGGAAGGTACAATTATGATAACAGAATTTTCTCTTGAAAAATTTAAGGAAGCAGCAAAGATTGTAAAGAATGTTACTGTTCCAACAAATCTTGTTTACAGTGATTATTTTACAAAGACAACAGGAAATAAGGTTTATATAAAGCCTGAGAATCTCCAGTTTACAGGTGCATATAAGGTGCGTGGTGCTTATTACAAAATAAGCCAGTTAACAGATGAGGAGAGAGCAAAGGGTCTTATTACAGCATCTGCCGGCAATCATGCTCAGGGTGTTGCAAATGCAGCAAAGCTCTATGGAATAAAGGCTACAATCGTTATGCCTACAGGAACACCTCTTATAAAGGTTAATCGTACTAAGAGCTATGGCGCAGACGTTGTTTTATATGGAAATGTGTATGATGAGGCTTGTGAGGAAGCATATAGACTTGCAAAAGAGCATGGATATACATTTGTACATCCGTTTGATGACTTGGAAGTGGCTACAGGACAGGGTTCAGTAGCAATGGAGATATTTGATGAATTGCCAGATGTAGATTGTATATTGGTACCAATCGGCGGTGGTGGATTGGCTGCAGGTGTTGCAGCACTTGCAAAGATGGTTAATCCAAAGGTAAGAGTAATCGGTGTAGAGCCAGCAGGTGCAAATTGTATGCAGTCTTCAGTGAGAGAAGGCCACGTAGTATCACTTCCTAGTGCTGTTACAATTGCAGATGGTACAGCAGTTAAAACACCGGGAACAATTATTTTCCCATATATACAGAAATATGTGGATGAAATTATAACAGTTGAGGATAGCGAGCTTATTGACGCATTTCTTGACATGGTAGAAAATCATAAAATGGTATGCGAGGGCTCAGGATTGTTAACAATAGCAGCGCTTAAGCATCTTGAATGTTGGGATAAGAATATAGTATCTATTATCTCAGGTGGAAATATGGATATTATCACAATGTCTTCAATTTTACAGCACGGACTTATCCAGAGAGGAAGAATATTTACAGTATCAGTTCTTCTTCCAGATAAGCCGGGTCAGCTTGAGAGAGTTGCAAAGCTAATTGCAGAGCAGCAGGGTAATGTAGTTAAGCTTGAGCATAACCAGTTTGTAAGTATCAACCGTAACGCAGAGGTTGAGCTTAGAATAACACTTGAAGCCTTCGGTGAAGAGCATAAGCACACAATATGTGCAGTACTTGATAAAGAAGGATATAAGCCTAAGGTTGTAAGAACAACATTATAAAAAGAATATATCGCAATATTAAGTAGTTGACAAAACTAAAATATTGCGATATTATTTTTAAGTCAGTAGTTTAATGGTTTAAAGTGTTGCACTTTAACGCGAAAGAGAATACATGGATTGCTGATAATTTAAAAGTTGGAGGAAAGAAGTATGGAAACAACAGCTAAAAAGGGTGATTTAATATCATTTAGACCCGATATTAAGGTTTTGGACGCAACTTTAAGAGATGGAGGTCTTGTAAATAATTTTAGATTTACAGATGAGTTTGTTAAGGATTTGTATCAGGCTAACATTAAGGCTGGTGTAGACTATATGGAATTTGGATATAAGGCATCAAAGGATGTATTTAAGAAAGAGGACTTTGGAAAGTGGAAGTTCTGTGAGGAGGAGGATATTAGAGCTATTGTAGGCGATAATGATTCTGACCTTAAGATTGCAGTTATGTCTGATGTGGGCAGAACAGATTATAAGAGAGATATTATAGATAGAAAAGACAGTGTCATCGATATGATTCGTACTGCAACATATATCCATCAGATTCCTACTGCCATTGAAATGATAGAGGACGCTAAGGAAAAAGGCTATGAAACAACTGTTAATATTATGGCTATTTCAAAGGTTAATGACGAAGATTTAAATAATGGCCTCGAGCTTTTAGGACAGTCAGGCGTTGACTATATTTATCTTGTTGATAGTTTTGGTTCGTTTTATCCAGAACAGATAAAGAAGCTTTCTGATAAATTTTTAAATATTGGAGCCAAATACAATAAGACCATTGGAATGCATGCTCATAATAATCAGCAGCTTGCGTTTGCCAACACTATTGAGGCTCTCTCTTATGGTGTTAGTCTTCTTGATGCAACTGTGTCAGGTATGGGTAGAGGTGCAGGCAATTGCTATATGGAATCTTTATTAGGTTTCTTGAGAAATCCAAAGTACAGCTTGACTCCAATTATGGATTTTGTTGAAAAACATATTCTTAAGCTTAAAGCTGCCGGAGCAATATGGGGATACGATATTCCATATCTTTTAACAGGTATTTTAAATTCACATCCTTCATCAGCTATTCAGTTTATAAAAGAGGGAAGAAGTGATTACACAGCATACATGCATCAGCTTATTGATGAAAATTAAAAATGTAAAGTTTTTTTACTTGACACCGTTTATTATATGTAGTAGTATAATGAACGGTGTTTCTATATATTGTCAGAAACATATGGTTTATGCTCATTAGATTTGAGGTGGTTGTCACGTGGAAAAAATGGAAGAAATCGTAAAGTTATCACTTTTATATGACTTTTATGGTGAGTTGCTGACAGCACATCAGAAATCTATATGTGAGGACTATTTCTTTAATGACATAGGACTCAGTGAGATTGCTGAGGATAGAGGAACAAGCAGACAGGCTGTTCATGATATGGTCAAAAGGTGTGAAAAGCTGTTGGCTGGTTATGAGGCTAAGCTTCATTTAGTTGAAAGATTTCTGAACACTAAAGAGATGGTTAAACAGGTAAAGGAGCAGGCGAATCTTTTAAGAGAGCTTAAGTTAGAAGGAAGCACCGCGGAGAAAGAAATAATTGATAAGATTAGCAGTCTTTCAGAACATATTCTGGAAGAACTATAGAAGTGATGAGAGTCACGTTGGAGGTATACGGTGGCATTTGAGAGCTTATCGGAAAAATTACAAAATGTTTTTAAGAACCTTAGAAGCAAGGGAAGACTTACTGAGGCTGATGTAAAAGCAGCATTAAAGGAAGTAAAGATGGCGTTGTTAGAGGCCGATGTTAGCTTCAAGGTAGTAAAACAGTTTATAAACTCTGTACAGGAGAGAGCTGTTGGTCAAGATGTTATGACAAGCTTAACTCCAGGTCAGATGGTTATAAAGATAGTAAATGAAGAGATGGTAAAGCTTATGGGTTCTGATACTACAGAGCTTAAGCTTAAGGCTGGCAATGAGATTACAGTTATTATGATGATGGGTCTTCAGGGTGCAGGTAAGACAACAACAGCAGCTAAGATTGCTGGAAAGTTAAAAGCTAAAGGTAAGAAACCTTTGCTTGTTGCCTGTGATATTTACAGACCGGCAGCCATTGATCAGTTACAGATAAACGGTGAAAAGCAGGGAGTCCCAGTATTTGCTATGGGAACAAATCACAAACCTGTAAACATCGCAAAAGCAGCTATGGAGCATGCTAAATCAAATGATATGAATGTTGTTATCATAGATACTGCAGGTCGTCTTCATGTAGATGAAGAGCTTATGGATGAGCTTGCAGAAATCAGAGAAAACATTGATATAACACAGACCATTCTTGTTGTAGATGCCATGACAGGTCAGGATGCAGTAAATGTTGCATCAACATTTGATGAGAAGATTGGCATTGACGGCGTTGTTTTAACAAAACTTGATGGTGATACAAGAGGTGGTGCAGCACTTTCTATTAGAAGTGTGACAGGAAAGCCAATTTTATATGTTGGTATGGGTGAGAAACTTTCTGATTTAGAACAGTTCTTCCCTGATAGAATGGCTTCACGTATCTTGGGTATGGGTGATGTACTCACTCTTATCGAAAAAGCTGAGGCTGCTGTTGATGCAGAGAAAGCTAAGGAGATGGAAAAGAAGCTCAAGAAAGCTGAATTTGGCTTCGATGATTATTTGGAATCTATGCAGCAGATTAAAAATATGGGTGGTCTGGCTGATGTTATGAATATGATTCCTGGTCTTGGAGGTCAGCTTAAAGGAGCAGCACTTCCAGATGAAAAACAGATGGGAAGAGTTGAGGCGATTATTTATTCCATGACTCCTGCAGAGAGAAGTAATCCATCAATACTTAATCCTTCTAGAAAGAACAGAATAGCTAGAGGAGCAGGTGTAGATATTGCAGAGGTTAACCGTCTGGTTAAACAATTTGAACAGTCCCGCAAGATGATGAAACAAATGGGCGGTATGTTCGGAGGTAAGAAGGGTCGCTTTGGCGGTTTCGGTAAATTTAAAATGCCGTTTTAACATTGTTAAAAGAGGAAATTCCCCTTTTATATAAATAATATTTTTTTACAAACCAAGGAGGTAAATTAACATGGCAGTAAAGATGAGATTAAAGAGAATGGGACAGAAGAAGGCTCCTTTCTATAGAATCGTAGTAGCAGATTCAAGAGCTCCAAGAGATGGTAGATTCATCGAGGAGATTGGTACTTACGATCCAACAGTTGAGCCAAGTGCAGTTACATTTAACGAGGAAGCAGCTAAGAAGTGGTTATCAAATGGTGCACAGCCTACAGATGTTGTTGCTAAGTTATTAAAGCAGGCTGGTATTGAGAAGTAATATCAGTAGGTATCTAGGCGAGGTGTAGTCATGAGAGAATTAGTAGAGGTAATTACAAAGGCACTAGTTGATTCTCCTGATGAAGTTGTTGTTACAGAGAGAGAGTCTGAGAAAGGTACTATTATTGAGATAAAGGTATCTGAGTCTGACAAGGGTAAAGTTATCGGTAAGCAGGGACGTATTGCAAAGTCTATTCGTTCTGTTGTTAAGGCAGCTGCATCTAGAGAAGATAAGAAGGTTATTGTAGATATTTTACAGTAATATTTGTGACTTTAAGCATAATCGTAGTTGCAAAATAGCTATGATTTTATGAGGGACGTTTTACGGCGTCCCTTTTTTACAAAAAGAGAGGTAAATATGGAGGATTTATTTAGAGTTGGCGTTATTGCCAATACTCATGGTGTGAAGGGTGAGGTTAAGGTATTTCCGACAACCGATGCACCAGAGCGATTTAAGAAGCTTAAGAAAGTTATTTTGGATGCTAAAAGAGAAAAAATTGACCTTGAGATTCAGTCGGCAAGATTTTTTAAGAACCTTGTTATAGTGAAATTTAAAGGTATTGATAATATAAATGATATTGAGAAATATAAAGGATGCGACCTATATGTTACAAGAGATAATGCAACACCTCTTAATAAGGGTGAGTATTATATAGCTGATTTGATTGATATGAAGGTTGTCTCTGATGAAGGCGTAGAGCTTGGTACTCTTTATGATGTAATGCAGACAGGTGCAAATGATGTTTTCGTTGTGAAGCTTAAAGATTCAGAAAAAGAACTGTTACTTCCTAACATACCATCATGTGTGCTTGATGTTAATCTTGATGATAAAATAATTACAGTACATGTTCTTGATGGATTAATGGATATGTAATTTGAGAGGTTTATATGAACTTTTATATTATGACCTTGTTTCCAGACATGATTATGAATGGATTAAATACCAGTATTATTGGGAAAGCTATGGAGAAAAATCTGCTCTCTATAAATGCTATAGATATAAGGGATTTTACTACGGATAAGCATCGTCATGTTGATGATTATCCATATGGTGGTGGTGCTGGTATGGTTATGCAAGCTCAACCTGTATATGATTGTTATAAACATGTGGAAACACTTATAAATGAAAATAGTGAAAATACTAAAAAAGCCAGAGTTTTATTTATGACACCAACCGGTAGAACGTTTAACCAAGATATGGCAAAAGAACTTTCTACAGAGGATAATCTTGTATTCTTATGTGGGCATTATGAGGGCATAGATAAGAGAGTTTTAGACAAGATAGTTACAGATGAAGTTTCTATAGGAGATTTTGTTTTAACTGGTGGAGAACTTCCTGCAATGGTTATGATTGATGCAATTTCAAGACACATTCCAGGTGTGTTAAATAATGACGTTTCAGCAGAAACAGAAACTTTTACAGATAATTTGCTGGAATATCCTCAATATACAAGACCAGAAGTGTGGGAAGGGGAAAAAGTTCCAGATGTGTTATTAAGTGGTCACCATGCTAATATAGAAAAGTGGAGAAGAGAACAGTCACTTCTTTTGACAAGAGAGCTAAGACCAGACTTGTTTGAGAAAGTAGAACTTACTAAAAAGGATAAAAAATTTTTAGAAGAAAATAAATAAAACAAATATTATAATAAAAAACAACAGCTGAGAAGTTGTTGTTTTTTATTTTTATATAAGAGATTTCACAAAATTTCTTGAAAATTGAATTGCAGAGTAGTAAAATTATTATATATTTTAGCGTGATGAATTACTGAAAATATAATATTGAAGATAACGGAGGGTTAAAAATGAAAAGAAAAACCAGAGGATTAAGTATCAAATTGAAGGTGCTAATTCCGGCCAGCATAATAATTGCAATTATTTGTTTGAGTATGGGTATTTCTATGTATTTAAATAATAAGAATGGTCTTATTGAAATGGGTGTAGAAGAGGCCTATATGTCAGCTAAGGTTGTTGTCCATAGTATAGATGGTGACCAGCTGGCTAAAGTCGAACCGGGCTGTGAGGACGAAGATTATTACAAGGACATCTTACAGGAATTAAGAGATTTAAAAGAAGCTTGTGGAATTATGTATCTGTATACGCTTTATGCAGATGGAAACACAGTATATTATGGCATAGATGCTGAAGAAAGTGAAGATCAGGCTGAAGTAGGTGAAGAGTGTGAGACTCCTTATGAAGAGCTTGCAGATGTTTTTGCAGGAGAAGAATATATTCAGGATTATATTGATGTAACGGAATATGGCAGTACTATATCCGCATATCTTCCAATAAAAAATAGTGCCGGAAAGGTTGTCGGTGTTATAGGCTGTGATTATGATGCTTCTACGGTTAATGAAAGGCTTGAAAAGGCTCTTGTAACTGTTATAGGCATTACTGTTGGAAGTATTGCTATTGCCATAATTCTTTTAACATTTATAATAAGTCGTATATCAAAGAGTCTTAGAACAGTTGATAATAAGATCTATGATATTGTAAATAATGAAGGCGATTTAACGCAGAAGCTTGACATTAAGTCTGGTGATGAGCTGGAACTTATCGCATTAAATGTCAATGATATGCTTGAACATATCAGGTTAATAATGCTTAATATCGCTGAAAATTCAGATACAATTAATTCTTCTACAGCTAATATTGCCAGCGAACTTAAAGATGCTGAGGTTGATGTTTCAGAAGTTTCATCAACAATGGAAGAGATGAGTGCTGCGATGGAGGAAACAACAGCATCTATCAATCAGATAAATGAGCTCATAGGAGAGATATTTACATCTATAGATATGATTGCAACAAAAGCTGATGAAGGGAAAAATACTTCTGAGGCAATTAAGACTAAGGCAAATGATGTTCGCGAGGATGCAGTTTTACAGCAGGAAGATGCAAAGAACCAGGCTATGAAGATGGCTGATGCTGTAAATGATAAGATTGAGAAATCAAAAGCTGTAAACGAGATTAATCAGCTGACAGCAGACATTTTAAATATTTCTTCACAGACGAACCTGCTTGCATTAAATGCCAGCATTGAGGCAGCAAGAGCGGGAGAATCAGGTAGAGGTTTTGCTGTTGTTGCCGATGAAATCGGTAAGCTTGCTACTAATTCTGCAGAGGTGGCGGCTCAGATTCAAACAGTAAGTGCACAGGTTATCACAGCGGTTGATGAACTTGCAACTGAGGCAGAGAATATGCTTAAGTTTATGATGGAGACCGCTATTACAGGATATCAGAAGCTTCTTGATACTAGTGAGAACTATCATAGTGATGTAAATGATACTAGTGTTATGTTAAGTCAGTTTGCAGAGGCGAGCGCAAACCTTCAGGATAATATTGAACTTATTAAAGAAGCTATCTCGGCTGTTAACATTGCTGTTGAAGAAAGTACAAAGGGTGTTGTAAATGTTACGGAGACAACAGTTGGATTGACAGATAAGATTACAGAGATTGGTGAACAGGCATCTGTAAATGAAGATGTAGCAGGACAGCTTATGAATGAGGTAAATAAATTTAAGCTTCAGTAAATAAAACACTTGCATTTATATTGTTTTTGTGGTATAAATCAAATGTTGTGTAATTTTGAAGTTACATAGACGATTAGAGATATTCCTCTGTTACGTACACTTTAGTATTAAGAATGTCGAATATTTAAGGAGGTTCATAAGATGAACGAGATTATTAAGAACATTGAGGCAGCTCAGTTAAAGGAAACTGTTACAGAGTTTCACGTTGGTGATACTGTAAAGGTTCACGCTAGAATCAAGGAAGGAAA